>DATJTQ010000001.1:0-2773 GCA_035503355.1 Solirubrobacteraceae bacterium
CCGCGACATTGGCGCAGTTCTGGCCTGAGGCATCGCAGTCCTGCCATTGATAGGTGTAGCTCGTCGGGGTCAGATTCGTGCCCCAGCTGCCGGTGCTCACGCTCAGGATGATGCCCTGCTGTGCTGTCCCGGCGGTGATCGCCGGCGCCACGGTGGCCACCCATGGCGACGGCACCACCGGTCCGATGGGTGCTGTGGTCGCCGGGTTCGACCCGGGCGCGGTGACGATCGCCTCGATCGTGTGCCCGACATCAGACCCCTGGAGGGTGTACGCGCTCACCGTCGGGTCGCCGGCGACATCCTGGCAGTTCTGACCCGCGGCGTCGCAATCCTGCCACTCGTAGGTGAACCCTGTCGTATCGCTGCCCAAGGCGGTGGTGTCCAGCGTCAGCGTGTTGCCCACCTGGGGAAGACCGGTGATCGCCGGTCCGTCGGCCAGCGCCGTGCCGACGGCCGGCCCGCAGGTGACGGCGGCGGCGAGGATCGCCAGCCAGGACAGGCGCAGCATCGCGACGTTCAGTCGTGAGCGCCGACGGTCTTTCTCCAAGCCATGGGTCATCGCAGGCAAAGCTCTTCCTCGAGGGTGGGTTGCGGACATAATCGCTCTCTGCCCGCTGTCCACCACCAGTCGGGCGTGTGGGTTTTTCCCTGGCAGAACTAGCCTTTGGTGTGGGTGTGCCTCCATCCACGAGGGTGGGGGCGGTGTATGGTGCGGGTCCGCGATTGAACAGGAGCTTGCGTGAGACCGGCTCGGGGCTTGACAAGCGTCTCCGCGCGCGTCCGAAGGACTTCGCGGGGGGACAAAACGGTGCCTGCGGCACCGACAATTGATCCAGAGGACCTCCAGGCGGCTTCGGGTCGCGCTGACGAGGTTTCGACCTCCGGCCCCGCCGACGAGCACCGCGATGCTGATGGCGCGTTCGAGCTCGCGATGCGGTTCGTCGAGGAGGGGAGGCTGCCCGAAGCCGAGGAAGCGTTCGCGGAGGCAGACCGGGGAGGGCACGCCATCGCGGCGCTGAATCTCGGCATCCTCCTCGAAGAGCACGGCGACGTGGACGGGGCCGAGGCGGCGTATCGCCGCGCCGACGACCGGGGGGACGCCAGGGGCGCGTTCAACCTGGCGATGGTGCTTGACGCGCAGGACCGACCGGTGGAAGCCCGGCACGCTCTCGCGCGGGCCGACCAGCGGGGTCATGCCACCGCGGCGTGGAACCTTGGCCTCCTCCTCGAGGAGGATGGGGACCTTCACCGCGCCGAGTCGGCCTACCACCGTGCCGATGAGCGCGGCCATTTTCCAGGCGCGTTCAACCTCGCGATGCTCCTCGCGGAGCAGGACAGGCTGGACGAGGCAGAGGAGGCGTTCGCCCACGCGGAAGAGCTGGGTGACGGCGCCGCCGCGGCGGCTCTCGGCGAGCTCTTCGAAGACCGCGGCGAGACGCACCGCGCCGAGGTCGCCTATCGCTGCGCCGAGGAGAAGGGCGACGCCGAGGGAGCGTTCAACCTGGCGATGCTCCTCGCCGGCCAGGACCGACTGGACGAGGCCGAGGAGGCATTCGCGCGCGCAGAGCGGCGGGGCCACCCGGATGCCGCGCCCAACCTGGCCATGCTGCGCGAGCATCGTGCCCATGGTGAGGTCGCCGAAGCGACCCCGGAGCACGTCGGTGAAGCCGACCAGCAGGAGCTCGAGCACATTGGTCCCCTGATCGATACCGACCTCATCGACTCTGCGGATTTCGCGCCGCCGGAGCTCCCCGATCTCGCTGAACCGGCCGCCACCGATTCGCCCGAGCCCGCCGTCGCAGAGCCGGCCGAGCCCATCCGGAAGCGGCGGGCCCGGCCGCGCGAGCATCAACGGAGCGGACGCCCGAAGACCCGCCGCCGGCGTCAGGCGCGTCTCGCGGGCCTCGCGATCATGGTGGGCGCAATCGGAGTCGGGGCCGGCGCCGCCGTGACGACCCAGAGCGACAGCCATCATCGAGGCTCGACGGTGGCCGCCGAGGATGCGGGCGAGGTCAACATCGCTGCGCCGAAGCGGGCCACGACGACGTCGACGGCGACATCGAAGTTGACGTCGGCACCGGCGAAGAAGTCCCAGTTCAAGGCGAGCGCCGCCCACAAGCCGGCTCACACCAAGCCCTCGCATCGAGCCTCGCACCCCACCCGGCCCGCCGCCACGCGGACGCCCTCCGCCGCGGTGACGCATGCCCCGACGTCATCGACCGGCGCCCCCAGCAGCACGGTTACCGAGACCAGGCCGACCTACACCGGCAGCAGTACGGGCAGCACCATCCGCCCAGTCACCCCGGTCACGCCGGTCACCCCGGTCACGCACCCGACGCCGGTCACTCCGGTGACCCACGGGAGTGGCGGATCGCACAGCGGCGGCAACGGCACAACGACCACCAAGACCACCGCCCCGCCACAGGGGGCCGGCACGGTGAGCGGCGGGGGTTGATCCCGGCACGGTGAGCGGCGGGGGTTGACCCCGGTCCGCAGGTGCGGTCAGCGTCGCGGTGGGCGCAGGCCGGGCTGCTGAGGCCCACGGCACCTGGTGGCTAGTGGGGCCCGTGGTGATGGTGAAACAGCGCCTGCCCGGCGGTCCAGGCGTGGAAGTCGGGGAGCAGGGTCGCGGCCAGCACCACCCCCAGCACGATCGCGGTCCCCACCGACAACCAGCGGGCGCCGGCTCCTGGGATGGCCTGCCCCAGCGGCGGTTCTGCCGCCCCGCCGAAGCCCGGGACGGCGGCGCGCAGCTCGTTGAGTTGCGCCCGGG
>DATJTQ010000002.1:0-23319 GCA_035503355.1 Solirubrobacteraceae bacterium
CCAGCGGCGCCAGGCGGGGCACGGAGAGGTCAGCCGGGCGCGGCTGCGCCGGACCCGCAGGGCACGGTGCGGCGCCGGCGCGCGCGCGGCGCGACGCCACCTCATGCAGCATCCAGCGCGCGCCGTGGAGAAGGGCGGCCAGAACGAGCCCGACGCAGACCGAGGCGGGGATCGCCCACCAGCCGCCGTAGCCGAAGACGCCGACCAGCCCCGCGGGGTGCCCGGTGGCCAGCATCCCCTCCAGCAGCTCCTGTCCGCTGTAGATGAGGATGAGGCTGACGGTGCAGATGAGCCAGAGCGCCACCAGCGACAGCCCGTAGCGCGGCACCGAGGTCTGGCCGTGCATCGCCCGTCCCAGCGCCGAGAGGAAGGCGCCGACAGCCCAGGCCAGGGCGACGGCGATCCAGGGAGCAACCGAGTGCAGATACGAGTGGCCCTGGCGCTGCAGTTCGACGCTCGCGTCGCTGCCGAAGGCGAGCCAGTAGCGCAACTGATGCACCGCGATGGCGGCGGCGGGGACGACGGCGGCGCGCGCGAGCCCGCGCCAGGCGACCCTCCTATCAGCCGCAACCATCATCGTGCCGCCAGAATACCGGCGCGACGCGATCCGATGTGGCGGCCCGATCGGCAATGATCTCCGCCCATGACCGAGCCCGCAGACCGCCGGACCGGGGTGGGGCGGGCGCCCGTCGTGGCGCGGTCGTTACGCGGGTATCGCCGCTCGTGGCTGGGGACCGACGTGCTCGCGGCGGTGACGTTGCTGGCCATCGCGGTGCCCGAGCAGCTGGCCACCTCGCGGCTGGCGGGCATGCCACCGGTCACCGGCTTCTACGCCTTCGTGGCCGGCACCGTCCTCTTCGCCCTGCTGGGCTCCAACCCGCGGATGTCAGTAGGGGCGGACTCGACGATCGCCCCGCTGTTCGCCGTCGGCGTGGCCGGCCTCGCCGCCAGCGGGACGCCTCACTACCAGAACCTGGTGGGGATCCTGGCGGTGATGGTCGGAGCACTGGTGGCGCTCGTGTGGCTGGCGCGTCTGGGCTGGATCTCCGAGCTGCTCTCGGCGCCGATCATCACGGGTTTCCTGGGCGGGATCGCGGTCATCATCATCGTCCACCAGCTCCCTGACCTGCTTGGCCTGCACGCCGCGGGCGGATCCACGCTGCATCGGCTCGGCTCGGTCATCGCCCACATCGGGCAGTTGAGCGTCCCGACCCTCGTCATCGGTCTCGGCGTCTTCGCGGCCGTGGTCGGCTCCGACCGCGTCGACGCCCGGCTGCCGGGAGCGCTTGCCGGCCTGGTGGTGGCGACGGTCGTGGTGGCCGTCGGGCACCTCGACCGCCATGGCGTTGCCGTGCTCGGCCCCTTCGCCCATGGCGCGCCGCGTCTGGGGCTGCGGGATGTCTCGTGGACGACGATCGAGAAGCTCGCCCCCCTGGCCGGCGTGGTCGCGCTCGTCGTGGTCACGCAGTCCGCGGCGACGACCCGGGCGTTCGCCGCCGAGGAGCCCTACGCCACGGACGTGGGGCGCGACTTCCTGGGCGTGGGCGCCGGCAACGTCGCGGCGGGCCTCATCGGCGCCTTCCCGGTCAACGCCAGCCCGGCGCGCACGGCGGCCGTGAGCGCGGCCCGCGGCCACACCCAGTTGGCGTGTCTGCTGGCGGCCGGGGGAATGGCTGCGGTCGTCCCCGCCGCGGGGCTGCTGCGCGACGTGCCGCTGGCTGCTCTGGCCGGAGTGCTGCTGTTCGTGGCCATCCGGATCTTCCATGTCCGCGAGCTCATCGCCATCGGGCGGTTTGACCGCTTCGAGCTGGCCCTGGCGTTGATCACGTTGCTGGCGGTGGCGCTGATCGGCGTGGAACAGGGGATCGGGGTCGCGGTGGGTCTGGCCATCCTTGATCGCACGCGGCTCACTGCCCGGCCCTCGCTGCACGTCCTGGGGCGGATCCCGGGAACGACGAGCTGGGCTCCGCTGACGGCGCCGGGAGACCCGGCCGAGGTTCCCGGCGTCCTGGTGGTCCTCTTCGCGGCGCCCCTGTGGTACGCCAACGCCACGCACTTTCGCGCCGCGCTTGACCATGCGCGCCGTCAGTCCACCCAGTCGCCGCGACTGGTGGTCCTCGATGCGCTGGGCATGTACGACGTGGACTTCACCGGTTCTCAGGCGTTCGCCAAGGCGCTGGACGAGCTGCAGCGCGACGGCATCGGCTTCGCCGTGGCGCGTGCCGGCGACCACCTGAGAGCCAATCTGGCGCGCAGCGGCCTGCTGCAGCGCATCGGCTCTGACCGCTTCTACCCGTCGGTGGACGAGGCCGTGAGGTCGACGACGGTGACATCGGGCCGACATTGAGGCGTAGAGTCGCCTTGGCATGGCCGATCCCCGCGTTGACCAACTCCTGGACCTGACCGGCCACCTGCGCGTCGCCCCGGGGACGAAGGTCAAGCTCAGCCGTGACTACGACCCGGCCTACAAGGCCGGCTGGGCTCGCAAGAAGGACGGCGAGGAGTTGCTCGAGTTGGGGGTCAGCATGCTGGCCGAGTACCAGGACCGCCTGGCCGCCGAGGGCGCGCGGGCCGTGCTGGTGATCCTCCAGGGGATCGACGCCGCCGGCAAGGACGGGACGATCCGCCACGTGATGAGCGGGGTCAACCCGCAGGGCGTCACCGTGCGTAGCTTCAAGGTCCCCACCGACGAGGAGCTGCGTCACGATTTCCTGTGGCGGTATCAGTGCGCGCTGCCCGGGCGCGGTCAGATCGGCCTGTTCAACCGGTCGCAGTACGAGGACGTGCTGGTGGTGCGCGTCCATCCCGATCTCCTGGACCCCCGGCTGCTCCGGGCCTCCGGTCCGTCTGACACGTTCTGGGCCCGGCGCTACGAGGACATCAACGCGTGGGAGCGCCACCTCACCGACAACGGCTACAAGCTGGTCAAGCTCTTCCTCAACCTCTCCAAGGAGGAGCAGCGCACGCGGTTTCTCAAGCGCATCGACCTGGCGGAGAAGAACTGGAAGTTCTCGCCGGCCGACGCGCGCGAGCGCGAGCACTGGGACGACTATCAGCGTGCCTTCTCCCAGATGCTGACTCACACCAGCACCGAGTGGGCGCCATGGCACGTGATCCCGGCCGACCGCAAGTGGTTTGCCCGGATCGCCGCCGGGGCCGCCATCGTGCGGGCGCTCGTTGAGCTCGACCCGCAGTATCCGTCGGTCTCAGACGACGATCGCCAGGCGCTCAGCGAGGCGCGCGCCGCGCTGGTGGCGGAGGCACCACCGGACGCCCCCGCCGACCCGTTCCAGGCCGCTCACGCCGACTCCTGAAGGCGGCGCGCGAGGCAGACGTAGGTGGTGAGCGGCAACTCGAGCGAGCCGCCGCCGCTCTCGATGGTGCGCCGGATCTCCTCCATCAGGGCTGCACGGTCGTCCTCGTTGAGCAGGATGTGGTCCTGATGGGTCTGCAGGAGCGCGACGTAGTCCTGGGCGGTGTAGCGCTCTGAGCGCGGGAACTCGCGAACCTCGACGGCGCCGAACCCGGTGGCGGCGGTGACCTCAGCGTGCCAGTCGCCGGCCAGCCGGGTCGGCTCGCTGTCGGGATGCATGGGGAAATCCGGCGCCAGTGTGACCGGCGCGATGCGGTAGGCGCGGCTCAGCGCGCCGCGTTGACGGCATCGCTCCCAGTCGGGAAAGGACCAGACGGCGGCGAGCGCGCCGCCGGGTCTCAGGGCTTCCCAGGCGCGCGCGCAGCGGACCTTGGGATCGAGCCAGTGCCAGGCCTGGACGCTGACCACGGCGTCGAACGGCTGACCCGGATCCCATGCTTCAAACGCTGTCGGCACGAGGGTCACCGCCGGCGACGCGGCGAGCTTGGCCCGAGCCACCGCCGCCATCGGCTCGCTGGGTTCGATCGCGGTCACCGTCAGGCCGCGCTGGACCAGCAGCACGGTGGCCTTGCCCGTTCCGGCGCCGATCTCCGCGACGCGCGAGCCGGGCCCGAGCGCGCCGTACTCGAGCACGGCATCGATGGCCGCCGCGGGATAGGACGGGCGAGCGCGGTCATAGAGCTCGGCCACCTGACCGAAGGCCAGCCGCTGCTCATCTGAGAAGCCCGGCTGGCGCGCCGCGTCACTCACCGGCGCCTCGCGCCTCAGAGCGCCGAGAACGCTTGGAAGAGCCCGCGGGCGGCGGCGATGCCGAGCGGGATGTAGTCGGTCAGCATCCGCTCGTTGGGGGAGTGGATGTTCGCGTCGGGCAGGGAGAACCCGGAGATGATGGTGGGGATGTCGCGGCTGCTGAGCGCCGGCACGATGGGGAGCGTCCCACCCGAGCGGATCAGCGCGGGGCGGGTCCCCACCACGCGCTCGAAGGCATCGAGTCCGAGCTGTATCGCCCGGGAGTCGGGGGGGACGAGACCGGGTGCCGCGGAGGAGAGCAGCTCGAGCTCCAGGTCGGCTTCGGGCGGCGCCGCGTCGCGCAGGAGCCGCTCGAAGGCGCCCGCGACGGTCTCGGGGTCCTGGCCGGGGGCGAGGCGGATGGAGACGTTGGCCGTGGCCTGCACCGGCAGCACCGTCTTCTGCAGCTGGGGGGAGCCGCTCTCCACGCCATTGACGTCCAGCGCCGGCTCGGCGAACGTCCGGAGGTAGAACTCCTCCGCCGCGTTGGCGTCCTTGGGCCGGGCGCCCTGAGACGAAAGCTCATGGGCGCCGGCGGGCAGGGCGCGCCAGCCGGCCAGCTCCTCGGAGGTGGGAGGGGCGAGGCCCTGGCGCAGCGGCTCGGCGAGGCGCCCGTTGCGGGCCAGGACGGCGTCGAGGGTGTGGACCAGCGCGTGGGCGGCGTTGAGTGCGGCGCCCCCGAACACCCCGGAGTGCAGGTCGCGCTCACCGGTCCGCAGGGTGACGTGAAAGTAGACGAGGCCGCGCGTGGCGATGTTGAATGCGGGCAGATCACGGGCGATCATCCCGCTGTCGAAGATGATCGCGGCGTCGGCGCCGCGTGTGTCCTCCTCGAGGAACTCGATGATCGAGTGCCCGCCGGTCTCCTCCTCGCCGTCGCAGGTGAAGCGGACGTTGACCGGCAGCTCGCCGGCGGTGGCCAGCGCGCGCGCCGCCGCCAACAGCATGTACAGCTGGCCCTTGTCGTCGGCGACCCCGCGGGCATAGAGGTGCTCGCCGCGGATCTCGGGCTCAAACGGCGCTGACTCCCACAGGTCCAGCGGGTCCTCGGGCTGGACGTCGAAGTGGCCGTAGCACAGGACGGTGGGGGCGGCCTCCGCGTCGCGCGAGGCGCGCAGCTCCCCGATGGCCAGCGGCTGTCCGTGCCAGTCGATGAGCTCGGCCTCGCCGCCGGCCCCACGCAACAGCTCGCACACCCAGTCTCCGGCCTGGCGGACATCGCCGGCGCGGGCGGGGTCCGCGCTCACGGAGCGGATGCGCAGCCACTCGGCCAGCTCGTCGAACCACTCGGACACGTCCTCGAGCGTACTTCACGGGCCATCGCGAGCACTCAGCGAGGGGTGGCCGGGAGGGGCACGACGGGGTGATTACACGGCGCGGCTCATCGCCTCAAACCCGGACAACAGCGCGTCCAGTCCGAAGGCGAAGCGCTCGTCCCCGTCGGGGCCGGTCATCGGGTCGGCGATCGAGGCCAGGACGGGGAAGCGATCGACGGGGAGGCGCTGGTAGAAGGCGTGGACCTCGTCGAAATACCCGGCGAGCTCCTCGGGGGTCAGGCCGCGGGCCTCGTACAGGCTGTCCTCAAAGGCGGAGGCGGCGATGAAGAGCAGGAGCTGGTCCAGACCGAGGGCCAGCACCCGATCAGAGAGCCCGCCGGCACGCATCACCGCGACCACCACCTCTGCGGCCTCCAGCACCTTCGGCGAGGCGGGCACGCGGCCCAGGCCGGCCAGCGCGACGTCGCGGTGGCTGATGAGGATCTGGCGCATGTCGACCGCCATCTGACGGAGCTGGTCGCGCCAGCGCTCGGGGTCGGGCTCGGGGAGCGCCACCCGCCCGACGAGCTCGTCGAAGACCAGCTCCAGCAGCTCATCCTTGCTGGACACGTGGGCGTAGAGCGACGCGGCACCGGTGCCGAGCTGCTGAGCCACGCCTCGCATCGACAGGCCTGAGACGCCAGTCTCGTCGAGCACCTCGATCGCGGCGGCGACGATGCCCTCGACGGTGATCGCGGTGCGACGCGTGGGCCGCTCGCGGCGGCGAGGAGGGCGCGGGGGGGAGGGGAGGCGAGAGTCGGGCTCTGGGCTTGACGAGGTCACAGTGCACAGTGTATAACAACGTTCGTTAAACGAACAACGTTCCGAACAGCGTACGTGAAAGGAGCAACATGACCGTGCCCAGCGCTCAATCACCGCCCACACTCACCGCGGCGAGCCATCCGCGCCGGTGGCTCATCCTGTGGCTGGTCCTCGCCGCGGAGTGCATGGATCTTCTCGACAGCACCATCGTCAACGTGGCCGCCCCCACCATTCGCGACAACCTGCACAGCTCGGCCTCGGGGCTGCAGTGGGTGATCGGGGGCTACGCGCTCGCCTTTGCCGTCGGCC
This sequence comes from Solirubrobacteraceae bacterium, assembly GCA_035503355.1. GTDB lineage: Bacteria > Actinomycetota > Thermoleophilia > Solirubrobacterales > Solirubrobacteraceae > Palsa-465. Next base: position 6,550 of record DATJTQ010000002.1, read on the forward strand.
TGATCACGGGTGGTCGGCTCGGCGATATCTACGGTCGCAAGCGGCTGTTCGTGATCGGCTCGCTCGTCTTCGTCGTCGCGTCTGCATCATGCGCGTTCGCCGTCTCCTCCGACATGCTCATCGCCTGCCGGATGGCCCAGGGGTTCGCCGCGGCGCTGCTCATCCCGCAGGGCCTCGGCATCCTGCGCAGCGTGTTCGCCCCGAGCGAGCTGGGATCCGCGTTCGGCGTGTTCGGACCCGTCATCGGCGGCTCGGCGGTCCTCGGGCCGATCATCGGCGGCGCCCTGATCGCCGCCAACGCGTTCGGCTCGGGGTGGCGGCTCATCTTCCTCGTCAACCTGCCGCTCGGCCTGATCGCCGCGCTGGGCGCGGCCCGGGTCATGCCGGAGTCCCGCGCGCCGCGGCCGCCCCGCCTTGACATCGTGGGCACCATCCTCTGCGGGCTGGGGATGGGCCTGCTCGTCTACCCGCTCATCCAGGGCCGCGAGGCCGGCTGGCCGGCGTGGACCTATCTGATGATCGCGGGCAGCGCCGTTGCCTTCGTGACGCTTGCGGTCTGGAGCCGCCGGCTCCGGCGCACGGGCCGCGATCCGCTCATCGAGGCGAGCATCTTCAGCCACCGCGCCTACACGGCCGGCGTCGCCGGCATCGTCGTCTTCTTTGCGGGAATGATCGGGATGCTGCTCGTCATCACCCTGTTCCTGCAGTTCGGCGAGCACTTCTCCGCCATCCACGCGGGCGTGACTCTGGCCCCCTTCGCCCTCGGCATGGCCAGCGGCGCCGCTCTGGCCGCGACGGTGCTGGCGCCGCGGCTGGGCCGCACGGTGCTCCAGCTCGGCGCCGTGCTCATGGCGGGCGGGTACTGGTGGCTGCACCAGGTGATCGCCGCCCACGGCCTGCACACCGAGTCGCTGATGCTGATCGCGCCGCAGCTGCTGGTGGGTCTCGGCATCGGAATGGTCATCTCGCCGCTGTTCGATTTCATCCTGGCCTCGGTGACCGATCGGGAGGTCGGGTCGGCCTCCGGCGTTCTCAACGCGCTGCAGCAACTCGCGGGAGCGGTGGGCGTGGCGGCCATCGGCACGGTGTTCTTCACCACGCTGACCCACCACGGGTTCGTCGCTGCGATCAACCGCTGCATCGAGTGGGAGCTGGCCACGGTGCCGCTGCTCATCCTGTGCACGCTGATGCTGCCGCGCCGGGCGCGCGAGCCCGAGGCCGGCGGGAGCGTCGCCGCGCCGTCCGAGGCTCTCGACGGCTCGGAGAGCGTCTACTCGATGGCGCAATAGGCGCGCGGGAGGCACACTTGATGGCATGGGCTCGGCGCGGAGAGTCGCGATCATCGCCAGCGCCAGCGGCAACGGCAAGACAACGCTGGGACGCGAGCTCGCCGAACGGATGGGGGTGCCGTTCGTCGAGCTCGACGCTCTCGTGCACGGGCCCAACTGGACCGAGACCCCCGACGACGTGCTGGCGGCGCAGCTCGCGCCCGTCCTGGGCTCCAGCGGCTGGGTCATCGACGGCACCTATCGCAACAAGCTCGGCGATCGCGTGCTGGAGGCGGCCGACGTCGTGGTGTGGCTGGATCTGCCCATCCGGGTGTGGCTGCCGCGTCTCGTGCGCCGGACGGGCCGGCGCGTGGCCGGCGGCGAGGAGATCTGGAACGGCAACCGGGAGTCGGTGCGTTCGGCGATCTGGGGGCGCGAGTCGCTGTTCGGCTACGCCTTTCACTCGCATTTCGCGCGCCGGCGTGACTGGCCGGTCGAGCTGAGCGCGTTCCCGGTGATCCGGCTGCGGACGACCGCGGGGGTCCGGGCGTTTGTCACCGGGACGTCGCGGCACGAGGCCGCCTCGCCATGAGCGAACCGGTGGCCGACCGCCATACCGAGCGGCTGCGTCTGCGGCGCGTGACCGAGGACGACGCCGCCTCGGTGGTCAAGCTCAGCACCGATCCGCGGACTCACGGCCACAGCCCCAGCGGCGTGCCGACGCCAGAGCAGGCCGAGGGGTACGCGCGGCGCTTCGCCGAGGTGTGGGACACCTACGGGATCGGCTACTGGATCGTGGAGTACGAGGGGCGCGACGTCGGCCTGGCGGGGGTCAAGCCGGCGATGCTCGGCGGGCGGGCGATCTGGAACATGTACTACCGCTTCGATCCGGCGGTCCACGGGCGCGGGCTGGCCGCCGAGGCGACACGGGAGGCGATCGCCGCTGCTCGTGCCCACACGCCGGAATGGCCGGTCGTGGTGCGCACGCGGCCGGGAAACGAGCCGGCCGTCCAGCTCGCGCGCGCCATCGGCCTGGGCCGCCGGCCCGACCTGGACGCCGACGGGTTCATCACCTTCGCCGCGTGAGGCCGCCTACACCGGGCCCGGCGACGGCCCGGCGCTCGGCGCCGTGAACACCCGCTCCTCCCACTCGCCGATGCGCCGGTAGCCGACATCGGCGTAGATCTTGTTGGAGGTGGGGTTGGCCACGTCGGTGTAGAGCATGCAGGTGTGCGCGCCCTCCTCCAGACCGAGGCGGCTCACGGCGGCCACCGCCGAGGTGGCGTAGCCGCGGCGCCGCTCGGACGGCGGGGTGTACACAGGCCCGATGCGGATGACTCCGGCCGTCGGCGGGTTGATGGCGACCAGCGACACCGGGCGGCCGCCGTCGACCCATAGGAACATGTGGCCCTGAGCGATGCGGTGGTCGACCATGGCCGTCCGCGCCTCACGCCCAGCGTCGATGACATGGCTGTCGGCGACAAAGCCGTCCCACCACGCGAGGCACAGGTCCCGATCAGCTGCGGAGGCCATCGCCAGGCGCCCGCCGGCCGGACGTGGCGGGTCGACGACCGCGCGGAGGGAGTGCAGGGCCATCGCGGTGCGGGGCCGCTCGCTGCCGCCCGTGCGGCGAGTCCAGTCGGCGGCGATCGTCCGCGCGGTGTCAGAGAGGGCGTTGACGCCCGGCAGGTCCGGATCGTGCTCGAGCCACAGGTCGAGCAGCGCGGCTGCGTCACCGGCCTTGACGGGGGTGCACAGCATCAGCCACGGTGGGGTGCGCAGCGCCGCCGCGGCGATCATCCCGTCCTCGCCGACGCCCACCGCGAGCACCGGTGGTGTCGCGAGGTGCTGGCCCTGGAGCATCCCCGTCAGCACGGTCGCCGGGACGTTGTTCTCGATGCGGGCCTCGAGCAGGGGGCGCACGCGGACGTCAAAGGCGTGCAGGTCGGGTTCGGCCTCCCAGCGCATCGACTCAGCGCGCGGCGGTCACCTGCTCGAGTTGGGGCTTGACCTCGGTGACGAAGAGCTCGAGCGTCCGGCGCGCCTCATACATGCTCATATCACCGGTGGGCAGCATGAAGCAGATGTAGTCGCTCAGCCCGTTCTCCAGCACGGCGGCGAGGCGCTCCGCGATCTGCCCCGTGGTGCCGGCACCGAAGTTGATGGCGGGCTCCATCGTGGCCATGATCGCGCGCAGCGGGCCCTGCGCGGCGTCGCATTCCTCCTCGGAGATGACGAGGCGGTCGAAGCGATGGGCGGCCTGGGTCCGGCGGACCAGCCCCTCCATCCCGCGGCGGGTGATGTCCCGGGCCTCGTCCTCGGTGGGGGCGATGGCGAGGACGACGTTGTAGGCGACCCGTGGCTCGGCGTCGGGGGCATCGAGGCGCAGTTCGTCGTCCTTGTGGCGATGCCACGCCTCGACGTAGGCGTCGTAGGCGCCCTGCTCGATCGGGCCGGGCCACATGAGGCTGAGCCCATACTGGCCCGCCGCCACCGGGTTGCCGGGGTACCAGAAGGGGATGTGCTCCTGGCAGGGCCTGGTCGACATCGGCATCGTCGGGAAGTCGTAGAACGCACTGCCCTCGCTCGAGATCTCGCCGGTGGCCAGCGCGCGCTGGATGATCCGCAGCACGTCGACGAAGCGCTCACGCGACTGCGGCCACGAGTCGCCGAACCAGTAGTGCTCGACGGGGACCGCCCCGCGGCCGACGCCGTAGTCCAGCCGCCCCTCGAGCAGTTGGTCCAGCACGCAGAGATCCTCGATCAGCTGCACCGGCGGGTGCATCGGGAGCAGCTTGACCATCGGGCCCAGGCGGATCTGGCTGGTCACCTGGGAGGCCGCGGCGATGAACAGCTCCTGGCTGGGGGTCATGCACAGGTCGCTGCCGTGGTGCTCGGCGAAGTAATAGCCGGCGAATCCGGCCTCGTCGGCCGTGCGGACGAGGGCGAGCCGGTCCTTGAGCAGCTGGCTCGTCGGGGTTCCGGGGATGTCCTCGATGTGGTCAAAGATGCCAAAGCTCGGTGTGGTCACGGCAAGTCCTTTCGGCCGACGTTCCTCGCCTCAGATCCTGACATCCCATGCCCGCCGGTGCGGGCGACGCGCACAAATAGCCAACGCCCTCCGCACCGAGAGGCACGCAGGGCGTTGGCGACCGTCAGCCGAACAGCACGTTGAAGGGAAGCCCGGCCGCGGCTCCCGTACCGTCGAAGGTGAGGACCTCGGCACTGGTGTCACCGGTCGCGCTGCACGCCGCCGTGGCCGCCGGGATGACCACCTCGGCCGAACCGCTCGTGCCCGCGTTCCCGCGCACCGACGCCACCCCCACCGACGGCGTGGCCGCCAGCTTCACGCAGTACACGCCGGTCCCGGTCCCCGGTTCGACGCCGGTCACGCCGCGGCTCGAGGCGAGGGTTCCGGTGGCGTCGACGTTGGCGAAGCTCGTGGCGACGCCGTTGCAGGCGGACGTGGTGCCCGACGCCGTGGTGAAGCTCGACCCGCCGCTGGGGCACGCGGCGCTGCCGACGCCGAGGGTGGCGCTGGTGACACTGCGCCCCGCCGCGCCCGTGCGCCCGGTCTTGCCGGTGGCACCCGTCTTCCCGGTCGGCCCGGTGGCGCCGGTGGCGCCCCGACGTCCCACCGGCCCCCGCTGGTTGAAGGCCAGCGCGCGCTCGCGGCGGCCGCACCGTGCGCCGGCCCGCACCACCCGCAGGGCGCCGTTGGATTGACGGAAGCAGGTATGGATGACGCCGTCGTGCACCGGGGCCATCGCCGCGTAGGCCCCGCCTCCCATGGCGAAGACGAGCGCGAGCGTGGAGGCCACGTTCGCGTACGAGAGGTGGCGCCGGATGAGTCGCATCGCTGCCTCCTTGTCGGGTGTCGCGGCGCGCCGACACCCCGGCGCGGCCTCACCCTCGCCAAACCCGGCGCCTGCGGGAAAGTTGCTCGAGTGGATGGCCGCGCAGGCCCCGGGTCGCTGCACGGGAAGGTCATCTCCCTGCGCCGCGCAATCTTCCACAAATGCTGCCAACGCATGGGGCGACCTGCCCAGAGTGCCGTAGCCTTGCCGATTCACAACACCGTTCTCGTGAGGACCGCTTTGGTGGATGCCCGATTTGCCAGCGGGGGGCCGCTGTGTCTGTCCATTCGTGGGCAGCGCACCCGTGAGCTGGGCGCAATCTCCACCGGCTCCGCGAGAGCGCCAGACGCCGTTGTGAGGCAGACCGGGCCGGGACGAGGGAGATGCGGCGTCGCGGGCGTGAATCACCCACCACCCTTGCCCCAAGGAGCGACTAGTGACCTTCCCCCTCCGAAGGCTGCGGAGCAGCCTCACGGTCCTGATCGCGCTCGGCGTCACCGGCGCTGTGGCCCTGTCTGCGCCGGCCGCCCAAGCCGATCTCGTCAACGTCAACGCCTGCAACGGCGCGACGTTGACCACCCCGTTTGCGCCGTGGGGTGACCCATCCTCCTATGAGCTCGCCCCCGGAGGCGACTTCGAGAGCTCCGGCTGGTCACTGACCGGTCATGGGGCCGTGGTCGGCGGCAGCGAGCCGTTTGCCGCCACCGGCGCGCTCGGACTCGCTTCGCTCTCCTTGCCGGCCGGCTCCTCGGCCCAGTCACCAGCGACGTGCGTCGACGCCGCATACCCCACGATCCGGTTCTTCGCCTCCGGCATGGGGACGATGGCCGTCGGTGTCGAGTACGACGGTGTCTACCTGCCGGCGGGCGTCGCCGTGGTGCTGGGCGGCTGGCAGCCGTCGCCGCTGATGCTGACCAGCGCGGCATTGCCTGCCGCTGTCGCGGGCGGGACCACCGATGTCTCCCTGGTGCTCACCACCCTGACCGGCAATCTGCGGGTCGACGACGTCTTCATCGACCCGTGGAACCGAGGCTGAGACCGAGGTTTCGCCGGTGAGAGGCGTGCGCGTGCTGATCGACTCCTATGAGAGCGCGTGGGGCGAGAACCTGCTGCGTCTCGGGCGCGACCGTCACTCTGGCGCGACCGAAGCGCGCCGGCTGCTCGCGACCGAAGCGGGCGCGGCGGCACTGTTCCTGCTCGGCGCCGGAGCGCTGGCTGCCTTCGCCCACTCGGCGCGGTCGCTGTCCCTGCCGATCCTCGCCGTGACCGTCGTCACCTACGTGATCGCGGGCCGGGTCCAGTATCCGGTCGGCAGCGCGTGGACGTCTCCGACGCAGCTCGTTTTCGTGCCGATGCTGTTCGTGCTCCCGACGCCGTGGGTGCCGCTCATCGTTGCCGCCGGCTCGGTGGCCGATCGCCTGCCGCAGGCGATACGGGGGCCCGTCGCTCCGGCCCGGCTGCTGGCTCGTGTGGGCGACAGCTTCTACGCACTTGGGCCCGCTGTGGTGTTGGTCGCTTTCGGAGCGCAGACGTTCGCCTGGGGTCGGTGGCCGGTGTTGCTGGTGGCCTTCGCGGCCCAGGTGGTCTTCGACGCGACGTCGGGGCTGGCGCGGACCTGGGTCGCCGAGCGGGTCCCGCCGTCGGTGCAGCAGCCGATGTTGTGGCTCTACGCCACCGACGCGTCCCTGTCGTGCATCGGCCTGCTGGCGGCGGCGTCCGCGGTCCAGCACGGGGCGTTGGTGCTATTGGTCCTGCCGCTCGTCGGGGTGCAGGGGCTCTTGGCCCGCGAGCGACAGCAGCGGCTGGATGCGGCCCTGGCGCTGCGCGAGGAGCATCGCATCGCGGTGGAGCTGCAACGGGGGCTGCTCCCCAAGCGCCTGCCCGATATTCCCGGCCTGGAGCTGGTGGCCCACTACGAGGCCGCGGGGCGGGGCACGGAGGCCGGAGGCGACTGGTATGACGCCTTCGCGCTCACGCACGGCCGCGTCGGCATCGTCGTCGGCGACGTGACAGGGCGGGGCATCGCGGCGGCGTCGACGATGGGCCACCTGCGCAGCGTCACCCGCGCCTTCGCTCTCGCCGACAACGCGACCCGAAGCCCCGGCGAGGTGCTGACACGGCTCAACCGCTATCAGCTCGCCCTCGCCGAGCAGGAGCTGTTCACGGTCATCTACACGATCGTCGATCCCCGTCGCGGACGAGTGTGCTGGGCCAGCGGCGGGCACCCTCCGCCGCTGGTGCGCTCCGCCACCGGCGCGACGCGCTATCTCGAAGGCGGCGGCGCGGTCATGGGCGTGTGGGACGTGGTCTACGGCGACGCCGAGGAGACCGTGGGGCCCAGCGACACGCTCATTCTCTACAGCGACGGCTTGGTAGAGCGTCCCGGTGAGTCGTTGGACACCGGCCTGGAACGGCTCTCGGCGGCGGCCTCCGGCGGTCCCGACGCGGCGCCGGAGCTGTGCGCGTACGTTCTGGGCACGATGCTGCCCGCCGCCCGGTCGGCCCGCGATGACGTCACCGCCATGGTGGTGAGGGTCCGCGACGATGCCCTGCACGCCGTCACCGCCGACGGGGCATGGCGCGCCGCCGCCGCGCACCGTTAGGCGCGTCCGCGCGCGAGGCGTGGGGTTCTTATGGATTTGTGCGATTTCGGCGCACCTGCGGTTCACCAAGGCGGGGCATCCTCAGCTCATCGGTAAAGGAGCCTGACCATGACCACGATTCTTGTCATCAATGCCATCTCATCCCTGGTCGCCGCCGCCGGTATCGGCGCCGTCGTGGCGCGTCGCGGCCGTCGTGCGGCCAAGGTGCAGCCCGTCTACGTGACCAGCGACAGCCGGCGCCGCCTGCGCTGACCGCAGAGGCCCTGGCCCGGCCGCGTCGCTGAAGCTCAGCTCTGCGCCGCGGCCGCGCCGGCCTGGGCGGTGTCGCCCGCCGCGCTGGAGGTATCGGCCTGCGCCGCGACGTCCGGCTGCTCGGTCGTGGCGGCGGGCGCCTGGGCGGCGGAGGACGTCGTCGAGCCCGCCGCGCTTGCGCCATCGGATGCCGGCGCGTCGGCTGCGTCCGCCGCTGAGCTCCCGCTGTCCCCCGAGCCGCTGGAGTCCGTCGCGGGCGTCGACGTCGTCGAGGCATCGGGCGTGCTTGACGCGTCCGTGGTCCCGGCCGGAGCAGCCGAGTTGGTGGCGTCGGACGTCGAGCCTGAGTCGGCCGGCGCGGTGGCCGCCGGCGCCGACGAGACCGCCGTGGCTGACGAGGTGTCGGCCGGCGTCGAGGACGACCCGTTTGTGGTCGAGCCGCCCGCCGGCGTCGTCGTCGTGGCGGGCGCGGTCGGCTGGCTGACCGCGGCCGGTGGCGACGCACCGCCGCCACCGCTCGGCGTCGAGCTCGATGACGGCGAGGATCCGCCGGTCGTCCCGGAGCTCGAGGTCGCTGCGGTGGATGCGGTGGTGGGCGTCGAGGTCGCGCCACTTGACGTGGCCGGAGTGGAGGAGACCGAGGACGAGGGGGCGCCGGTCGCCGTCGAGGTGACGGTGCCGGGGTCAAGCACCGGTGTGCCCATCGGCACGGCCGGCGAACTGTTGGTGGGGCCGGCAGCCCGGGATGGGATCGACGCCACCAGCCGCTCACGCGCGGTCGGCGGGGCCGTGGCACGGTGAAGCAACGGGCGGCCCGTGTGGCCGGCGCTGGCCGCGACGGTGGCGATCGCGGCGGCAGTGAGCAGCTTGGCCACCACGCCGGTGGCGCTCAGGCCGCCGACGCCGACCGATTCGCCGATGGCCGTCAGGCCGGTGGCCGCAGCGACCACGGGCGCACCGGTGGCGACCGCACCCGCCCCGGCGCCGGCCACGCCGCCGGCGGCCACGGCGGAGACCGCGCCCGCGCCGGTGCTGACGCCGCCCGCCGCAGCGGCGCTGCCGATGACCGACGCGCCTCCCACCGCCGAGACGCCGCCGACCACCGTGCCGCCGCCACAGGCGCCCGCGCCGGCGGCGACCGCTCCGCCGCCCCCACCACACGCGGCAGCCATCGCACCGCCGCCGTGGAGGACGGTGGCCAGGATCGACGTCTTGAGCTCGCCGGCCAGGGCGACGGGCAGGAGGACGGCGAACGCGGCGCGCTGATGGCGGACCTCATGCTCGAAGGACTGGCAGCCCGGGCAGCGGTCGATGTGCGCGCGCAGCATGCTGCGGGCGGGGACGCGTCCCTCCATGGTCGCGAGTTGCTCGCGGATCTCCCCGCACGGGTGCTGGCGGGCCTGCCGGCCTCGCACCAGCGCCTCGCGAGCCTGGAAGACGAGCGCCTTGACCTTCTCGGTGCGGACACCGAGGACGGTGGCGATCTCCTTCTGGGGGTGGTCGCCCAGCTCGAAGAGCACCAGGGCGGCGCGCTGGTCGGCAGGGAGCCGGCGCATGTCGTCGAGCATCTCGCGCAGGTCCTCGCGCCGCTGGACCTGATCGGCGAGACCTTCGAAGACTGGCTGGTCGCTGCCCAGGTCGTCGACCCCGATGGCGTCGCGTCGAGCGCGCAGCTCCGACAGGCACCGGTTGCGCGCGATGGTGTAGAGCCAGGGCCTCAGGGCGATGCTGTTCTCGCCCTCGCGCAACGCCCGGTAGGCCGAGACGAAGGTGAGCTGCAGCGCGTCCTCGGCGGCCTCGCGGCTCCCCAACATGTGCGCGCAGAAGGCGAGGATTCCGCGGGCATAGCGGTCATAGATCTCCTCGAACGCCGGCGTCTCGCCGGAGCGGACACCGGCGATGAGATCCTCGTCGCTGAGCCCCAACGCCGACCCGCGGTCCGGCACATGCCGGAACCCAAGAACGGTTGCCGTCACCCCCATATGCACAGTGTGCGCCACTCGGGCCTCAGAGTCCAGTCAGGTCGTGCGCAAGCGTCCGCTCACAGACTTAGATGCGGGGGTTGGGCGGCATAGGACTGCGCCCCGGGGGGCAGTCCTAGCCCCCGGGACGCGGTGCCCCCACATCCATCATCAGCGGCCCGGGTCGGGCCCGGCCGCAAAGCTTTTGGCCAACCTGCGCCAACGTGACTACAACTAGGTGAACGCCGGGAGTTGGCAAAGGTTGGTCGGAGTACTTCATTTTTGGTCCCCGGCTTTGGCATAATCGCCATACAGCAAGCTTGGGACGAAAGTCATTTCGTCCCGCGGGTCGGGCGAGTGTGCCCCCACTTCCCTGACTCTCCGGGGGGTCGAGACGGATCGAGGCCCCCCGGGCCTATTTGCGCTGACGTGGGCCGATGGGGGGCCAGAGGCCCTCGTCGGCGTGCCCGCGTACCCTTGCAGCCCATGCGCCGAGCACTTCTGGCCATGGCGGGGATGGCGGCTGCCGCGGCTCTGACGGCCGCTCCCGCGCCGGCCGCCTCGCCGGGGGCTCACCCCGTCCCGGTTCCCGCCGCCGGCCGCCGGCTCAACACGTCGCATCCTGACCACGTGATCGGTCATGGGACGCCGGCCAGCTGCACCTCGGCGGCGGTCGTGGCGGCGGTGCGTGCCGGCGGCATCATCCGCTTCTCGTGCGGCCCCAAGCCGGTCACGATCACCATGCGCGCGACCGCCAAGGTCCGCAACACCAGCACCCGGGTGGTGCTGGACGGAGGCGGCCTGGTGACCCTCAGCGGAGGTGGCCGACGCCGGATCCTCTACATGGACACGTGCGATCCAGCGCAGGTGTGGACCACGTCGCATTGCCAGAACCAGGCGACGCCGCGCCTCACGGTCCAGAACATCACGCTCGCTCGGGGCAACTCGACGGGCCAGACGTTCGACGGCGGAGGCGGGGGCGCGATCTTCGATCGCGGCGGGCAGCTGCGCATCGTCGGCGTGACCTTCACCGGCAACCGCTGCGATCGGACCGGGCCCGACCTCGGTGGGGGAGGCGTCCGGGCGCTGTCGCAGTACGGTGGGCGGCCGGTGTACGTGGTGGACAGCCGCTTTGACGCCAACGCCTGCTCCAACGGAGCGGCGCTGAGCAGCATCGGGGTCTCGTGGACCGTGCTCAACAGCCGCTTTGCCGGTAACCGCGCCACCGGCCATGGCGCGAACCCGGCGCGATCCGGCTCGCCGGGGGGCGGCAGCGGCGGCGCGATCTACAACGACGGCGACACCATGACCCTCTCGGTCGCGGGCAGCACCTTCACCGACAACCACGCCAACGAGGGTGGCGGCGCCATCTTCTTCGTGTCCGACGACCGGACGGGGACGATGTCCATCGCGCACTCGACCCTTCAGGACAACCCCAACGACGGCTTTCACACCGCGGGCCTGGCCGGGATCTTCTTCCTCGGCGCCCGCCGCCCGACGATCACCGGATCCATCCTGCGCTAGCCCGCCCTGCCTGCCCTGCCTGCCCTACCTGCCCGAGCCGACAGCCGTATGCCCGCCCGCCTGGTGACCATCCCGATCAGCCACTTCTGCGAGAAGGCGCGCTGGGCTCTGCACCGCGCGGGCGTGCGCTACACCGAGCAGCCGCATCTTCAGCTCATCCACATCGCCGCCGCGCGGCGGGCCGGGGGAGGGACCACGGTGCCCGTGTTCGTGGCCGACGATGGCGAGGTCATCGCCGACTCCACCGACATCCTGCGCTGGGCCGATCGTCGGCTGGCGGCGCCAGAGCGGCTGTACCCGGACGGCGAGATGGGCGACGCGGCGGCCGCGCTGGAGGATGTCTTCGACGAGGGCCTGGGACCCGACAGCCGGCTGTGGGTCTACCGGGCGACGCTTCCCATCGTTGCCCGGCTGCGGCCATGGGCGGAGGCGGGCCTCCCCGGCTGGGAGAAGCTCGCCTTTCACGGCGCCGGGCCGCTCGTCAACATCGGGATCAGCCGCGCGCTCGGCGTCAACGACGCCACGGCGGCGGTCGCGCTGGAGAACGTGCAGCGGGTGTTCGACGACGTGGCCGCCCGTCTCGCCGACGGCCGTCCCTTCCTGCTCGGAGACCGCTTCACCGCCGCTGACCTCACCTTCGGGGCCCTGTCGGCGGCCATGCTCCTCCCGGGCGGCTACGGGTCGCCGCTGCCACCGCCCGAGGCACTGCCGGCCGCGGCCGCGCGGGACGTGCGCCGGCTACGGGCGCATCCCGCGGGCGCCTTCGCTCGTCGCCTCTATCGCGAGGAGCGCTGGGCGCGCCGGGCGGCTTCCTGACGGTGACGCGGCCCTGGCGGGGCCTCGGCGGCGCCGTGAGGTGAGCCGGTGGGCCGGGCGTCGCCGCGGAAGTGTGGCGCTCACGATGGCCGCGGTGTAGCCTGGCGTCCGAGGGCGATGGCTCAACGGGATCATGATCGGGGGATGCACGGCGGCCAGGACCGCGGGCGCCCGGTGCCCGCGCGTCGCGGACAGAGCCCGGTCCTCGCGCTGCAGCGCCGCCTCGGCAACCGCGCCACCACCCAGTTGCTGGCGCGCAAGACCGCCGGCGCCCACCAGGGCACGTTTCAGAACAGCGTCCAGATCGGCAAGCTCGGCCCGCTCGAGGTCACCCAGAGCAACATCGGCGACTGGATCGCTCATAAGAGCAGCGCGCAGGACCTGTTGGTGACGACAACCTCGGGCAAGCACTCCACCGAGCTCAAGCGGATGGCCGACGGCAAGACGAAGGTCGACTCACTGAAGGTGCAGACGATCGTCGGCGAGAACAGCTGGGTGATCGTCACCTTCACCAACGCCGTCCTGCGCGACTACGCGGCCGACGCGACGGGTGCGACCGAGCAGTGGAAGGCCGTCGACTTCGACGGCGTTCACATCGAGCGCACGTCGATCGGCACGCCCCGCCCGTAGCCCGGCGCGGTGCCCAGCGCCGGCGAGGCGGCTGCGCGGCACGTGGGTGGCCGCCGCTCTCGCGGTGGCTGCGCGGCAGCGGACCCCCGATGCCGGCGCATTGCCGTTCTCACCACCGATAGCATCCACGCTGGTGAGGCTGCACTTCGATCGACGTCCGTCGCACCGGCCCGTCGCAGCTCGACCGGGGCGAAGGGCGTGGGGCCTGGCGTGCGCGGGTGCGATCGCCGCCGTGCTGGCCCTCACCGGGTGCGGCGAGGCGCCCAATCCTCCGATCGCCGTCGTCCAGAACTACCTAAGCGCTCTCGGCGGCGGTGAGTTCACCTCGGCGTGCGGCATGGTCGACGACCAGGCGCTCGATGCCCTGATCAAGGCCAAGCACGTGCACATCAGCTGCGCGAGCCTGTTCCGCCGGTGCCTGCCCAACCGGTCCCTCGCCCTCAAGAGCGACCAGACCCAGCTGCTGTACGCCAACATCGACGTCACCCTGAGCGACAAGGGGCGGATCGCCAACGCCGACACCAGCGCCACCCCCGTGGCGACCGAGCTCAAGCACGTGACCCTCAAGCATGAGAACGGGGTGTGGAAGTTCACAGGGTTCGGCCGGGCCATCGAGGCGTGCCGCGCGTCGGCACACAAACGCCGGCACAAGACACACCACCACGCTGCCCACAAGTCCGAATAGGACCCGGTCAGGGCGTACTCTGAGAGCGTGCGCATCCGGCGGCTGTTCAGCTCTCGCGTGGCCAAGGAGGAGGCGGTCTCGATCGACGACCCCCGCTTCGACGGCTGGGAGTCGGTGAGCACCTTCGAGGACCGCGAGACGGCGGTGGCGTGGCGTGACCAGCTGCGGGGACTGGGGGTCGACGCAGCGTGTGTCGCCGACCATCCTCTTGACCGATTCGGCCATGGGGACATCTACCTCGTCGTGCCGCCGGATCAGTGGTCGCAGGCGTCTGAGATCGTCGACAACCTCGACTGACCGTCCGCGGCGCGACGGCGCCCCACCGACCTCGGGAAGGTTGCCTGCGGGCCACAGCTCCGTAACCTCGCCACACCATCCCTTTGGAACCCTGTCCGGGCACTCGAGGATCTGAAAGGAGCCGGCCATGGACAGTGACCGCGGGATCGAGGACGGGCGCGAGCCGACGGGCGGGATCGGACCTCCGGGGTCCTTCAGCCGCCGGCGGCTCCTGCAGGGCGCCGCGGCGGCAGGACTGACGCTGGGAGCGGCTCAACTGGACGCTGCCGGCGCGACCGCCGCCACGCGGCGGGTGAGCCGCGGCCATCGCGTGCGGCCTCACCTGGGCTCGCTGAGTCGCAAGCTGACCCCGCCCGTCAACGGACTGCACCTGCAGTTCGGAGCCGACGCCTCCAACGAGGTGGTGGTCACCTGGCAGACCTACGCGCCCGTGGCCGCGCCGCAGGTGTTCCTCGGCACGCTCGAGTCCGGCGTGCACCGCCTGCCGGTCACGGCCAGTACGCGGACCTACGTGGACCCCAAGGAGCCCGACGAGCCGGTGTTCGTGCACTCGGCGCGGCTGCGTGGGCTGCGTCCCGACAACGAGTACTTCTACGTCGCCACGCACGAGGGCGCCGAGCCCGAGACGGGGGGCTTTCGCACGGCGCCCAGCGGCCGGGCCCCGTTCACCTTCACCAGTTTCGGGGACCAGGGCACGCCGTCGCTGACGGCCCCCACGGGTCTGCCGTCGCCCGCCCCCGCGTTCAAGAACGACAACCTGGGATCGCCGGCCGCCGGCGATGTCACCGCGGGCGTCGAGGAGATCGCACCGCTGTTTCATCTGGTCAACGGCGACCTCTGCTACGCCAACCTCTCCACGGTCCCGGTCAGGACGTGGTCAGACTGGATGTCGAACAACAGCCGTTCGGCGCGTTACCGCCCCTGGATGCCCACGGCCGGCAACCATGAGAACGAGGCCCTGGGCCCGCACGGGTTCGAGGCCTACCAGACGTACTTCACGGTGCCCACCAACGGAGAGTCACCTGACCTCGACGGCATGTGGTACTCGTTCCGCGCCGGTTCGGTGAAGGTGATCGCGGTCAACAACGACGATGTCTGCCTGCAGGACGCAGGGGATACGTACGTGCACGGGTACTCGGGCGGCCGCCAGAAGGCGTGGCTGGAGCGTGAGCTGGCCTCGGCCCGGCGCGATCGCTCGATCGACTGGGTCGTCGTGTGCATGCACCAGGTGGCCATGTCGACCGCCGTTGGGTTCAACGGGGCCGATCTCGGGATCCGCCAGGAGTGGATGCCGCTGTTTGACAAGTACGGGGTGGACCTGGTGGTGGCCGGCCACGAGCATCACTACGAGCGCGAGCAGCTGGTCCGCGGCAACACGGGCACCAGCCTCCTCACCCCCAAGCCGGTGTCCTCGTCCGGCTCGGTGCTCGATACGACCAAGGGCACCCAGCACATGATCATCGGCGGCGGCGGCACCTCGGCGCCGAGCAACGCGGTCCTCTCCGATCCTCCGGTGTGCGAGGTGATCACATCGGTCGGCCCGGGCAAGACGGCTCCCGGTCCCGGTGCGCCCACCGGGCATTTCGTCCCCAACTACACCCAGGAGACCGCGATCTGGGCCAACGTCCGCGACATGGGCTGGGCGTACGGCTTCGCGGCGTTCTCCGTCGATCCGGGGTCCCGTCCCGGCGGCGAGACGTCCATCGACGTCACCTACTACCGCGTCAAGGGCTTCGGGGGCGCCGAGCTCGAGGTCTTCGACACGTTCACGCTGACGCGTCCGCGCAGCGACGGCTTCCGCTGACCTCACCTCGCGGGTGGGCGCGCCTCGACTCTTGGGGTCGATGCGCGCCCGCAAGCGGGGCAGCCGCTGTCACGGCTGAGAACGCCCGCGCCCCGTGGGGTGAAACCCGAAGTGGCGCAGCACGAAGCGCTGCAGCGCGGCACCCGCGACGGCGACCGGGTTGTGATGGGGAGTGCCTGCGCTCGGCATGGTGTCGCACACTATATAGTTGAGCGCGCAACAAGTCAACGGGCGCGCCCGTGTGGAAGCTGCCCGCGGGGCGCTCAGGCCGCGCTCACCCGGGCGTGGCCCATGCGGGGCGCTCAGGCCGCGCCCGCTCGAGCGTGGCCCAGGCGGGCGGTCAGGCCGGGGGAGCCTCCGCAAACTGCGGGGCGCCGTCGCCGATCTCGTGCCAGTCGGCCTTGTAGGCGACCTGGAGGTGGAAGGCGGGCTCGAGGTCGAGCTCGCGCATCAGGCCCGCGGCCACGAAGTACTTGCCGCCGAGGTCGTCGTACAGGCTCGAGCCGCAGTTGCTGCAGAAGTTGCGCGGTGCGAACTCGCTCTCGTACCGGGTGACCAGATCCTCGCCCTTGGTGAAGGTGAAGTTCTCCTCGGCCACCACCACCCCGGCAAGGCTCGATCCGGTCCAGCGCTGACAACGGGTGCAGTGGCAGTACCCGAGAGCCTCCGGGTCCTGGACCTCGTACTCCACGCCGCCGCACAGGCATGCTCCCTTGAGCGTCTCAGCCATCCCAACCCCTTCCCTCGTTGGCGTCTGACAAGGCTACGGTTTCAACGCTACCACCGGGCGAGGGCCCGATATGGCGGTAGTCGTGAACGCAGCGCGCGACCGCTCGAGCCGACGGCGCTAGGAGATGGCGGCGCCGGCCAGCTCGGGGGACCTGCTGCTCACCGGAACTCCGTGGGGGTGCGGCGAGGTCATGGGTCCGGGCGTCGACATGAGTAGTCTGGCCCTTCCGGCGGGAGGCTGGCGCCTGCCGTGGCCCTCAGTTTTCTATGACGCGCGAGGCGACGACTCAACACCGGTGGGCGATCCTGGTGCTCCTGGTGGCCGTGGCGGCCGCGCTGCTCGT
>DATJTQ010000003.1:0-8262 GCA_035503355.1 Solirubrobacteraceae bacterium
GACTGGGCGCCGCTGAACGCGGCGCGCAACCTGTACCCGCGGCTCTACCAGCGGTTCCCCGAGATCCTGCGCAAGCTCGGCGCCTCGGGCCTGATGGCCCTGCCCACCGAGGCCGACATCGCCGGCCCCGCCCACGACGACATCGAGCGCTACCTCCAGTCCGCGACGCTGGCCGGCGCCGACCGGGTCAGGCTCTTCCGGCTCGTGTGGGACACCTGCATCTCGGCCTTCTCAGGCCGCCAGGCGCTGTATGAGTACTACTTCTTCGGCGATCCGGTGCGGATGGCCGGCGCGCTCGTCAACAGCTACGACCGCGCGCCGTACCGGGAGCGGGTGCAGGCGCTCCTGGAGCAGGCGTAGCGCCGTTTGCGGGTCCCGGCTGTGGTTGGAGGCGTGCCGTATGGGTCCCCTGTGGTTGGGGTGCCGGCGTTGGTCAAACGGCATAGCTGGGGAAGGGCAACGGCTCGGGCGCGCGGCGGGGCACTTTTCGCGCTCCGGCGGATGACCCTGGGAGATAACGACTATCCAGTAATCATTATCTCCCACGGTCCCGCCGCGGCCGCGTCCTGCTGGTAGGCAGAGGCTCTCACAGCCCCGCCCCGCCCCTCTTCCCAAGCCAAGCCGTTTGACCAGCGCCCATGCCCCAGGCACCGGGGACCCCTCCCGGCAACGCCCGCCAACGCCCCTACCCCCCGGCGAGCGCCACCATCTGCACCACCCGCGCGCGCCCCGACACCAGGTTCTCGCGCAGGTTGGCGGCCAGCTTGGGGAAGTCATCGCCCATGACGTCGCGCAGGTCAAAGCTCGACTCCGGCGAGGGCGGCGGCGCCGGCTGCCCGGACCCCGCCGGCGGGTCGACATTGCGCGCCCAGAAGCGCGCCCCCTGCACCACGGTGTCGGTCCGGTCGGCACACGACACCTCGGCGAAGCCCGCGGCGGTCACCGCGGCCCGGGTCTCGTCCGCGGTGAGCAGGAAGCTCGTCTCGGGGTCCCGTGCCCACGGCACCGGGAACACCAGCGGCTCCCCGCCGCCCGCCACGACGTCATACAACGCGAACCGACCCCCGGGCGCGAGCACCCGCCGGATCTCCGCGTACAGGCGCGCGCGATCGGCGATGTTCATGGCCACGTGCAGGGTGATGGCGGCGTCGAAGGCACCGTCCTCGAAGGGCATGGCCACGGCGTCGCCGCAGACGAACCGCACCTGATTGCCGAGCCCGGTGCGCTCCGTCAGCCGCTCCGCGACCTCGACGAACTCCGGCGTGAGGTCGATGCCGGTGACGTCACAGCCGCGCTGGGCGGCCAGCAGCCGGGCGGGGCCGCCGAGGCCGCTGCCGACGTCGAGGACCCGCGCGCCCGGCGCGGGGTCAAGCGCCGCCACCACCTCGCGCGTCGCGGCCAACCCCCCGGTGTGAAACTCGTCGATCGGGGCCAGCTGCGAGAACTCGATCGGGCCGTCGCTCAGCCCCGCGCGCCGCAGCGCGTCCTGGATCCGGTCCCACAGGGCCGAGGTCCCGTAATGGTCAGTGACGCGCGAGGACACGGCGGCGAAGGGGATGGTCAGCAGGCACGTGATCGGCGGCGTGGGCCCACACGTCGCGGGGGCCGAGCTTGGCGCCACAGGCCACGCAGAGGAGATGGTCATCGACCGCGCCCCCGCAGCCGCGGTGCTCGAGGCGTACCGGCGGGCCTCCGGGCACGGCGCCGTGCTTGTCGCCCCACTGCATGAGGGCCACCACGGCCGGCCACAGGTCAAGGCCCTTCTCGGTGAGGTGGTACGCGTAGCGCTCGGGGCGCTCCTGATAGCGGCGGCGCTCGAGGATGCCGTGGCCCACCAGCGTCTCCAGGCGCGCCTGGAGCACGTTGCGCGCGATCCCCAGGTCGGCCTGCATCTCGTCAAAGCGGTGCACGCCCAGGAGCGCCTCGCGGATGATGAGCATCGTCCAGCGCTCCCCCACGATCTCCAGGGCGGCGGCGATGCTGCAGGTCTGCCCGGAGTAGGTGCGCTGGAGCGGCATCAGCGACCAGGCTAACCGACTGCGTTGCATGATGCAACTCACATCTGTACAGTCCGCCGCGATGAGCGAGAACGGTCACCGGACGCGCACCTTCAGCTGGCAGGACCCCGTGGCGGTGGCCGAACTCGGCCGCGAACGCAGCGGCATGGAGGTGCTCCAGGCGGTGATGGAGGGCCAAGTCGGTCCGCCACCCATCGCCGACATGCTCGGCATGAGCCTCGTCGAGGTCGGGGAGGGCCGGGCCGTCTTCGCCGTCGAGCCGGCGGAGTGGATGTATAACCCGATCGGCTCGGTGCACGGCGGGATCGCCGCCACCCTGCTCGATTCCTGCATGGGCTGCGCCATTCACACCACGCTGCCCGCGGGCGTCGGCTACGCCACCAGCGACCTGCAGATCCGCTACGCGCGCGGCATGACCGTCGACACCGGCCGCGTCATCGCCGAGGGCACCCTCGTGCACGCCGGGCGGCGGTTGGCCACCGCCGAGGGGCGGCTCACCGCCGAGGCGACGGGCAAGCTCATCGCCCACGCCACCACGGCGTGCCTGTTGATCAGCTGAACGCGCTGGGGTGCAGGAAGGGGACCGTCGCCGGCTCCCACCCGGCGCGCAGCAGCGCGATGAGCGAGGGTGGTGTGAGGGCCACGGTGGTGCCCGTCGACGGGCGTGTCCGGCGGCCGGCGACGTAACCCGCTGTTGTCCATTCCAGTAGTTCCCCGCCTCGCACCAGCCACGGGCGCTCGTCCTCCAGGACGAACGTCCCGTCGGGGAGCTCGGCCCACGGCACCGGATGGTGGCGCTGCTCACGCGTCGCGGGATCGACGCGCTCGGCGTGCAGCTGGTCATCCATCGCGTCGGCGCCGACCTGACCGGGGTGCAGCGCCTGCCACATCGCGCGGAAACGCCGGTAGTCCTCGTAGCGACACTCGCCGCACGGCCGGTGGCCCGCGGCGAAGGCGGTCGCCTCGTCGAGGAAGAACAGCTCGGTGTAGCGGCCCGGCGCCATCAGCGGCCGGCGCCGGCGGCCTTTGAACTGCAGGCGGCAGGCGATCCAGCGCTTGACCCCCCAGCGGCGGCGGATCTCGCCGTGGCGGTCCACCAGCACGCCGCGGTTGGCGTAGACCAGGCCGCGCGCCGGGTCGGCGACGATCTCCTGTTGCGGGGTGGCACGGTTGCGCAGCGGCATCGGATTCACGCTAGCCCAGGCGGGCCTCTTCGAGGTCCAGGTCGTGCTCGAGCGCCCGGGCCGTGGTCACGCCGACTCGCCCCTCGCGTCGCAGGGCCACCAGCGCTTCGCGCTGGGCGGCGATGAGGTCGCGGCGCAGGGCCCGCTCGGCCTCGGCAGTCCCGGCCGCCTCCTCGACGATCTCGCCCTCGTCGCCTGACTCCAGGCGACGGCGACGGGCCTGATACTGCGCCCGCAGCCCGTCGAGGACCTCGGGCGCGACTCCGTCACCGTCGGCGGTCTGCAGGCGCTCCAGGACCGCCTGGGTGAGCGCCAGCCGGCCGCGTCGCTCGGCCTCGGCGACGGCGGGATGCTCGGTCAGCCCCAGGCGCCTGACCAGGGGCGGCAGGGTCATCCCCTGGCCGACGAGGGTGACGATGATCGCGGCGAACCCGATGTAGATGATGTCGTCGCGACCGCGCAGGGGCGTGCCGTGATTGGTCGTCAGCGGCACCGCCAGCAACAGCGCCAGCGTGATGGCGCCGCGCATGCCGGCCCAGCCGATGACCAGGCGCTGGCGCCACCCGGCCTGATCGGGGGCGTCCTCCTCGTCGGGCGGAGGGCCGCGGCGCATGAGGCGCGTGACCCAGCCGGTCCCCTCCATCCACCCCAGGCGCACGACGATCACCGTGACCACCACCGCGATCCCGGTGAGCACCAGCCGGCCCACGGGGCCGCGCGCCTGCTCGGTGAAGGTGTGGAAGGACAGCCCGACGATGACGAACAGCGCCGCGTTGATGAGGAAGACCAGCGTCTCCCAGAAGGCGTTGAACTGCAGGCGGCTGCGCGCCGAGAAGGCGCTGCCGCCGCTGTGCCAGCCGAGATACAGGCCGGCGACCACCGCCGCCAGCACCCCCGAGGCGTGCACCGCCTCCGCCGGGAGATAGGCGACGTAGGCGACGAGCATCGACCCCGCGATCTCGATCGGCGGGTCGTCGATGCGGTCGCGCAGCCTGCGGCCCACCACCCCCACCAGGAGGCCGATGGCCGTCCCGGCGGCCGAGGCGTAGACGATCTCCAGCGCCGCGTGGGCGGCATGGAAGGTCCCGCTGGTGGCCGCGGTCACCGCGGCGGTGTAGAGGACGATGGCCGCGCCATCGTTGAACAGCGCCTCGCCCTCGAGGATCGTGACCAGGCGCCGGGGCAGCCCCAGGCGGCGCGCCATGCTGGTGGCGGCCGCGGCGTCGGTCGGGCCCACCGCCGTGCCCAGCACGAACGAGATGGCCCACGGCAGGTGCCCGATCCAGTGCGCGACCGCGGCCACGGCCAGCGCGGTGGCGGCGACGAGGGCCACGGCGAGCACGCCGATCGAGCGCGCGTTGCGCACGAACGCGGTGGCGCTCGAGGTGGCCGCCGCATCGAAGACCAGCAGCGGCAGCAGCCCGAGCAGGACCACCTTGGGGTCCAGCGACGCGTCGGGGACGAAGGGCAGGAAGCCGATGACCAGCCCCGCCACCACGAGCACCGCGGCGGTCGGCACGCCGACCCGGCGCAGGGCCGCCACCGCCAGCAGGGTGATGACGGTGACGACGAGGACGACGATCAGATGCCCGGAGACCACCCGCCTATCGTGCCCGACGGGCACGGCGGCGTCAGGTCCAGGGCAGCTCGGACCGCTCCTCCCAGTAGTGCTCGGGGTCCTCGGCGAGCCCGCTCAGGCGCTCGAGCGTCTCGGCGGGAACGGTGATCTCGAGCGCCCCGAGGTTGGACTGCACCATGGCCACCGTCGAGGCGCCGCTGAGGACGACGTCGACCCACGGCTGGGCCAGGACGCAGGCCAGGGCCAGGCTGTCGGCGCTGACCTCCAGCCGGCGAGCCGCGTCCACCAGCGCCGGAACGTCGCCGCGGCCGGTGAGGCGGCCGTTGGCCACCGCCTCCTTGACGATCACGCCGAGCCCGGCCTCGTGCGCGGCCTGCAGCGCCGGCCCGGCGGAGGGCTCGAGCAGGTTCCAGGTCGCCTGCACGCAGTCAAAGGCGCCGACCTCCAGCGCCCGCCGGATGGTGTCCCCCTGCCGGGCGCCGGTGACCGACATCCCGGTCAGCCACCCCTCCTCGGCGCGGAGCCGCGCCAGCTCGTCGAGGATCGCGGGATCGTCGAGCACCCCGCTGTCCAGCGTGGCGGAGTGGATCTGGTAGAGCCCGAGGTTGGCGCCGAGATTCGCGCGGGTCTCGGCCTCCTGGCGGCGCAGCGTCTCGATCGACAGGTCCTTGACCTCGTTGACCTCGGCGTCCAGGCGCCAGTCCGCGGTGTAGGTGTACCCCCACTTCGAGCCCACGCTCACCTCCTCGCGGGTCAGCTCGCGGTCGGCCAGCCACGAGCCCAGGAACTCCTCGGCGCGTCCGTAGGAGCGTGCGGCATCGAAGTAGCGGACCCCCGCCGCCAGCGCCGCGTCGAGCACCTCATGGGCGCGGGCGCGCAGCGTGTCCACGCCCGTATCGGGACCGAGATCGGCGGCGTGGCCGAGGTTGATGTAGGCGGGGCGCCCGAGCGCCGCCAGCCCGAGGCCCATCCGGCTGACGTCCAGCGAGGTCTGACCGAGCGACGCCACGTCCGGGTAACAGTACCCTCGCAAGCCCATGCGACTGACCGTCCTCAAGCGCTTCTCCCCCGACCCGCACCGAACCCCGGCCACCATGACCGAGGATCAGCGCGAGCACCCGGTGGTCCAGCTCATCCGTCGCCGGCGGGAGGAGGGCTCCCGACCGGGCGCGCGCACCGACGGCCGCCGCGTGGCCCTGGTCATCGAGGGCGGCGGGATGCGCGGCGTCGTCTCGTCGGGGATGACGGCGGCGATCGAGCAACTCGGTCTGCGCGATGCCTTCGACGAGGTCCATGGCGCGTCGGCGGGCGCCTTCAACGGCGCCTTCCTGCTGGCGGGCCAGGCCGCGTACCTGACGGCGCTCTACCCCCATGGGTTCGGGGACCCGAGCTTCGTCAACTGGCGCGACACCCTGTTTCGCGGCCGCCCGATCTTCGATATGGACTACGTGGTCGGGGAGGTGTGGCGCCGCCACCGCCCATTGCGCGCCGACGAGATCCTCTCCTGCGGGATCGCGCTGCACTGCACCGCCACCGACGTGGCCTCCGGTGAGATCGTCGATCTCACCGACCTGAGCGACGACGAGGAGATCCGCTGCGCCATGCTCGCCTCGGGCCGGCTGCCGTGGCTCGCGGGGCCGCCGGTCAGCTTCCGCGGCCGCCGCTGGCTGGACGCGACGTTGGCCGAGGCGATCCCGGTGCACGCCGCCCAGACCACGGCCACCGACATGCTGGTGCTCCAGACGCGCCCCCACGGCGTGGCCCACAGCCCGCTGTCGGGCGTGGTGGCTCGGCTCACCGACGGCTACCTGGCCAAGATCAACCCGGCACTGGTGACCCTGCGCGAGACGCGCTCTCAGCGCTATGACGAGCTCAGCGCCGAGCTCGCGGCACGCGCCGGCGACCCGGCGGCGAACCCGGCAGTCTGCGTGATCCGCCCGCCCGCCGACGCCCTGCTGGTGGGGCAGATGGAGAACCGCGTGAGCGCGTTGACGACCGCGGGAAGCCACGGCCTGCGGGCGGCCTGGATGGCCCTGGAGGGCGAGGATCCGGAGCTGCTCGCCACCCCCCGCGCGTACTCACGGGCGGCGGCGGTCGCGTCAGCGCACGGCCACGCCGACCCGCCGGCCGACCCACGGCCGGACGCCGAGTCGGTGTCGCTGGCGGACCGTCAGGCCGTGTAGCCCGGCGGCTCCATGTCTTGGCCCTCGGAGAAGCGCCGCTCCTCGTGCTTCTCGGGCTCATCCTCGGGAAGCTCCTCCTGGCCCTCTGAGAAGCGGCCGTGATGGAGCTTCTCGTCCTCGGTGGCCGGTAGGTCCTCCTGCCCCTCGGAGAAACGCCCAACCGCCTCGTCCTCAGGGAACGCCTCAGGGCTCTCCTCGCCCTCGGCGAACCCGTCGCCAGGTTGCTCCGGCTGCGCGGGATGCTCATTGGGATCGATGGCCATCCGTCCTCCCTTCCCTCGTTGGTCGCAGGTCGCCCGGTGGGTGGCGAGGCCGAGCTTACCGCTCTGGTCTACCCCGGTTGCGCGGCGTGTCGCAATGGATGTAACGGATGTCACGCATGGGGGTACCTCGGGCGGTGTTGCCGTTCCGCCGCCAGCGCACGTGGCAGCGTCGGGTTTCCGACGCTGCGCGCAATGCTCCCCAGAAGGGGAGAGAGCTCCGCGCGGCCGCAGCCCAGCTCGACCTGCCCTGGGCCCGCTCGCTGCCCGCCCGCTTCGTTCGCGAGCGCTTCATGCAGTTCGTGCTCAACCCGCTGATGGACTACTACGCCGCCCGGCGCGCCACCGGCCGCGACAAGCTCGCCGCGCTCAAGGAGCCGGTGATCCTGGTGGCCAACCACGCCAGCCACATGGACACCCCGGTGATCCTCTCCGCGCTCCCGCGCAAGCTGCGCAAGAAGACCGCGGTGGCGGCCGCGGCGGACTACTTCTACCGCAACCGGCTGGTCGCCTCAGTGGTATCGCTGATCTTCAACACCGTCCCGATCGAGCGCAAGGGCGGCGGCGGCCTGTCCAAGGACGGCAGCCATCTTGACGTTCTGCTGGACCAGGGCTGGAACCTCCTGCTCTATCCCGAGGGCACCCGCTCGCGCAGCGGCGGCCCGGGACGGGTGCGGCGCGGCGCCGCCGTCCTGGCGGCGGCCCACAACCTGGCGATCATCCCCATCCGCGTCACCGGCACCGCCGAGGCGATGCCGCCCGGCCGCCTGTGGCCCCGGCGCCTGCGCGGCAAGCTCATGTCGCGCCGCCACCGCATCACCGTCGCCTTCGGTGAGCCCATCCCGCCCAACGGCGGTGACACCGCCGCGCTCATCGAGCGGGTGCAGAGCTTCTTTGACAACGGTGACGGTGGGCCGTCGCGGTCGCCGTACCGGCGCTCTGCGGCTCCGAAGGCCGAGAAGGTTTCGGGGCCGCCCGCGGGCTGAGCCGCGCTGCGGCCCCGGCTTGGGTCCGGGAGCTGCTGGGAGGGGTCCCGTG
>DATJTQ010000004.1:0-21431 GCA_035503355.1 Solirubrobacteraceae bacterium
CGCCGGGCGCGGCCCAGCACCTCACGCGTGTCGCCGCGGCCACCCGTGCCGCCTTCCTAAGCCGCCGTTGACGTTCGTCACGTGCCCTGAGGCACGCCCCGGTCGCCGCCTTCAGCTCTTGGACGAGGAAGTCTTGGACTCTGACTTCTTGGAGCCAGAGCCCGAGTCCGAGGACTTCGAGGACGACGACCCGCCGCCATCGGAGTTCGAGCCGCTCTTCGAATCCGAAGACGACGACGAGGACGACGAGGAGGAGGATTCGCTCTTCGAGGAGCTCTCCTTCTCCTTCATCTCACGCGAGCGCTTGCGAGTGCCGTAGTCGGTGTTGTAGAAGCCCGAGCCCTTGAAGTGCACGGCGATCGGGTGAAAGACCCGCTGCACCTCGGCGCCGCAGACCTCGCACTTGGTCACCGGATCGTCGCTGATCCGCTGCATGACCTCGAACTGATGGCCCTTCTTGCACCGGTACTCGTAAATCGGCATCGCTTCAGAGAATATAGCTGGCACTCCTGGCTCCAGAGTGCCAAGGGCACGGGGGCGTCCCGGCGGCTACCATCGACGGCCGCCGCCCATGCCGCAAGACGCCGTCACCATGGAGAAGATCGTGTCGCTGTCCAAGCGGCGCGGCTTCGTCTTTCAGAGCAGCGAGATCTACGGGGGGATCGGGTCCAGCTACGACTACGGCCACTACGGGGTCCTGCTCAAGAACAACGTCAAGGCTCAGTGGTGGCGGTCGATGCTGCAGGAGCGCGACGACATCCTCGCCCTGGACTCGGCGATCATCCAGCACCCGCGCACGTGGGAGGCCTCGGGGCACCTGGCCGGGTTCACCGACCCGCTGGTGGACTGCCGCACCTGCAAGCTGCGCTTCCGCGCTGACCACCTCGACGTCTCGGCGTGCGGGCGCAAGCCCTCCAAGCACCCCGGCGAGACGCCCGAGTGCGATCTCACCGAGGCCCGCGACTTCAACCTGATGTTCGAGACGACGGTGGGGCCGGTCAAGGAGGAGGGCTCGACGGTGTACCTGCGGCCCGAGACCGCCCAGGGCATCTTCCTGAACTTCAAGAACTACCTGCAGTTCGGGCGCAAGAAGCCGCCCTTCGGCATCGCCCAGATCGGCAAGAGCTTCCGGAACGAGATCACCCCCGGCAACTTCATCTTCCGCACCCGCGAGTTCGAGCAGATGGAGATGGAGTTCTTCGTCCCGCCTGACCAGTCCCAGCAGTGGTTCGAGCACTGGCTCGCCGAGCGCCACGAGTGGTACCTCAAGCTCGGCATCCGCGCTGACCACCTGCGCCTGCGCCCCCACGACGCCGACGAGCTCAGCCACTACTCCAGCGGCACCTCAGACGTCGAGTACCTCTTCCCCATCGGCTGGCAGGAGCTCGAGGGGATCGCCAACCGCGGCAACTTCGACCTCACCCAGCACGCGCAGTACTCCGGGCAGAAGCTCGAGTACGTCGATACCGCCTCCGGCGAGCGCTACGTCCCCCATGTCATCGAGCCCGCCGCCGGCGCCGACCGCGCCATGCTGGCCTTCCTCGTCGACGCCTACGACGAGGACGAGATCGGCGGCGAGGCGCGCACCGTCCTGCGCCTGCACCCGCTGCTGGCCCCCGTCAAGGTGGCGGTCCTGCCCCTGGTGCGCAAGGACGGCCAGCCCGAACTGGCCCGCCGCGTGTGGTCAGAGCTGCGCGAGCGAGTGCAGGCCGAGTACGACGAGGGCGGGGCCATCGGCCGCCGCTATCGCCGCCAGGACGAGATCGGCACGCCGTGGGCGGTCACCATCGACCATCAATCCCTCGAGGACGACACGGTCACCCTGCGCGACCGCGACAGCCTGGCCCAGGACCGCATCGCCATCTCCGAGCTCGGCGACGAGATCGAGCGGCGGCTGCGGACCCCGTGGACCTCGCCGAAGATCCCCTTCGCCGACGACGACGCGGACGCCGACGCAGGGAGCTGACCGCCCCGGACCGGGGGTGACGACACCGGGTGGCGTCGGAGCAGGACACACACAACGAGGAGGCCGGCAAGCGGGTCTCCTGGGTCGAGCTCTACCTCGACGTGGTGTTCGTGCTGGCCATCGGCGAGCTGGCCAAGGTGATCGTCGAGGCGCCGCACCTGCGGACGGTGTGGATCACGCTCGGGCTGTTCATCGCGCTGTGGTGGACGTGGATCGGCTTCACCCTGCTCTACAACCGCCACGGCGCCGACACGCCGTGGCAGCGCGCCCTCTATCTCCTCGCCAGCCTTCCGGTGGGCGCCATCGCGGTGTCGCTCGAACCGGCGTCCCGCGGGCACATCACGGCCCTGGCGATCAGTCTCGCCGCCACGCGCGTGGTGCTGGCCATCGGCTACGCCCACGACGACAGCCCCGGTAGCTCGGTCGGCGACCAGCTGCGCCAGCACACCGTCCGCGCCTACCTGCTGTCGATCATCCTGTTCACCGCCTCGATCTGGGTCCCGAGCCCGTTTCGCTTCGTGATCTGGGCCGCCGCCCTCATCCATGAGTCCGGGGTGGTGCTGGCCGATGACGAGGACCGGCGGCGACGGCGTCGCTCGGATCATGCCCGCCGGCCGTCACGAGCCGGGTCACCCAGGCAGAGCGCCGCCGTGGAGGCGCACCACTTCGCGGAACGGTTTGGCCTCTTCATCATCATCCTGCTCGGCGAAGTGGTGGTGGAGGCCGGCGAGACCGCCGCCGACGGACGGCCGCTCACCGGACCCACCTGGGTCGGCCTGGTGGCGGCGATGGCCTTCAGCGCCACCCTGTGGTGGACCTACTTCGACGCCGCGGCCGACATCGATCTGGGCCTGCTGGCGCGGTCGGGTGGATCACCGAGGATGGCGCGCGCGATCTTCGCCGGAGGACACATGATCCCCGCCTTCGCCCTGCTCGTCGCCGCCGCGGGCGTGGGGCTGCTGCTGGGCGATGACCCCACCCCGTTCGGCTTCTGGCTGGCCGGTCTCGGGACCGCGGTGTACCTCACCGGCGTCCGCGCCTCGATGCGTGCGCGCGGCCGGCGGGCTCACCTGCTGCGCGCCGCGGCGTCGGCGATCAGCTTTGCCTTCGGCGCCCTGCACAACGTGCTGTCGCCGTCGGCCTACGTGTGGGTGCTGGCCGCCTGGGTCCTCTTCAACGCAGGCCTGACCGACCGGACGACGCCGGTGACCGAAGCCCCCGACGCCGGTTAGACCGTCACCCGCACCGCGGGCGACGTCGCCCCGAGACTGACGGCGTCCTCGGCCACCCGGGCCACGATCACGTAGGTGCCACGCGGCTTGCGCCCCAGCGACACGGCGGCGTTGAAGGTGCCACTCGCCGCCGTCAGCCGTCGCGAGGAGACGAGCGTGCGCTTGCCCTTGACCAGCTTGTAGGCGCTCACCGTCACCGGCTTGGCCGGCTTGACCGTGCCCGTCACCCGCACCGGCGCCGACGAGACGAGGCTCAGGGTGAGCACCGGGACCACGGAGATGACCACCAGGTCAGAGACCGAGGCCGGCCGCGCGGCGTGAAGCGCTCGCAGGACCGCCGACTGCGCCACCGGCAGCGTGGCGGCAAAGGCCCCGTCGGCCTGGACGGTGACGGTGGCCAGAGTCCTCAGCGACCCGTCGCCGGAGACGTTCTGGAGCCGCAACGACGCGCCGGCCATGGGCGGGCCCTGGCGTTGGACGTAGGCGCCGCTGACCGCCACCTCGGCCCCGGGGCCGACCCGGGTCTGAGCGGCGGCGAGGCTGAGCGCGTAGGCCGGTCCGGCCTGCCCGTTGACCTTGGTGCGCACGGCCGGCAACCGTCCGTAGAGCACGTTGCCCGGGCAGCTGGTGAGATCGCCGTCGCGATGGCCGGCCACGCGCGGGAGCATGACCCGCTGGCCGGGCGCGAACGGGGTGTAGGAGGCGCCCGACGGGTCGACCTCGACCCGGACCTTGCCCAGCACGGGCACCCCGTGCAGTGCGAGCTTCCACGCCAGCAGCTGCTGCAGCGCCGTCACCGACGCGCGCGACGGCTCGGCGGTGGAGAAGGTCCCGAGGATGGCCACCCCCGTCGAGACCGAGTTGTAGCCGCCGGCGTGGGCGCCGACGACGGGCAGGTCGACCCCTCCGGCGCGGGCCTCCCAGATGCGCCCGAACCGGTCAATGATGAAGTTGTAGGCGATGTCGAAGTAGCCGCGGGTGAAGCGGTGATAGTCGTAGATGGCCACCAGCATCGCCGGCACCTCGCCCGGCGAATAGCCGTTGGGGTTCTCGGTGTGGTGGACGAAGGCGAGGTCGATGGCCCCGTAGAAGGGACCCGACGTCGGCGGATGGCGCGTACCCGCCCACGCGGCGCGGGCGATGATCGCGGGCTGGCCCGGCCCGGCGGGCAGGTTGACGCCGACGAGCTGGTACGGGGCGTCGGTGATATCGCGGCGCACCGCCCCCGTCGGCATCACGGCGCCCACCGCATCGGCGGCCACGAAGTGCAGGCGGACGCCCTGCACCGTGGCCGAACTGCGCAGCTGCACGTGGTCAGCCGGACCGAACCACACCGGCTCGCCGAACTGCTCAGCGCCTCCGGCGGGGCGATCGGGCTCATGGCCGCGGACCGAGGCCTGCGCCCAGGGGCTCCACCGCCCGTCGCGCCGGCGCGCGCGCACCTCCACGTGCGCCACCGCGGGCTCGGCCCACTGGATCCCGGCCAGCACGAACGGGGCGCCCGCCGCAATGGCGGGCGTGGTCCCGGGGGCCAGCCGGCCCACCGGCACGGAGAAGACGCGACCGCTGCCCCGGCCCCGCGCCAGTGCGGCGGACGGCGCGATCGCCGCCCCGACTCCGACGGCAGCCGCACCGCTCAGCACGTCGCGCCGCGACAATCTCGGCGCTTCGCTCACTGACACCATTGTGCCGAGGCGCGCCGACGAACGCGCAGCTTCTATCTCAGGACCGCCGTCCCGCGGACGGCAAAGCCCCCCGGCGCCGGCGCTGCGCTCACCCCCTGGACCCTGATGCGGGGATCCGAGAACACGGTGACGGTGGCCAGCCCGCCGAAGGGAACGTCGGGCGCCACCACGAGCTTGCCGTCCTGCGCCGAGACGGTGGCGTCGACGGTCGCGCTGAGGCCGAGGAAGGTGGCGCTCCCGCGCAGAGTCAGGCGACCGTCAGCCGATGCGACCGGCGTCAGCGACGAGAGGAACGGGACCGCGGCCCGGAGGTCGGCCTCGGCCACGACGGCGCTGCCGGTGAGACGGTTGCCCTGCTTGACCAGGCTGGCGTCGCGCAGGCGCAGCAGGCCGTCCTGGAACACCTGCGCCGAGGCGTGCAGCGTGCCGACGCTCCCCGACCGTTCCAGGGTGCTGGGCAGGTTCGCCGGGGCGGCGCGGTAGCTGGCCATCCGGATCGTCACCGAGCCGGCGTGATGCCACAACAGCTCGATGGCGGGGAACGCGGAGACGTGGACCTCCAGGACCCGCCCCGACCGCGACAGCTGATCACGCAGCCGGTGGGCGGCGATCCCCGGCAACACCAGCTGGGCAATCACCAGCAGTACCACCACGAGGCCGGCGACGGCGATCGCCGCGAGACGGCGCATCGCTCACCGCGCGGCGGCGCTCACGCGAGCAGCGCGCGTGCCGCGGCCACGGCCTGATCCATCAGCGGCCGCGTATCCAGATCGGGCTCGGACATGCGGCGGATGGTGACCCCGTCGGCGAGGGCGAAGAGAAAGCTGGCCACGTCGTCGGGCGAGGCGCGCAGCTCGAACGTGCCCGCCTCGCTGCCCGCCCGCAGCGCGTCGGCCAGCCGGGTGCGGGTGCGGCGCGCGAGCTCGGCGAGCTCGGCGGCGATCTCGGCGTTGCGCTGGCCCAGGGTGAGCAGCTCGTAGAAGGTGACCATGGCTCGCGTGCCCTCGCCGAGGATCTCCTCCAGGCTGCGCACCAGCGCGTCGATCAGCTCGTCGGCGCCGGCGGCCCCGGAGACGGCCTGGTCCAGCGATTCGCCGCGGACCTCGGACTCGCGGCGCACCACCTCGACGAGCAACCGCTCCTTGGTGCCGAAGTAGTAGTGCAACAACCCGCGCGACACCCCGGCCTCGCGGGCGACGCGGTCAAAGGTGGAGCCGGCGATGCCGCGCTGGGCGACGCTGGCGCGCATGGCCTCGACGATCCGCGCCGCTTTCTCGGAGGGCAGGTCGCCCGGCAGCGAGCGCTGGGGTGCGGTGGCCGCCTGCATCCGGGGCGATTCTACGGGCTGGCCGGGCGGCGACCGCCGGACGTGCCTCGACTAATGCACCCTATGCGGGCTTATTTTTCGGGCGCGGGGCGGCCGCGGGGCGGCAGCGGGGCGTGGCGACGGTTCGGCCCCGGACGCGAAAAGGGCGCCCGGAGGCGCCCTTACGCACGATCGCGCGGAGAGAACGTTGCCGCTAGGCGGCCGGGACAGCGCTGGCCGGCGGCGGCGTGGGCGTGCCGGCCGGCGGCGTGTACTGGAACTCCTCCTCGGCGCCGAACAGGGTGTCGAGCACCTTGGAGCGCAGCCCCTCGGACAGCGCCAGGGCCAGCCCCGCGGCGATCACGATGAGCAGCAGCTTGCGTCCGAAGCCGCTCTTCTTCTTGGGCTTGGAGTGCTTGGGCGCGTCCGACAGCGCCATGGCGGCGTCGCGGCCCGCCTCGAAGGCCGCGCGGAGCTCGTTCTGGAGCTTCTTGTCCTCGATCAGGGCCTTCTGCGGGGCCTTGGCGTGGCTCAGGCGGTTGGCCGCGGTCTTGCCGGATTCGACCGCCGTGCGCAGGTTGTCGCGCAGCTCCGCGTCCTCCAGAAGACGCTGGATGTACGGATTTGCCTTGGTGATGTCCGGCAGGTCGGCGGTATCGAACGGCACCGCCTTTGCGACTTTCTTTCGTCGTGATGCCATTGGTCTCCCTCAGGTCATGGGCGGGTCAGTGGTCAGGATACGCGATACCCCTTTTGCGGCCTGCGATTCAGAGCCGCCTCGAGGACCTCGTCGATCGTCGAGACGAACACGAAGTGCAGCGACTTTCGCAGATGCTCGGGGATCTCGTCGATGTCGGCTTCGTTGAGCGCGGGGGCGATGATGGTGCGCAGCCCGCTGCGCTGGGCGGCCAGCGCCTTCTCCTTCAGGCCTCCGATGGGCAGCACCTGACCGGTGAGCGTCACCTCGCCGGTCATGGCCACCTCGGAGCGCACCGCCCGGCCCGAGAGCAGCGAGGTGAGCGCGGTGACCATGGTCACTCCGGCGCTCGGCCCGTCCTTGGGAATGGCGCCCGCCGGCACGTGGATGTGGATGTCGTGGGTGGCAAACCAATCGTCGGGCAGGTCCGGGAACAGGTCGGGGGCGTTGGCGCGCACGTAGGACCGCGCCGCCTGGGCCGACTCGCGCATCACGTCCCCCAGCTGCCCGGTGATGGACAGTTGCCCGTTGCCGGGAAACGCGGTGGCCTCGACGAACAGGACCTCGCCGCCGACGGGGGTCCAGGCCAGCCCGGTGGCCACGCCCGGCCGCGAGGTGCGCCGCCGTGACTCGGAATAGAACTTGCGCTTGCCCAGCAGCTCGCGGACGCGCGGCTCGGTGATGCTCACCTTGCGCGTCACCGTGCCCTCGGCCACCTGACGGGCGACCTTGCGCACCACCGATCCGATCTCGCGCTCGAGCTGACGCACGCCGGCCTCGCGCGTGTAGTCGGAGATGATCGTCTTCAGGCCCGGGTCGGTGAAGGCGATCCGGCGGCTGGTCAGGCCGTTGCGCTCGATCTGGCGGGGCACGAGGTAGCGCTTGGCGATCTGGAGCTTCTCGGCCTCGGTGTAGCCCGCCAGCTGGATGATCTCCATCCGGTCGCGCAGCGGGCCCGGGATGGTGTCGAGGTTGTTGGCCGTGGTGATGAACATGACCTCGGAGAGGTCAAAGGGCAGGTCCAGGTAGTAGTCGCGGAAGGTGCTGTTCTGCTCAGGGTCCAGGACCTCGAGCATCGCGCTGGACGGGTCGCCGCGGAAGTCCGAGCCCATCTTGTCGATCTCGTCGATCATGAACAGCGGGTTCTTGGCGCCGGCGTCGCGCAGCGCGCGGATGATCACGCCGGGCATGGCGCCGATGTAGGTGCGCCGGTGCCCGCGGATCTCGGCCTCGTCGCGCATCCCGCCCACGCTGATGCGCTCAAACTGCCGGCCCAGCGCTCGCGCCACGGAACGGCCGAGTGACGTCTTGCCGACGCCGGGCGGCCCCACGAAGGTGAGGATCGAGCCCGCCGGCGGCCGCGCCCCGTCGCCGTCGGCGCCGGCCATCAGGGAGCGCACGGCCAGGAACTCCAGGATCCGGTCCTTGACCTGCTCGATGTCGAAGTGATCGGCGTCCAGCACTCGCCGGGCGTGAGCGAGGTCCAGGTTGTCCTCGGTGGTGGTGTCCCACGGCAGCGAGGCGATCCACTCCAGGTAGGTGCGCACCACGCCGTACTCGGCCATGGCCGGTTGCAGCCGTTCCAGCCGGCCCAGCTCGCGCTCGACCTGCTTGGAGACCTCCTCGGGCAGCTTGAGCGCCTCCAGCTGATCACGCAGCTCCTTGGCCTCGGCCTGCGCCTCGTCGCCCTCCCCCAGCTCGTCCTGGATGGCCTTGAGCTGCTGGCGCAGATAGAAGTCGCGCTGGCCCTTGTTGAGCTCTGACTGCACCTGCGATTGGATCTCGGTGTCGAGGGTGACCACCTCCAGCTCGCGGGCCAGGATCTCCGACAGGCGGCGCAGGCGCTTGGTCACGTCGAGCTCCTCCAGCAGCGCCTCCTTCTCCTCGGTTCCCAGACGCAGCGCCCCGGAGATGAGGTGAGAGAGCATCACCGGGTCATCCACGTTGGTGACCATCACCTGCAGCTCCTCGGGCAGGTAGGGCACCTGGCCGACGATGCTGGCGAAGGTGCGCTGGACATTGCGGGCCAGCGCCTCGAGCTCGGCGCTCTCGCGCACGCGGTCACGCGCGTGCGCGACGTCGGCCACCAGGTAGGGCTCGGTACGCACCCACTCGTTGATGCGCACGCGCGGGCCGCCCTGGATGAGCACCCGCAGGGTCCCGTCGGGCAGGCGCACCATCCGGGCGATGGCGCCCAGTACCCCGACCGAGTACAGCTCGTCGGGGCCGGGCATCTCCACCTCGGCGTCGCGGCCGGCCACCAGGACGATCGAGCGGTCGCCGCGCAGGACGTCGTTGACCAGCTCGAGGCTGCGCGGCTGGCCGATGTTGAGCGGGATGACGAGGTCCGGGAACGTCACCGAGTCGCGCAGCGGCAGCACGCCCAGCTGCGACGGGAGACGGCGGAAGCCGTTCTCCTGGTCAACGTCGGCCTCGCCCGTCGCGGTTCCGATGTCAACGACGGTCATGGCCCGTCGCCACTCTTGATCGGAACCTCGCGGGGCGGCTGCTGGCGGCCGACCAGCGGGAGCTCGACGCGGAGCATCCCGTCCTCGTAGCGGGCGCTGATGCGGTCCGCGTCGACGTCGGCGCCGAGCTCGATGAGGCGGCGAAACGACCCGCGCTCGATCTCGATCTGCTGATAGCCGTCCGGGGCGGGCTGGGCCGGGCCGCGGCGGCCCGCCAGAAACAGCTTGCGTCCCTCGATCTGGAGCGCGATGTCGGCGGGGTCCATGCCGGCGATCTCCGCGGTCACGATCGCCCGGGGCGGATCGGAGGCGTAGGCCACGTCGACCGCGGGCCAGTGCCCGGTGCGTTGCCGCGAGAGGCCGGAGCGCTCAAACACGTCCCCGAACAGCTCGTCCATCTCCCGCCGCATGCGCTCGAAGTTGGCAAACAGATCCCGCTCCGACATCGATGTAAGCGTAGCCCGGACGCGATGCCTAGACGGTGTAGACGGCACCTTCGGCGGCAAGCTCCACCGGGCCGCCGAAGCCCTCGGCCCCCGAGGCGCGCGTCAGCTCGGGATCGAGCTCGTCGGAGTAGTGGGTGAGCACGAGCCGGTGAGCGCCGGCGCCGGCGCCGTGCTCACCGGCCTCCTGCGCGGTGAGATGGCCTCGCGTCCCGTCGCGCTCGGGGCGCGGCAGGGTGGCCTCGATGAGCAGCAGATCCGTGTCGCGGGCGAACCCCACCAGCTCATCGTTGGGGCGGCAGTCGGCGCCGTAGGTGAACCGCGCCTCGTCGCAGGCCAGCTCCACCGCGAAGGTCACCACGTAGTGGGGAACCTCGCAGAAGCGCGCGGTCAGCGGGCCCAGTGACAGCACGTCATCCACCGCGTACTCGTGGACCGCGAAGGCAGTGTCGATGAGATCGTCGTTGCCCCAGCAGCTCACGACACGGCGCAGGACCTCGGTACCGCCGATGGGGAGATAGAGAGTTGGCCGGGCCGGATCGGGGGTCCCGGGCCACCCGGCGACGGGCACGGGCTGTTGGCGGGGGGCATAGCGCAGCGCGTAGCTGAAGGGCACGAGATCGAGGAAGTGGTCAGCGTGCATGTGCGTGATGACCACGGCGTCGACATCGACGTAGTCACAGACCCCGCGCAGCTTGGAGAAGACGCCGTTGCCGCAGTCCAAGAGGACGTTGGCGCCCTGTGCCTGCGCCAGGTACCCGCTGCATGCCCCCGCGGCGTCCTGCCAGGACGGCGACTTTCCCAGCACCGTGACCCGCAACTCCGCTCCTTCGCTGGTTCGTCTGACACTCTAACCGCGATGGCAGTGGTGACGCTGAAAATGCCGTGGCTGATCTTCGCCGTCTCACACCGGTTCGAGGTGGCCACGCTTGCGCTCGGCGGCCTGCTCGTTCTCGGCGCGCTCGTCTCCGGCCTGGCCCGTCGCACGCTCGTCTCGCTGCCCGCGGTGTTCGTCGTCGCCGGATTCATCCTCGGCGACGGCGGTACCGGCGCCATCCATCTCGACCCCGGCTCGTCGTTCGTGTCCGAGCTGGCCACCGTGGCGCTCATCGTCATCCTCTTCCGCGACGGCTTGGAAGTTGACGGCGAGCTGCTGCAATCGCACTGGAGCCTGCCCTTCCGCAAGCTGGTGCTGGCCATGCCGCTGACCGCGGTGATCGTGGCGGCGGGCACGCGGCTCCTCACCGGCCTGTCGTGGACCGAGTCGTTCCTGGTGGGCGCGCTGCTCTCCCCCACCGACCCGGTGCTCTCCTCCAGCGTGGTCACCAACCCGCGTGTGCCCGCGGTGGTGCGTCACTCACTCAATCTCGAGTCCGGCCTCAACGATGGGCTGGCGCTGCCGGCGGTGCTCGCCTTCAGCGCCGCCCTGGCCACCGGGAGTGGGCACTTCGTGTGGTGGCGCTTCGTGATCGAGAACATCGCCCTGGGGTTCGCCGTGGGCATCGTCCTGGGGTTCGCCGCGTCATGGCTGGCGCCCCGCGACGTCCGGCTGGAGAACGGCATCCCCGCCCATCAGCGGTCGCTGTTCGCGCTGGGGACCGCGTTTGCCACCTACGGCGTGGCGGTGCTCAGCCCGCACGGCAATGGGCTCATCGCGGTGTACGTCGCCGCCATCGTCCTGGGCATCCGGCGCCCCGACGTCCGGCGGTACTTCGAGCGCCAGGCGGCCGACATCGTCGAGCTGGTCAAGCTGGGCATCTTCGTCGTCTTCGGCTCCCTGCTGACGCTGCATGGGCTGTTCGGGTCAGGTTGGGCGACCGTGGGGGTGGTGGCGGTGACGCTGCTCCTGGCGCGGCCCATCGCGGTGTTCACGGCCCTGGCCGGGACGCCGACCGACACGGCGACGCGCGGCTTCATGGCGTGGTTCGGACCCAAGGGCGTGGCCACCATGACCTTCTCGTTGCTGGTGCTCAGCCAGGGCATCACGGCTGGCAGCACCATCTTCAACCTGGCCGCCCTGACCGTGTTCTGCTCCATCCTCGCCCACGGCGCCACCGACACGGCGGGTGCGGAGTGGCTGGCCCGCCGCGCTGAGGCGGCTACTGCGTCAGGCGCTAATGACCGTCGCGGTCGCCGTGGCGAGAGGGATCCATCACCCATCCCATGAAGATGGCGAGCAGGATGAAGGCGATGAATCCGCCGATCAGCGGCCAGAACATGGCGCGAACCTTACGCGGCGCGCCTCACGCGTGCAGCGCGACCTGCTCGTTGGGCGTGGGGAAGGCCCACGCAACCTGCAGACGCCGTTCCTGACGGAAGACGAAGCGCAGCTGGCTGGGAGGACGCAGGCCCTCCGGATGCGCCGGCCGAAACGTTCCGCAGGGGCCCGTGTCGGCCACCGCGCACAGAAGATTCTGACGGAAGAAACAACTCTCACAGCTCGCCTTCGCGGCGGGCGCCCGACCATTCGCCATGCCTGTCCTCGACCCCAATCTCGTCAACGCTCAGCAGGAAGCAAGGCGGGCATCAAAGCGGATTCCACCCCCCTGTGCAAAGCGCATTTCCGGAAATCGCGGTTGTTTTCACATCGGGGGAAAAACCGCCAAATTGCGGGTACTTCGCCCGACCAAGCAGGGAGCGGCCGCAATTTCCGTAGCTTTGGGGGTACCTATGGATGCCGCCCCCCAGGACGCCGCCCCGGACCGATGGTCAAGCCCGCCCCCGTCGCTGGCCGACTACGAGCGCGCGGCGCGGGCCACGATGAGCGAGGAGGCCCTCGCCTACGTCG
Organism: Solirubrobacteraceae bacterium; assembly: GCA_035503355.1. Classification (GTDB taxonomy): domain Bacteria; phylum Actinomycetota; class Thermoleophilia; order Solirubrobacterales; family Solirubrobacteraceae; genus Palsa-465. Next base: position 12,586 of record DATJTQ010000004.1, read on the forward strand.
AGGGCGGGGCCGGCGACGAGGTCACGCTGGCCGACAACGTGACGGCGTGGCGACGGTGGGCGCTGCGCCCGCGGATGCTCACCGGAGCCAGCCGGGTTGACCCGGGGGTCACCGTGCTGGGGGTGGCGCGACCGCATCCGGTGATCGTGGCGCCCACGGCCTTCCAGCGCCTCGCCCACCCCGAGGGCGAGGTGGCGATCGCCCGGGCCGCCGCGGCCACCGGGACCGTCATGTGCGTCTCGACGTTCGCCAGCGCCGGTCCGGCCGGCGTCGCCGAGGAGGTGCCGGAGGTGGCGCGCTGGTTTCAGCTCTACCCGTTCTCTGACCACGGGGCGACGCGCACGTTGATCGCCGACGCCGCACGCCTGGGCTATGAAGCGCTGGTGGTGACCGTGGACCGGCCGGTGCTGGGGATCCGCGAGCGAGAGCGGCGCCTGAGCCTGCGCGACCCCGCGGCCGAGATCCCGCACCCGGAGACGGCGACGGCCGACGCGGCGCCCGCGGCGCGCCTGGGGCAGATCGACCCCGACGTCAGCTGGTCTGACATCGAGCGCTTCGCCGCCGAATCAGAGCTGCCGCTGCTGGTCAAGGGGATTCTCACCGCCGAGGACGCCGAGCTGGCCGTGGCCCACGGCGCGGCGGGCGTGGTGGTGTCCAACCACGGCGGCCGCCAGCTCGACACCGTCATCTCCGGAGCCGACGCGCTGGCCCCCATCGTCGACGCCGTGGCCGGTCGCGTCGACGTGCTCGTCGACGGGGGCATCCGTCGCGGCACCGACATCGTCAAGGCGCTGGCCCTCGGCGCCCGGGCGGTGCTGGTGGGCCGGCCGGTGACCTGGGGGCTGGCCGTCGGCGGCGCCGACGGGGCTCGCGACGTGCTCGAGATCCTCCTGGAGGAGCTCGTCAACGCGCTGGCGCTGGTCGGGTGTCCCCGGGCAGCCGAGCTCGATGCCGGCTTCATCACGCGGGCGCCCTGGGCGGGGCCGGCGTAGATGGCGATCCTGGTCACCGGGATCACCGGGTACGTCGGATCCGTCCTCGCCGCGCGGTTGACCCGGGAGGGCCACGCCGTCCGCGGCTTTGCCCGCTCGCCCGAGCGCGTGACCCTCGACGTGCCCGTCGTCGCCGGAGACGCCATCACCGGCCGGGGGTTGGCGCAGGCGCTGGACGGGGTGGACGTTGCCTACTTCCTCATCCACGGCATGGAGCCCGCCACCGACGGGCCGTTCGCGACACGCGAACACGCGGCGGCCGAGCGGTTCGCGCAGGCCGCCCGCGCCGCCGGGGTGCGGCGCATCGTCTACCTGGGCGGGATCGCTCCTCCCGGGGAGGAGCGCTCGGCGCACCTGGCCAGCCGCCTGGCGGTGGAGGACATCCTGCTCGAGGCGGTCCCCGACTCGGTCGCCTTCCGCGCCTCGATCGTGATCGGGGCGCGGTCGCGGTCGTTTCGCTTCCTGGTGCGCCTGGTCGAGCGCATGCCCGTCCTGGCCTATCCGGCGTGGCGGTCGCACCGCACCGCACCCATCGACGAGCGCGACATCATCACCATGCTGAGCCGCGCCGCCACCGCTGACCGGGTGAACGGGCGGCGCCTGGATGTCGGAGGTCCCGATGTGGTGAGCTACGGCGAGCTGATCGAGCGCATCGCCGGCCATATGCTCGTCGACCGTCCGGGGGTGCGCTTCAAGCGGCTGTCGGCGACCCCGATCGCCAGCCGGGTGGCGGCGGCGATCGCCGGCGAGGAGTGGCAGCTGGTGGGCCCGCTGATGGAGAGCCTGGAGACCGACCTCGTCCCCGCCGACGACGAGGCCGCCCGGCTGCTGGAGGTACGGCTGCACTCACTCGACGCGGCGATCGAGCACGCCCTGGGCGAGTGGGAGCGCGACGAGCCGCTGGCCGCGCGGTGACCGCCGGCCACCGGTCTCGCGGGTGACCGCTGAACCATCGTGGCCGCGGGCCGTTAGTGTGCGCGTCCCATGAGCACCGTTTCGGCCAAGATCGACATCGAGGCACCCATCGAGCGCGTGTGGGAAACCGTCATGGACCCACGGCGACTCGGTGACTGGGTGACGATCCACAAGTCCGTGTCCCACATCTCAGACTCGCCGCTGCGCTCGGGCTCCACCATGGATCAAACGATGCACGTCCGCGGGCTCACGTTCAAGGTCCATTGGACTCTGATGAAGGTTGACAGTCCTCGCCACGCCGAGTGGGAGGGCGGCGGACCTGCGCACTCCACCGCCGTCATCCGCTATGAGCTGTCCAGCGCTGATGATGGACGCACAACCTTTCAGTACACCAACGAGTTCCACGTACCCGGTGGACGGCTCGGCGCCGTGGCCAGTCGCATGATCGTTGGCGCGACCTCCGAGCGTGAGGCGCACAGGTCACTGGAGCGGTTGAAGGCACTCGTCGAAGGCGCCTGAACCCCGTTCTGCACGAACTGTGGGCGATGGGTTGTATCGTCTTACACGAATACGTCTAACCCTTGCCACGGAGGTAGCCCAAGTTGGCAGATTTCGTTGACAGTACGGTGAAGGACATCGACAAGCGACTGAGCGAGCTCAAGGTTGAGGTGTCAAAGCTTGAGGCTGCTCGGGCAGCACTGGTCGGTGGGCGCCGCGGACCCGGTCGCCCGGCCAGCGCCAACGGCGCCGCCGCCAGCACCCCCACCCGTCGTCGCACCACCCGCCGCGCCGGCCGTCCTCGCGGCCGTCGGGGTGGCAACACCCGCGCCAACCAGGCGCTCGCACTCGTCCAGGAGCGTCCCGGCATCACGATCCCCGAGATCGCCGAGGCGCTGAAGATCGAGCCCAACTACCTGTACCGCGTCATGCCGAAGCTGGTCGAGGACGGTCAGGTCTCGCGGGAGGGCCAAGGCTGGCACCCCGCCGCTGCGAAGTCCTAAGTCGTCTCAGGTTCGCCCGAGGCGAGGATGCCGCAGCCCGGACCGGGAACGGCACGATGCCGCCGCGATCGTGGGTGTAACGATCGCGGCGGCCTGGACGTCAAGCGCTTTCTCAGATCAGGCCCAGCTGCTTGACCGCATCGCGCTCGTCGTTGAGCTCCTTCACCGTGGCGTCGACGCGCTCGCGCGAGAAGTCGTCGAGCTCGAGCCCCTCGACGATGGTGTACGCGCCGCCCGAACAGGTGCACGGGTAGCCGGAGAAGATGCCCTCACCGATGCCGTAGGACCCGTCGGTGGGCACCGCCATCGAGACCCAGTCACCGTCCGGGGTGCCGTTCACCCAGTTGTAGACATGGTCCAGCGCGGCGTTGGCGGCCGAGGCGGCGCTGGACGCGCCCCGCGCCTCGATGATCGCGGCGCCACGCTTCTGCACCGTGGGGATGAAGTCGTTCTCGATCCACTCGCGGTCGCCGATGGCGTCGGCGGCATTGCCGCCCTTGACCTTGGCGTGGAAGACGTCCGGGTACTGGGTGGCCGAGTGGTTGCCCCAGATCGTCATGTTGGTCACGTCACTGATCGCGGCACCGGTCTTCGTCGCCACCTGGGCGATGGCGCGGTTGTGGTCCAGACGCATCATCGCGGTGAAGCGCTCCTTGGGCACGTCGGGCGCGTTTGACTGCGCGATGAGGCAGTTGGTGTTGGCCGGGTTGCCGACCACCAGCACCTTCAGATCAGAGGCGGCGTGGTCGTTGAGCGCCTGGCCCTGGGGCTTGAAGATGCCGCCGTTGGCCTCGAGCAGATCACCGCGCTCCATGCCCTTGGTCCGCGGGCGGGCGCCCACCAGCAGAGCGATGTTCACGCCATCGAAGGCCTGGGCCGGATCGTCGTAGATGTCGACCCCGCTGAGCATGGGAAAGGCGCAGTCGTCGAGCTCCATCGCGGTGCCCTCCGCCGCCTTGACCGCCTGGGGGATCTCCAGAAGCGACAGGTGCACCGGGACATCGGGCCCGAGAAGGTGTCCACTGGCGATCCGGAAGAGGAGCGCGTAGCCGATCTGTCCGGCGGCGCCCGTCACTGCAACTCTGACTGAACTATTACTCATAACTAAAGGACGTCTTACCTTTCTAATGTCTGGTCAGTCGGTGAGGTGGTTGATGGGCACGTCGGCTGCGTCGTCTCAGAGCGTCCCATCAACCATCCAGATCCAACCCGTACACATCGCCGAGCTTAGCCTTGAGGTAGCTGGTGAACGGGGTGACCGACATCGGTCCCCCGACCTCCCGGGCCAGCAACTCGGCGGTCGTGAACTTAGACCCATGGCGATGGACGTGCTCTCCGAGCCACTCCCGCAGCATGCCCAGCTCCCCGGCCGCGAGCTGCTCCTCGAGGTCGGTGATGTCGCCCAGCGCACGCTCCCACAGCTGACCGGCGATGAGGTTGCCCAGGGCATAGGTGGGGAAGTACCCGATCAGCCCCGCCGACCAGTGCACATCCTGCAGCACGCCGTCGGCGTCGTTGTCGACCGCGATGCCGAAGTACTCCTCAAAGCGCGTGTTCCATGCCTCGGGCAGGTCGCGGATGGCCAGGGTGCCGTCGATCAGCCGCTGCTCGAGCTCGAAGCGCAGGATGATGTGCAGTGCGTAGGTGGCCTCGTCGGACTCGACACGGATGTAGCTCGGCGTCACCCGGTTGACCGCGCGATAGAGACGGTCGGCGTCCAGGTCGGCCAGCTCTCCGCCGGCCAGGGCGGCGATGCGGGGGGCCAGCACGGTGCAGAAGGCGCGGCCGCGCCCCACCATGTTCTCCCACAGCCGGCTCTGGGACTCGTGCATGCCCAGTGACTCCGCGGCACCGACCGGCGAGCGCCGCAGCCGGCGGGGAAGCCCCGCCTCGTACAGTCCGTGTCCGCACTCGTGCATGGCGCCGTACAGGCCGGTGGGCCAGAAGCGCTCATCCCAGCGTGTGGTGATGCGCACATCACCCCCGCCGATGCGGGTGGCGAATGGGTGCACGGTGTCGTCAAGCCGCCACTCGGTGTCGTCGAACCCCATCAGCCCCACCACCTCCCGCACCAGCGCGCGCTGGCGGTCGACGAGGAACTGCGCGTGCAGCGGAGTCTCGTCAACGGGCTCGGCAGCGGCGATCTGCGCGATCACCGGTACCAGCTCCGCCTTCAGCTGCGCGAACAGCGTGGCCACCTCGCGGGTGGGGAGCTGGGGCTCGTAGTCGTCGAGCAGCACGTCGTAGGGAGCCTCGAAGTCGTCGCAGCCGGCGTGGCACTCGACGTAGTGCCGGGCCAGTTCGAAGTTGCGCTCCAGGTAGGGAATGAAGCTCTGGAAGTCCGATTGGGCGCGGGCCACCACCCACGCCTCCTGCCCCACCGACGCCGCCCGTGCCATCTCGGCGGCCAGGTCGGTCGGCACCCGCCGCGCCTTGTCGTACTGGCGGCGCACCAGCGTGACGAGCCGCGCGTCGTCACCGTCGGGATCGGCGCCGTTGAGCTCGGCGGCCGCGCCCTCCAGCAGCGCTCCGGTTTCGTCATCGACGAACATCTCGTGGCTGATGCCGGTCAACGTGGCCAGCGACTCGGCGCGCGCCTCCCCACCCTGCGGCGGCATCATCGTCTGCTGATCCCAGTGGGCCAGTGACATCGCATGGCCAATGTCGGACAGTTGCCCGAGGCGCTGCTTGAGACCGTCAAGGCGCTCGCTCATCTCATGTCTCCTCAAATGTCGAGGGCGCCGGGGCGCCTATGAGACCATTCCACCATGTTCAGGCGGTCGACCTCGATCAAGTTGTTTGACCTCTTCGGGCTCCGGATCGGCGTCGATGGGAGCTGGTTCATCGTCCTGTTCCTGATGATCTTCGTGCTCTCAGGACCGTTCCGGGACACCCTGCACAGCTCCGACGGCGTCGCGTACATGACGACCGTGGTGAGCGTGCTGTTGCTGTTCGGCTCACTCATCGTCCACGAGCTGGGACACGCCCTGGCGGCGCGGCGGCAGGGAATTGCGGTGGAGAAGATCGATCTGAACCTGTTCGGTGGATTTACGCAAATGAGCCGTGACGCGGCGTCGCCCGGAGAGGACTTCAAGGTCGCGATCGCAGGCCCGCTCGCGACGTTCGGCGTCATCCTATTGTGCCTCGCCATCGACCTGCCGATCGTGGGCCCGGGCCGGCTGGGCCACGCGGTGGTGCTCGACTCGACCATCCGCATCACCCCTGTGCTGCTGTCACTGAGTTGGCTGCTGTTGATGAACGTGCTGCTGCTGGCGTTCAACATTCTCCCCGCCTTTCCCCTCGACGGCGGCCGCGTGGCCCGTTCCATTGTCTGGAGGCTGACCGGGGACAAGCGCCGCGGCACGGTCGCCGCCAGCCGCCTCGGCCAGGGGCTGGCGCTGCTCATGGGCGGGATCGGCCTGTGGTGGACGGTGTCGGGGTCGAGCTTCGGGGGCGTGTGGCTGCTGGCCCTGGCCTACCTGATGTGGCAGTCGTGCCGGGCCGCCCTGGCCCAGTCGGCGCTGACCGAGCGCATCGAAGGCGTGCGCGTGGCCGACATCATGGACACCCACCCGGTGGCCATCCCCGCCCAGACGCCGGTGACCCAGGCCGTCGACGAGTACTTCGACCGCTACCGCCAACCCTGGCTGCCGGTGATCGACGACACGGCCCATCTGTTGGGGATCGCGCGGCGGGAGCGCGCTCAGGCCTCGATCGACGGCGGCGAGGCATGGCTGACCACCGCGGCCGTGCTGGAGACCGACGGGACGCCGAGCTGGCAGGTTCGCGAGGACCGGCCGATCTCCGAGCTGCTGGCCTCCGAGACGCTGGGCAAGCTGGGCGCGCTGGTGGCGGTGGACGCCGAGGGCATCCTGCGCGGCGTCGTCACCGTTGACCAGGTCCGCCGCGCGCTCGCCACCGCCTTCGGGCGCTCGATGGCCTGAGCGGCTGGGAGATCCAGGGGCGCGGCGTGACGCGCGCACCCTCATTTATATTGGTCTGAATGCCCTCCCATGACGTACTGATCATCGGCGCCGGGCTGGCCGGTCAGCGTGCTGCGCTGGCGGCCGCGCAGGCGGGTGCCACCGTGGCGATCATCTCCAAGGTCCACCCGGTGCGCTCGCACTCGGTGGCCGCCGCCGGCGGCATCAACGCCGCGCTGAACCCCGAGGACACGTGGGAGTCCCACGCGTTCGACACCGTCAAGGGCTCGGACTACCTGGGCGACCAGGACGCGATCGAGGTCATGTGCCGCGAGGCACCGGACGAGATCCTGTGGCTCGAGCACGCCGGCGTCACCTTCCACCGCAACGAGCGCGGCAACCTCGGGACCCGCGCCTTCGGGGGCGCTTCGGCGGCCCGCACCTACTACGTGGCCGACATCACCGGCCACGCCATCCTGCACGTGCTCTACGAGCAGCTGATGAAGCACTCCGACACCGTGGACCGCTACGAGGAGTGGTTCACCACCGACCTGCTCCAGGATGACGACGGCCGCTGCGTCGGCGCCATCTGCCGCAACCTGCGCGACGGCCATCTCGAAGTGTTCAACGCCAAGTCCGTGATCCTGGCCTCCGGCGGCGCCGGCCAGGCCTATCGCCCCACCACCAACGGGCTGATCGTCACGGGCGACGGCATCGCCCAGGCCTACCGGATCGGCGCTCGCCTGATGGACATGGAGATGATCCAGTACCACCCGACCACGCTGGCGGGCAACGGGCTGCTCATCACCGAGGGCGCCCGCGGCGAGGGCGCGTGGCTGCTCAACGCCAAGGGCGAGCGGTTCATGGAGAAGTACGCCCCCAACAAGATGGAACTGGCCTCCCGCGATGTCGTGTCACGCGCCGAGCAGACCGAGATCAACGAGGGCAACGGCTTCCCCGACGGCACCGTCGCCCTCGATATCACCAAGGTCCCGAAGCGGCGCGTGCTCGAGGCGCTGCGCGAGATCGTCAACATCGGCCGCGACTTCGCCGGCGTCGACATCACGAGCGAGCCGATCCACATCCACCCCGGCCAGCACTACATCATGGGCGGGGTCAAGACCGACGTCGACGGCCAGACCACGATCCCGGGGCTCTACGCCGCCGGCGAGGTGGCCTGCGTCTCGGTCCACGGCGGCAACCGCCTCGGCGCCAACTCGCTGCTGGACACGCTCATCTTCGGGCGGCGCTCGGGCGAGCACGCCGCCGGGCAGTCGCGGCAGATGTCGATGCCGACCACCCGGTCAACGCGGGTGGACGACGCCGCCCGCCACATCCAGGAGATCATCGACCGGCCCTCCGGCGGCCGGCGCGTGGCGGCGATCAAGGACGAGCTCGGCGACACGCTGAACCAGTACGTGGCCGTCTTCCGCGACGAGGAGGGCCTCAAGAAGGCCCACGAGATCGTGCGCCGGCTCAAGGAGGAGGCGCCCAAGGCGTCGATCGACGACCGCGGCGCCGTGTTCAACCAGGACGTGATCGGGGCGATCGAGCTCGGCTACATGCTGGACTGCGCCGAGGCGATCGTGGTGGGCGCCCTGGAGCGCAAGGAGTCACGCGGGGCCCAGTTCCGCACCGACTTCCCCGAGCGCAACGACGAGGAATGGCTCAAGCACATCGACGTGACCGCCAACGGCGACGACGTGCCCACGGTCAGCTACTCGCCGGTGACCATCACCCGCTGGGAGCCCCAGGAAAGGACGTACTAGCTCGTGCCCGAATATCTGCTGAGGATCCGCCGGTACGACCCCAAATCCGGACAGGCCGCCTATTGGGACGAGCACCGCGTGGAGCTGGGGGCGCGCAACTCGGTGCTGGACGCCATCCTCAAGGTCCGCGACGAGGTCGACGGCTCGGTGGGCATCCGCTGCTCCTGTCAGCAGGCCATCTGCGGCTCGTGCGGCGTCCGCATGAACGGCAAGCCCGGCCTGGCCTGCAACACCCACCTGGAGGAC
>DATJTQ010000005.1:0-14114 GCA_035503355.1 Solirubrobacteraceae bacterium
CTTCGCCACGGCGCGAGCCGCCGCCCGGCACATGCGCCCCCGCCGGTCCGGGCGCATCATCGTCACCACCTCGCTGGCGGCGACCAAGGTGGAGCCGGCCATCGGCGCCGCCTACATGGCCGCCAAGGCCGGCGCGCGCCATCTGATGCACACGATCGCGCTCGAGCTGGCCGCCGACGGCATCGCCGTCAACGCCATCGCCCCCGGGTTCTTCGTCACCAACATCGGCGGCGGTCACGCCCACAACCCCGATCTGCAGGCGGCGATCGCGCGCGACGTCCCGATGCACCGCATCGGCCAGCCCGACGACATCAAGGGCCTGGCGCTGTTCCTGGCCGCGCCCGCCTCGCGGTACATCACCGGCCAGGAGATCATCATCGACGGCGGCTGGGGCCTGGGCGTCGCCGACTGACCGTCTGCGCCGCTCGTGATAATCGGACGGTGCCGATCCAGGCGGTGGTGGTCGACATCGGCGGAACCGTCGAGGTCGTGATGGGCTGAGCTGGCCAGCGGGGAACTTTTCGGGGCATCGGGACAAATGGATGGCGTGGGTCTCCTAATGCCAGTGCGAAACGATGTCACGGACGCCTCTCTCATCGCGGAGTCGCTGTCGTCGCCGCAGTCGTTCTCGGCCATCTTCGATCGTCACTTCGCGGTGATCCATGGGTATCTGGCTCGCCGCGTCGGTGCGGCGGCGGCCGACGACCTCGCCGCGGAGACGTTCGTCATCGCCTTCGAGCGGCGCCCGACGTTCAGCACTTCGGCCGGGTCAGCCCGCCCGTGGCTGTTCGGGATCGCCACCAACCTGTTGCGCAACCAATGGCGCGCCGACCGACGCGCGGACCTCGCCGTGATGGCACTGACCACCACCGAGCGCGAGCGCACGGCCACCCGCGACTCCGGCGTCGACGCCCACGAGGTGCTGGCTGCCGTCGCCGCCCTCGATCCCGATCAGCGCGATGCGCTTCTGCTCTATGCCTGGGAAGGTCTCTCCTATGAGGAGATCGCGGACGCGCTGGGCGTAGCCGTGGGCACGGTGCGGTCGCGCATCTCGCGCGGCCGCGGCCGGCTGCGCGAGATGCTGGAGGCACCGGAGACCCCGCCCATCATCGCCCGCGACGAACCTGGAGAGAGCTCATGAGCGACGAGCTTGATCGCCTGCGGCGCGCCCGGCCCTCTGTGCCGCCGCCGAGCCGTCATGCCCGACAGTCCGCGCAGGCGCGTCTCGACGAACGGATCGCTCACGAGTTCTCCCTCGCCCCCTCGGCCACGCGGGGGCGTCCGGGCCGGCGCGGGCGCCGGCGCGGGCGCGGATGGCCACTGACGCCCCCTCTGGCCACAGCCGCATGGGCCGCCGCGTCGCTCCTCGTGGTGGCGATCGTCGCCGGTGCGTTCCTTCTGCTGGGGCCTTCCCACCAGGGCTCGGCACCGGCCAACTCGACGCCGGCGAGCGCGGCACCGGCGCGCGGCTCCCTCAAGGCCCAGGCCCTGGAGCTGTGGGGTCCGGCGGCCACCTTCTATGCCTCGATCACGCCGCTGAAGGCAAAGGCCATCGCCCAGGCGCCCAAGCTGGCCGGCCAGCGCATCAGCGCCTGCCAGGCGCCGTACCTGCACCATCTCGACAGCGGCACCGTCACCAGCGACATCGCCAAGGTCAACACCATCGACCAGGACGCCGAAGAGATGGAGGCGATGGAGGCCGCGGTGCAGGTGGCCTCGCCACAGCTGAGGGTCGCCACTCGTGCCTGGGCCCAGCTGACGCTGGCCAACCCGACGATGCAGGGGTTCTCGCGTGGGCTGGCTGACCAGATCAACGCCTCCCTCAACGCGCCACACATCGACGCCTGTCGGTTCGTCCGGCAGATCGTCGCCCACGGCTATTCGCTGGCCTGGACGCAGGCCTCGCACGACGGGCGGCTGGCAACGGCGTGGTGGGCAACGGTGCTGCGGGCCGGCAAGCGCCAGGGAATGTTCTGGCCCTGGCTCCAGAACGGCGCCATCGGCCGTGAGCACCTGCTCACCGTCGAGCAGCAGAAGAAGCTGACCGCCATGCCGGGCGAGATCTCCTGACCCGGGAGGGAAGGCGCTCAGACCGGTAGCGTCCCGGCCACCATGCCGACCGAGGTCGCCATCCGGGGCGAGATGATCCGGCTCGGCCAGTTCCTGAAGCTGGCCGGAGTGATCGACAGCGGTGCCGAGGTCAAGGCGTTCCTGGCAGCGCAGGCGGTCCTGGTCAACGGCGCCCGCGAGGACCGGCGGGGACGCCAGCTGCATCCCGGCGACGTCGTGACCGTGGGCGACGACCTGCTGACCGTCATCGCGCGATGACCACGGCGCGGACGCCGATCCGCCGATGCCAGGCGCACGAGCGCGGCGAGATCCTTGCGATCATCAACGCCGCCGCCGAGGTGTACCGCGGAGCCATCCCCGCCGACCGCTGGCATGAGCCGTACATGCCCGCGGATGAGCTCGACGCAGAGATCGCGGCCGGCGTGATCTTCTGGGGATATGAGGCCGAGGGCAGGCTCATCGGCGTCATGGGCATCCAGCCGGTCGATGATGTGGATCTCATCCGCCACGCCTACGTGCTCCCCGGCAGCCAGGGCGCCGGAGTGGGCCGCGCCCTCATCGAGCAGCTGCGTCCGCTGAGCCGCGGGCGCATGCTGGTCGGCACCTGGGCGGCCGCCGAGTGGGCCATCCGCTTCTACGTGCGCAACGGGTTCGAGCAGGTCCCTACCTCTGCCGCCGCCAACCTGCTCCGGCGGTATTGGAGCATTCCAGACCGGCAGGTGGAGACCTCGGTGGTCCTGGCCAGCCCGCCGTACGCCTGAGGCTGACCGGCAGGCCCGTTGCCGTTGTCTTCGCGCAGCGGTCCCGAAACTGGACAGGCGCGAACCGAGGGTTCAAAATCGCGCCCGGCAACGACGTTGGGGGGAAGACGACGTGAGCAGTTCGAACAAGAACCTGGTGCTGGCGGCGATGGTCTTCGCCGTCGCGATGACGTTCATCGACCAGACGATCGTCGCGATCGCCATCCCCAACATCGAGAAGGAGCTCTCGCTCTCGGAGACCTCGTCGCAGTGGGTCATCAACGGCTACCTGCTGTCGCTGTCGGCGCTGTTCGCGTTCGGCGGCAAGCTCGGCGATGTCCTGGGCCGGCGGCGGATGGTGGTCATCGGCGTGATCGGCTTCGCCGTCGCCTCGGCGGCCTGCGGCTTCACCCCGAAGGGCAGCGTGGCGGCGACGTGGATCATCGTCTTCCGGGTGCTCCAGGGCGCGGCGGCGGCCGTCATGTTCCCGGCGGCCGTGGCCATCGTCGTGGCGTCGTTCCCGCTGCGTGAGCGGGGCAAGGCCATGGCCATCTTCTTCGGGATCTCCGGCGGCCTGACCGCGATCGGACCGATCGCCGGCGGCTTTCTCACCCAGTGGACCTGGCGTTCGATCTTCTGGATCAACGTTCCGGTCGCCCTCATCGCGCTGTACCTGATCTGGCGGTCACAGCCCGACGACGAGCGCCACCCGGCGCCACTGGACTACCGCGGCACCGTGCTCATCACCGGCGCCATGGGGCTGATCGTGCTCGGGCTCCAGCAATCCTCCAGCTGGGGTTGGAGCAGCGTCAGCACCTGGGCCTGCATCATCATCGGAGCGCTGCTCATGGTCGCCTTCATCAGGGAGCAGCTGACTAACCCCGAGCCGTTGCTGCGCCTGCAGATCTTCCGTGACCGCGCCTTCGCGGTGGAGACGACCGCGCTGGGCATGATGTCGGCGGTCTTCATCCCGTTCTTCTTCTTCGCCAGCATCTACTCGCAGGTGTCGCTCGGCGAGACCGCGTCGAACGCCGGGATCTACATCCTGTACTTCTTCATCGGCTTCGTGATCGCCGCCCAGATCGGCGGGCGCATCCTGGACCGGCGCGGGGCGCGGCCGGCCGTCGTCATCGGATGTGCCCTGGGCGCCGTCGGCTTCTGGCTGCTCGGTGGCAAGCTCACCGACCTCTCGCTCAGCGCGCAGCGGCCGTTCATCATCCTGGCCGGCGCGGGCATCGGCCTGATGCTGGGTACCGCCAGCACCGATGCGGTCAACCGGGCGCCGGCCACCAGCTACAGCGAGGTCACCGGCATCACCCAGACCGCTCGCAACTTCGGCGCCACGCTGGGACTGGCCATCATGGGCTCGGTGCTGATCAGCCGCAACGAGACCAACATCACCGGCGCGCTCACCAAGGCCGGCGTGCCCGGCGGCGTCGCCCACCGGGTCGCCAGTTCATTTGGCACCACGCCCGGCGGCGGCAGCAGCAGTGGCCGACCGCCTGCGGTTGTCCACACCGTCCAGATGGCCTTCGCCCACTCGACCCAGACCGTCTTCTACATCATGGCCGGGATCATGGCGGCCACCTTCATCGTCACCGTGCGCTGGCTGCCGCGCGGGCGGGTGGCCACGGCCCAGGACAAGCCGGAGCTTGCGGTGGATCCCGGCTACTCCGAGATGCCTCGCTGACGCCCGGGCGGGCTCGCCGCGGGCGGGAACCCGAAGCGAGCGGCCGGCCGGAGTCCCCGCGCTACTCGGGGTCGTACTTGAACGAGATGCCCAGACGGACCCGGTAGTTGAGGACGGTCCCGTCCTGGATGGTGAGGTCCTGACGGACAACCTCCGCCACGCGCAGCTCGCGCACGCTCTTGGCGGCTGTCTCGACCGCGGCGCGCGCCGCGGCCTCCCAGGACTCGCTGCTGACCCCGACAACCTCGGTGACGCGATAGACGCTCTCTGCCATGCGTACCTCCCTCAGACGATGGACCAGGTGAAGGCGAGTCTGACACCAGGCCCGCCGCGGAACAACCGAAGTCCAGTGGTCAGCCGAGACCCCCAGATGTGGCACCCGCGTGCCCCGGTAGGCTCGAGCGGTGGCCGGCGCCAGCAACGCCCCAGCCGAGTCCGAGCGCCAGCTCATCGTCTTCTCGCTGCACGGGGAGGACTACGGGCTGCCCATCGGCAGTGTTCGGGAGATCATCCGCTACACGCCCCCGCGGGCGACCGCGACGGCACGCGGGCTCGTCCGCGGGATGGTCAACCTGCGCGGGCTGGTGCTGCCGGTGCTCGATCTCTCCGACCAGCTGGGCGGTGCGCTCCAGGTCACCGACGCGACGCGGATTCTCGTTCTCGACATTGCCGAGGGTGTGCTGGGGCTGATCGTCGATGCGGTGGACGGCGTCACCACGATTGCGGTGGAGCAGATCACCTCGATCCCGGCGGCCGGTGGCGACGACGCGCTCGGCGACGAGATCGCCGCGGTGGATGACCGGCTGATCATGCTGGTCGATCCCGGGCGGGCCCTCGGACACGTGCTGCGCCGGCCGCCGTCCCCCCCGGGCGCTCAGGAGCCACGCGCGCTCGGCGATCACGCGGAGAGCCAAGGCCCGCGCGAGCGCGAGCGCGCGCCGGTGCCACGGCCCCCGGGCCCGCCGCCGGCCCGTCGCCGTTCCGGCGCGACCCCGCAGATCCCGCGCCGCCGGCGCCAACGCGGGTCCGAGGACCCCGACGGATGACCGACGCCGAGGCGCTGGTGCGGGCGGCGTGCTCGTTTGATCCGCGCCCCGCGGTGGAGCTTCTCGCCGGTCGCACTCCGATATCGCGCCACGATATCGCGGCACGAGGTGGGACGGGCGACCCTGAGATCGCGGCGCTGTGTGTGGCGGGCGACGCCGACGCCGTGGCGGCGCTGCTGGCGTCCTCGCCCGGGGCGGCGCTCGAGCCGGCGCCGCCCTTCGGCTGGGCGCCGATCCTCTACGCGACGTTCTCGCGGCTGCCGCGGGCCGACCCTGGCCGCGCCGAGGGGCTCCGCGCGGTGGTCGGCCTCCTCCTCGAGGCCGGGGCTGACCCCAACGCGTCCTTTGACCATGACGGCTGGCTGCAGGTCCCGCTCTACGGCGCCGCGGGCATCCTCAACGACGCGCGCATCACCGCGATGCTGATCGACGCGGGCGCGGACCCCAACGACAACGGCGAGCGGGGCGTGGGGGAGGCGCTGTATCACGGCTGCGAGTTCCGCGATCCGGCGTGCGCGGAGCTCCTCATCGATGCCGGCACCAGCCAGGACACCGTCGACCACTGCCTTGGCCGGGCGCTCAACTTCCCCCACCCGGAGATGATCGAGATGTTCTGTGCCCACGGCGCGCGGCCGCGGGCCGGCCACCTGCTCCAGGCGGCGTGGCGGCGGCGGCCGGCGGGCACCGTGCGCGTCCTGCTCAACGCGGGAGCGCCGGTCGACGGCCGTGAGCGCCACGAGCCCGACGGGCCCTCCGCCCTGCAGGTGGCCACCCGGTGGGGGGAAGGTGAGGTGGCCGATCTGCTCGCCGAACGGGGTGGCGACCAGACCGCGGTGACCGACGCTGACCACGCGCTCGGTGAGTTCCTCGCCGGCGCCACCGAGGTCGCGCCGCCGGCGGCCGGCATCGACCTCGACGCGATGTTGCTGATGGCGGTCCAGGGCGGCCACACCGCCACCGTCGAGCGCCTGCTGGCCGCCGGCGCCCGCGTCGACGGAGACCCCGACACCGACGGCGTGCCGCTCGGCCAGGCGGCCTGGCGCCGCTATCCGGACATCGTGCGGCTGCTGGTCGGACACGGAGCCGAGCTCGTCTTCCCCCACGGCGGCAACGCCATCGGCGCCGCCCTGCACGGGTCCCGCAACTGCCAGCACCCCGAGGGCGGCCCGACGATGCAGACCGTCGGCGAGATCCCGCAGGCGCCCTATGCGGAGGTCGTCCGCTGCCTGCTCGACGCCGGAACCCCGGTCCCGGAACGGGTGGGTGACTGGACGCGGCCGCCCGCCACCATGATCGAGGAGCTGCTCACAGGAAGCGGTGCATGACGTGGAGGCCGACGTAGCCGTCGGTCGGGTGCGCGAAGGCCTCGGGCACGGTCCCGATCACCTCAAAGCCCAGCGATCGCCATAGCCGCACCGCACGCGTGTTGGTTTCGACCACGGCGTTGAACTGGACAGCGCGGAACCCGCGCTCGCGCGCCCAGGCGACCATCGCCTCGCCCAGCGCGCGCCCCGTCCCTCGCCCGGCGCGGCCGGGATCGACCATGAAGCTGGCCGAGGCGACGTGCGATCCGGGTCCCGGGCGGTTGGCGTACATCGTGGCCGTGCCCACGACGACGCCGTCGTCGACCGCGACCACGGTGCGGCCGGGCGGGCCGATCATCCACAGGGCGCGCCCCTGCTCCTCGGTCATGTCGCGGTCATAGGCGTACGTCTCGCCGGCGGCCACGATCTCGTGCAGGAACGGCCAGATGGCGGGCCAATCCTCGGGGCTGGCGTCACGGATCTCCACGCCCGGATTATGCGCACCCAAAACCGCCCAAGCTGATCAATCACTACACCCAGGATCATCACTGGGCCAGATCTTGAGGAAACCTTGAGGTTTTGGTCCGATCCTGGTTGGGAATTTCAATATCACCGGCGAGCTGAGTTCGCGCCCGCCGGGAACTCGAGCGCGGTCTCCCCGCGGCGATCGACTGAATTGCTTCGTGCCCGTTGGCCGCTGCATGGCCTCGGGCGCGGCGGTCCGGCGTGCTCGTTCACCACTCGAACACAGGAATCGGATCGTCATGGTCAGCTTGAGCTTGCACAGTGCGGTGTCGGGAGTGCCCGCCTCCGTGCTGGAGGGGGCGCTCGTCCTCCTCCCCCGCGCCAAACCCTTCCCGCGACTGGGGCGCCTGCGCGCGCCGGCGTGGGCCGCGCTGCTCCCGGTGTCGATCATCGTCGGGACCTTCGGGCTGCTCATCGCGCCCGGACTGGCGTCGCCGACCGTGCTCGCCGCCGCCGTCACCACACCCCTGCTGGCGGTGATCGCGGTGCTCCTCGTCGTCCGGGCGCGGACCCTCATGCTGCCGCTCGCGGCGGGGGCGGGTGCGCTGGCGATGTGGGCCGACGGCGTCGGCGGTCACATCGGAACCGGAGTGGTCACCGCACTGGCCTGCCTCACGGTGGGGGCGGCTCTGCAGCGGCTCATCCCCGGCCGATGGCTGCTGGTGGGCGTCGTGGCCATGTCGGTGGTGGACATCACCCTGCTGCTCGCAGGACCCGGGTACCACGAGACCGCGGTGCTGGCCGCCGCCCAGACCAACTTCCACGGCCCCCGCTTCACCGGTGCCCGCCTGGGGGGCACCACCATCGGCTACCCCGACCTCTTCCTCGCGGCTCTCCTCGGCGCCTCGCTCGCCGGACAGTGCGCGCAGCTGTGGGCCGCCGCCCTGCTCACCGGGCTCGCCATCGCCTATGACTCGATGCTGACGCCCGGGCTGCTCCTGCCCGCCACCGTCCCGATCGCCCTCACCCTGGCGGTGACCGTGTTCCTGCGCCAGCGTCGCCGCGGGCGGCAGGGAGCGGTTGTGGCCGCGGGTGGCGCGCCCTCGGCGCTGGCCACCGCCGGGGTGCCCACCCCGGCGCCGGCGCCGGCCTGCGCCGGGCCGGCCGCGTTCACCGATATGCGCGCGCCTGCAGTTCGAACAGCTCGGCGTACGTGCCCCCAGCACGCATCAACGCGTCGTGCGAGCCCGACTCCACCACCCGCCCGGCGTCAAGAACCACGATGAGGTCGGCGGCGCGCACCGTGGAGAACCGGTGTGACACCAGCAGCGTGACCGTGCCCTGGGCCTCGGCCGCCGCTCGGGCCGCCTGGGCATAGCGCTCGAACAGGGCGGTCTCGGTCGCGGCGTCGAGGCTGGCCGTCGGTTCATCCAGCACCACCAGCAGCGGCGCGCCGCGCATCAGCCCGCGGGCCAGCGCCAGCCGCTGCCACTGTCCTCCCGAGAGCTCGCGGCCTCCGGTGAAGCGGTTGCCGATCCACCCCTGCAGGCCGTCGGCGAGCTCATGCTCGAGTCCGTCGGCATCCGCGCGGGTCAGCGCGGCGCGCACCACGTCGGCGTCGTCAAGGCGAGGCAGATCGCCGACGCCCACGCTCTCACCCAACCGGAACTGGAAGCGGACAAAATCCTGGAAGGCGGCGCTGACGCGCTCGCGCCAGGCGCCAGGATCAAGCGCCTGGAGGTCGAGCCCGTCGACGGCGATCCGCCCGGCGGTGGGGCGGTACATCCCGCATAGCAGCTTGACCAGCGTCGTCTTTCCGGCGCCGTTCTCCCCGACGAGGGCGACGGTGCGCCCCGCCGGCAGCTCGAGGTCGAGCGGCCCGAGTGCCGGCTCCTCGCCGCCCGGGTAGGCGAAGATCAGCCCCTCCAGCGTCAGGCCGCGCCGGAGACGCGGCGGGACGGGCGCGGGCTGCCCGGTGCCGCCGGGGGATCCCATCTGGGCCGCATGGTCCTCGAGCCACAGCAGGTGGCCGGCCGTGGTCACCGAGGTGTTGAAGCTGCCGGCAGTGTCGGTGGAGCGCGAGATCTGCGTCTGGGCGCGGCGCAGCAGGGACACCGCCATCACCACCTGCCCGGGGCTGACGTGGCCGTCCGCGGCGCGGAGGACCAGGACGACGATCGCGCCGACCAGGCCGGCGGCGAAGACGATCCAGCCGACGGCCTCCAGCGCCGAGCTCAGCACCGCGGCGCGGACGGCACGGCGGCGGACGCGCTCACCGAGCGCGGCGTGGCGCTGGGCCAGCTCGTCGGTGATGCCATAGGTGCGCAGCTCGCGCGCGGAGTCGGCCCCGGTGGCCAGCGCGAACATGGCGTCCAGCAGGCGCCGGTCCTCGGTCAGCGCGTCGTCGGCGCGCCGCTGAATGCGCGCCGCCCAGCGGTCTGACAGCGCGGGCGCGACGGCGAGCAGAGGGACCACCAGCACCGGTAGGTAGATCGTGGCCAGCAGGACCACGATCCCCACCGCGCGCAGCGTCTGCCCGAAGAGGGAGATGAGCTGACGCGGCGCCCCGGCCAGCGTGCGGCGGTTGGCGGTGAGCTGCTCCAGCCGACCCAGCATCGCCGAGTCCTCGAAATGCTCCAGCGTGGGCACCGTCGCGGCCACGCGCGCGATGCGCACGCCGAGCACCAGGTTGACCCGGTCGGTGAGGAGGGTGCCCTCCGTGCCGCCGACGATGAGAAACAGCCACGACGCCGTGAACAGCGAGGCGGTGAGCACCGCGCCGAGGGCGACGTGGCCGGCGTCATGAGCGATGGCGCCGTCGACCATCACGCGAAAGCCGATGCTGTAGGTGACGCCCGCCACCGCGGCCCCGACGCCCAGTGCCAGGCAGGCGAGGGCGGTCCAGGGCGCCGCGCGAAAGCCGGTGCCCAGCAGGACCCCGGCGAGCTGTCGCCACCGGCCGCTCATGCCGCCGCCTCTCCGGGCTCGTGGAAGCGCTCGGCCTGCAGAGTGAACATCCGCGCGTAGGTCCCGTCGCGCGCCACCAGCTCGTCGTGTGACCCCAGCTCGGTGATCCGTCCGGCGTCGAGCACGGCGATGCGGTCGGCCCGGCGGACGGAGGCGAAGCGGTGCGAGATGACGATGCTGGTCACTCCGGCGGTCAACTCCAGGAAGCGGTCGTAGAACGCGGCCTCGCCGCGGACGTCGAGCTGCGCCGTGGGCTCGTCGAGGACGAGCACCCGCGCGCCACGGTCGATCGCGTAGAGCGCCCGCGCCAGGGCGATCCGCTGCCACTGGCCGCCCGACAGGTCCACGCCGCCGCGGAAGTGCGGGGAGAGGATGGTGTCCCAGCCACGGGGCAGCGCGGCGATGACGTCGGCGGCGCCCGCCCGGGCCGCGGCTCGGTCCAGCGCGGCGCGGTCGGACGAGGTGTTGGCGTACATGCCGACGTTGTCGGCGGCGCTCACCGGCAGCCGCGCGTAGTCCTGGTAGACGACGGCCACCTGCCGCTGCCAGGCACGGCCGTCGAGCTCGCCCAGGGGAGCGCCGTCGACGGTGATGCGACCCTCGGTGGGCTCGCGCATGCGCGCCAGCAGCGTGATCAGGGTGGTCTTGCCGGCACCGTTGACGCCGACCAGCCCCAGCGATCGGCCGACCTCCAGGTCCAGGTTGAGGTCGTGCAGGACCGGCCGGGTGCCGCCGGGGTATCTGAAGCCGAGGCCCTCGCAGCGCACCACGACGGCCGGCAGCCCCGCGGCCGGGCGGTGGCCGGAGGTCCGCTGGGCCAGCTCCGCCAGAGTGGAGGTGAGGCCGTCGAGGTCCGGGACCGCGCCGAGCAGCTTCTCGAGGCCGATGTCGCCGTAGCTGACTGACCCCACGGCCATCGTGGTGGGCAGCATGGGAAGCATCGTGGCCAGCGTGCGCAGGGAGATCTCGCCGTGGTACGCGTCGTACCCGAGCAGGCCGGCGGCGAGCCCGAACAGGGCCAGGACCGCCGCGCCGGCCAGCCACGCGGCATTGGCCAGCCGGCGGAGCTCGCGCCAGGCCGGCCGGGTGCCCTCCAGCCACTCGTTGCGGTGGCGGTCGGCGACCCAGTCGCCGAGGCCGTAGACACGCATCTCCTTGGCGGCCGGCGCCTTCCAGGCGAGACCGAGCAGGTACCAGCTGCGCCGCAGGGGCGTGCCCGCGGTGCGCACCCGCAGCGCCTGCGTGCGCAACCGGTGCGAGAGTGGACGGCGCACCAGCCGCCACACGACGAAGATGGCCAGCCCCAGCCACCACCGGAAGGTCGCCAGCACCACGCAGGCCAGCACCCCGGTGAGGCGGTCGCCCAGAGCGGAGACGAGCGCCACGGGTGCTCCCGCCGGCTGACCGCCGAGCAACTCGCCGCGGGCGGAGGCGAGCCGGTCAAGCACCTCGCGGTCCTCCAGATGCTCGATCCCCACCGGCGCGCACACCGCGCGGACCAGGCGGCGCTGCATCTCGGCCTCCACCCGGGCGGTGGCGGCGGCGGTCAGCGCGTCCTCCAGCGGGCCGCGCATAAGCGAAAGGGCGTAGATGCCGCCGGCCTCGGCCAGGTCGACGATCAGGGTGCGGCCGTGCGAGGAGGAGAGGCCGAAGCTGACCGCCCCCGGGATGGCTCCGGTGACCCGTCCCATGGCGATGACCACCAACACCGGCAGCGCTCCTTCGGCGAGGATGAAGCCGATGGCCAGCGCGCTGAGTGGGCGGCTCGAGCGCCACAGGAGCACGAGCGCCCGCGCGCGGGAGCTCTCGCGGGCGGCCCGCCTCAACCCCGACGGACTGACACGAGCGGCCTGCCGCAATTCGGACGGCCGCACGCGGGTGGGAAGCCAGAGCGGGCGCACCCGCGGCAGGCTAGGCGCGCGCGACCGCCGCTTCCAGACCGCCGAGGCCATCGTGCGATGCGTTTGATGCATCGCCGAACAGGTCCCGAATGAGCTCGGCGACCGCCGCCACGGCGGGTGACGGCGGCTCGGGGCGCCGCAGCAGCACCAGCCGGCTGGGCACGTCGGACAGCTCGCAGTAGACGACCCCCGGATGCGGCGCCGCGGCGCTGGAGGGCAGCCGGTACACGCCCAATCCCGCGCTGACCAGGGCCATCGCCTCGGCCGGCGTCTGGGCCTCGCGGGCGATGGCCGGCTCAAAGCCACGCTCGCGCGCCAGGCGGATGACCGCGTCAAACAGCGAAGGGGCCAGGGCGCGGGCCAGGGCGATCATCGGCTCGCCCTCGAGCTCGTCCCAGGTCAGCGACGCGCGCGCCGCGAAGGGGTGCGAGGCGGGGACGGCCAGGAACGACGGCTCGCGGCGCAGCAGGGTCTCGATCATCTCCCCCCGCTCGAGCAGGGTGCGGCTGATCACCAGGTCCACGTCGCCCCGGCGCAGAGACGGCACGATGTCGACAAAGCGCTTCTGGGAGACCGCCAGCTCGATGTCGGGGTGGCGCTCGGGCGCCGCCGCCACCAGCGGTGCCAGGTAGGTCCCCAGCGTGCTCCACACGAACCCGACGGCGACCCGCCCGGTCGGCGTCCCGGCTGCGGCGCGGGCCCGGGCCTGCAGCCGCTCGGCCGCGGTCAGGGTCTCGCGGGCGTCGTCCAGCAGGCGCCGGCCGATCTCGGTGAGCGCCGTGTGACGCGGCGTGCGCACGAACAGCTGCACCCCGAGCTCGTCCTCCAGGGCCCGCACGCGCCGGCTGACCTGCGGCTGCGACAGGCCCAGACGCAGGGCAGCGCGACCGAAGTGCAGTTCCTCGGCGAGCACGACGAACGCGCGTAGGAGGGGCAGATCCATGCGCATAGCGTATGGGCACGGTCCACTAGGATCCAGCCGATGGCCGACGCTCCCCCGACCGATACGTCCATGCTGGAGCAGCTGGTGGCTCCCGCCGGCAAGGATGTCGTCGACATCGGGTGCGGTGGCGGGGGACTGGTCCGAGCGCTCGCGGCCACCGGCGCCCGGCCGATCGGCGTCGAGATCTCCGATGAGCAGCTGGCCGCGGCACGGGCTCGCGATGACGGGAGCGGCGCCGTGCGCTACCTCGTCGGCCGTGCGGAGTCGCTGCCCCTCGAGGACGGTTCCGTGGACCTGGTGGTGTTCATGCGCTCGCTGCACCACGTACCGGTTGAGCATCTGCCCGCGGCGCTGCGCGAGGCACGCCGGGTGCTGCGCCCCGACGGCGCGGTCTACGTCGCCGAACCCATGACCGAGGGCGACTTCTTCGCCCTGACCAGTCTGGTGGAGGACGAGCTCGAGGTCCGCCGCGCGGCCGAGGCGGCGCTGGCCGACTCCGGGCAGGCCGGCCTGGAGCGCGATGTCACCGTCGAATACGAGATCACCGTCTGTCTGTCCGACGTCGACGCCTTCCGGGCGCGCACGGTGAGCGTGGACCCCGAGCGTGCTCCGGTGTTCGAGGCGCGCCGCGACGAGATCGCCGCCGCTTTTGCCCGGCTGGGCACCCCCGGCCCGCGAACCGGTGAGCGCTGCTTTGCCGCACCGATGCGCGTCGACGTCCTGCGTCCGCTCACGGGCGGCTGAGCGTCGCGCGAGCGCCGCGGCGGCTGAGGATCCGCCCGCGCCGCGCGGGCAGCGTCCGGCCCACGGTGGGCAGGCCGGTCACCGCGTGGGGCGTCGGGGCGCCACGGTTCCACTCCAGGCCCGCCTTGATGAGCGGGAAGGAGACCGCGGCCGCGTCCCGCGCCCAGAACGTGTCGAGGTGGCCGAACCCGGGCAGCACGACGAAGTCGGCCTGGCCCTCCCGGCCGGCGTCGGCGAAGAACTG
>DATJTQ010000006.1:0-23663 GCA_035503355.1 Solirubrobacteraceae bacterium
GGCGTGCTCATCGAGATCACCTTGGTGAAGAACGCCTCGCCCTGCCAGCCGTGGGTGGTGCCGGGCGGGATCGATGCGTAGTCGCCCTGGCGCAGCGAGTGCTCGCTGCCGTCGAGGGTGAGGCGGACCCCGCCCTCCAGCACGTACAGGCCCTCGGTGGTCCGCTCGTGCGCATGCGAGGGGACGCCGCCGCCCCGGGGCAGCTCGATGGTGAACATGCTCAGCCCGCCGTCGGTCTCGGCCGCGCCGATCAGCGTGGTGACGAGCATCCCGCCGACGAGGTGTCGCGGCCCTTCGCCGCGGCGCAGGAAGTACGGCGCCACAGCGCCGGGCAGGGCGTTGTCGGGCGCGTCGGTGCGCGGGGCGGCGTACTCGGCCTCGGGCAGGTATTTCATGTCGAAGTCGTGCTCGGCCTGGCCGAACTTCGCAAACGGGATCTCGGGCTTGAAGCCGACCGGGAACGGAGCGTTGCCTTCATACGGGATCCCGGTGAGGTCGAAGAAGCGGTCCCAGCCGCCGGGGATGATCGGCCCCATGAAGCCCGAGTGGTTGCCGGGCAGCGCATAGGCGTGGACGGTGTTGGGCGGAGCGAAGCCGAAGTCGCCGGGGGAGAGGAGGCGACTCTCGTCGTCCAGCCACAGCTGCACGTTGCCGCGGTGGCAGAAGAAGAACTCGTACTCCTGGCGATGGAAGTGCAGTGGGATGGCGCGGCCCGCGGGTCCGTCGAGGGTCATCATCGACATGGCGCCGCCGGTCTCCTCGGCGCCGCCCAGGCAGCGGCCGACTTGATCGATCAGCAGGTGGGCGCGGCCGCCCCCGGCGGCGAGCACGTAGGGAACGGCCTGGCCGGGCAGCTGTGTGAGCTTGCCGGGCTCGGTGGACGTGGGAGTCATGGTCCTCTTCTTCTCCTTGGTGATGCGTTCAGGGTCCGACAAGCTCGAACAGGTTGCCCTCGGGGTCGGTCAGATACGACATGGAGCCGGGCGCCGGCGCTGGCGCCGGGCGGGGGCCCCACACCTCGCGCGCACCCGCGGCCAGCAGCGCAGCGTGCGTCGCCGCCACATCGTCGACAGCCAGCGCCCAGTGGCCGTAGCCCTGGGACATGATCGCGCTGTGGGGATCGCCCAGCTGGCGCTCAGCCGAGTCGGGGTGGTGCAGGAGCTCGAGGCCGGTCCCGTCCGCGCGACGCAGCATCGCGCCCCGGATGCCGGCGGCGGGGACCTCGAAGCGGAGCTCCTCGGCGAACCCGAGCGCCTCCGCGTACCAGGCGATCATCGTGTCCAGGTCAGAGACCGACAGCCCGATGTGGTGTGCCCCGGTGCTCATTGGGGTGGGGCCGGAGCGGGTCGCAGAGGCCGGCGGCCGTCCCACTGGCGCGCCTCGCCGGCGATGAGCTCGTAGAAGCCCAGCAGCTCGGGGCCGGAGCGATGCACCTCGATGGGGTGGCCGAACGCGGGGCCGCCGTCGTGCCAGTTGGCGCGCACCGGGCCCGAACTGCCGGTGTGGACCACCGGCATTCCGGCGGCGGTCAGGCGCGCGGACTCGGCCTCGAGGTCCTCGACCAGCCACGCCACGTGGCCGATGGCCGGATGGCGCCCGGCGTCGAAGAACTCGCGCAGTCCGGCCGGTTCGGCGACGTGGATCTGGCTGATCTCGACGATGATCGGGCCCCACTGGGCAAAGGCGGTCGAGTGGTCATATCGGGCCGGGACGCCGCGATACGTGGCCTCGGCCAGCGGGACGTGGTCGATGGCGAGGAAGGGGCCGGCGCCGGTGGTGGCCGAGAGCCGCAGCGCCGCGGCCTCCAGATCGTCGACGACGTATCCGACATGGTGAAACGGACGGCGCAGCAGATCGCTCATGCCGCGCGCTCGCTCACCGTCAGCCGGAACCGGTTGTGCATGACGTAGGCGCCGTCCGGCGTCTGGAACGGCCTCAGCGCCTCGATGAGGACCTCGCGGACGCGGTCTTCGCCGGCCAGGCCGATGGCGCGCGCCCCACCCGCCGAGGAGAGCAGTCCGCGCAGCGCGCGGTCAAGGTCGGCATAGCGCCAGTCGCCGGGCTGCTCGCGGTCGAGCGTCACGGTCAGCTGCGCGTCGGCGAGCGCTCGCTCCAGCGCACCCGGTGCGGCGAGGGCGTACGGCGCGTGGTCCTCCTGGCGATCGGCCGGGACGAGCGTCTCCATCGCGAGATGCAGCGCGGTCGACTGACACGTCTCGGGCGCCGCGAAGCCGCCGACGGCCAGGCGTCCGCCGGGCCGCAGCACGCGATGGATCTCGCGCAGCGCGCCGGCGGGGTCAGCGGCGAACTGGAGCGCGTTGATGGCCAGCACCGCGTCGAAGGTGTCGTCGGGGAAGGGCAGGGTGTCCAGGCCCCCCTCGCGCAGATCGGCGCTCGGAACGCGACGGCATGCCACAGCCAGCAGCGGTGCCGAGATGTCGATTCCGCTGGTGCGCGCGCCGCGCTCGTCGGCGAGAGCGAGAGCCAGGCCGGAGCCGCACCCGGCATCGAGCACCACCGTGCCGGCGCCGACGCCCGCGGCGTCGAGCGCGTCGGTGAACAGCGTGAGGTTCTGGGGCTCGGCGAGCTCGGACCAGTCGTCGGGGCGCTGTCCCCACAGTCCCCGCTGGGTGGCTTCCCAGCGCTCTCGCTCAGCGGTCACGGACATGAGCCAACTTTATACAGAATGGCAAAGTGAATGCAGTCTATGGGCGAATGTTCTGGTTGAGCCGAAACACGTTGTCGGGGTCGTACGCGCCCTTGACGTGGGCCAGGCGCGCCAATGTGGCGCCGTAGGCGGTGGACGCCGCATCGCTCTCGTCGCCCTCCATGAAGTTCGAGTACGCGCCTCCTGAGAGGTACGGCTCCAGGTGCGCGTAGGTCTCCCGCACCCAGGCGATCTCGGTCTCGGTGTCGGCGGCGTCTGACCACTGGGCCGGCATGTTGATCAACCAGCGCGCATCGCGGTGCGGGAACGCCGTGTCGGCGACCGGCACATCACGAATGGCGCCGCCCATCGACAGCACCTCGATCACCGACAGCGGCGACTGCACCCGGCTGCCGCAGTCGATGAGGGCCTCGATGAACGCGTCGGTCAACGTGCCCGCGAAGCCGGCCTTGACGTAGGCGTGCAGGGTGCCCGGCGCCAGCAGTTGGTCGGTGACCTGCTGGATGGCGAGATACGGCACGTCGCCGAGGTCGCCCGCGGGGGCGCGCAACTCGTCCTGGATGGTCTTGAGCAGGTCGCGCCCCACCGCCGGCTCTCCTGACCACTCGATCAGGCACATGACCCCGCGGGTGCCCGCCAGGTCGGCCGGCATCCAGGGCGCGAAGTCGGGCCCGCGGCGCAGGAAGCTCGTCCACAGGAGTTCGCGTGGGGTGGCCGGGTCAGCCATGTAACGCTCCCCCAGCGCCAGCACCTCGGCGGCACGCTCCAGCGGGTGGAACGCGGCCAGGATCGGCAGCGTGGTCAGCCCGTGGGCGCGGAACGTGAACTCGGTCACGACGCCGAAGTTCCCGCCACCGCCGCGCAGCCCCCAGAAGAGCTCCGGGTGTTCGTCGGCCGAGGCACGCACCACTTGGCCGTCAGCCAGCACCACCTCCGCCGACAGCAGCGAGTCGACGGTCAGCCCGAAGCGGCGCATGAGCCGGCCGACCCCTCCGCCGAGCGTGAGTCCGCCGACGCCGGTGTGCGAGACCACGCCCGCCGGGACGACGAGGCCGTGCTCCTGGGCGCCGCGATCCACTGCGCCGAGGGTCGCACCGCCGCCAACCCGAACCGTGCGAGAGATCGGGTCGACGTCGACCCGGTCCAGCGAGCGCAGGTCGAGCACGAGCCCGCCGTCGACGGTCGAGTGGCCGGGCAGGGAATGGCCGCCGCCGCGGACGGCGATCGTGAGGTCGTGTCGCCGGGCGTAGGCGATCGCCGCGACGACGTCGGCGGGGGACTGGCAGCGCGCGACAGCCGCCGGGCGGCGATCGTGCAGGACGTTCCAGACCGCACGGGACTGGTCATAGCCCGGGTCACCCGGGCAGGTGACGGGCCCGGTGAAGCCGGGGATCGCGATGACGGGCGCCGGGACGGCCATTTCAGATCAGTCCATCCCCGAGGAGGTCACGTCTGGGGTCCCGTACTCGGTCCAGGTCAGGGGGAACGTGGTGCCCCAGCCGATGCCGCGCCGACGCTCGGCCGCCGTCCATGTGCGCGTGGGGGGATCAGGATCGAGGACGAGGTCGGCGCCCGTGGTCACCTCGATGCGGTTGCCGCCGGGCTCGAAACCGTAGAGGAAGAAGCTGCGGCCGATGGTGTGCTGGGCCGGGGGCACCTCGATGGGGACGCCGCGGTCGACGAAGATGTCGGCGGCGCGCAGCACCTCCTCGCGCGTGTCGACCCAGAAGGCGACATGGTGCAGGCGGCCGCTCGCGCCGGCACGGTCACGGGCGAAGACCAGCTCCAGCGGCCGCGGCCCCAGCGACGTCCACGCGCCACTCATCGAGCCGTCGTCCTCGATGACCACGTCATAGAGGGCGAAGCCGAGCTGTGCGCGGGCGAACGCGGCGGCGGCCGCGACGTCGGGAGCAAGCAGGTTGACGTGATCCAGGCGGCGCACGTCGACGCCGGTACCGCCGCGCCGGCCGAGGCGGTCACGGGCCAGGGGTGGCTCGCCGGGCGAGGCAGGCGCAGGGACGAAGCGCTCGGTCTCCCAGTAGAGCTCGAGCAGGTGACCGCTCGGCGCGCGGAACGCATACGCGGGCCCGTGTCCGATGTCGCCGTCGGTCCACCCGCCCGAGATCCCGGCCGCCTCGAGCGCGGCGGCCCGGCGCTGAACCGCCTCGCCGCTGCGGGTCCGAATCGCGAGATGGCCGATTCCAGCGTCGCTGGAGTCCGTCAGCTTGAGGCCGTAGCGCTCGTACTCGGACTCGCCGCGCAGATACACGCTCGCGTCCTCCGCCGCCACCACCGTCATCCCCAGCACCTCGGTGAAGCACGCCACGCTCGCCTCCAGCCGGGGTGTGAGCAGTTCGACGTGGCCGATGTGGGCAAGATCGCGCCCTGCCGAGGGGTCAAGGGCCGGAGCTCCGGTCATGACTCAGTTGTATACACTCTCTGCGTATGCATCCACAAGTGGCCGTCACGACCTCGGGTGCCGTCCGGGGGGTGCGTACGGCCTCCGGCGTCCTCGCCTTCCGGGGCGTCCCGTACGCCGCCTCGACGGCCGGCGCCGGCCGTTTCGCGCCACCGCAGCCGCCCGCGCCCTGGAGCGCCGAACGTGACGCCACGGCCCCGGGCCCGGTGTGCCCCCAGCCGGCGCGGCCGTTCTCCGCATGGGCCCACGGCCCGCTGCCCGCAAGCTCCGACGACTGCCTGAGCCTCAACGTGTGGACACCACCGGGCGACGGCCCGCACCCGGTGTTCGTCTTCATCCACGGCGGCGGCTGGGCGCTCGGCTGGGGCAGTAACCCCCTGCTCGACGGCACCCACCTGGCGGCGGCGCTCGACGCCGTCATCGTCACCCTCAACTACCGCCTGGGCGCGCTGGGCTGGCTCTATCACCCCGACCTGGCCACCGATCCGGCGGCGGCGATCGGCAACTGGGGCCTGCTGGATCAGCTGGCCGCGCTGCGCTGGGTGGCCGAGAACATCGCCGCGTTCGGGGGGGACCCTGCGCGGGTGACCCTCGCCGGGGAGTCGGCGGGCGCCGGCAGTGCGCTTCACCTGCTGGCCGATCCCGAGGCGGACGGCCTGTTCAGCCGGCTCGTGGCCCAGTCGCCGCCGCTGCACGAGCTCGTCATCGACGCCGATCGCGGCATCCGGTGGACCGAGGCGCTGATCGATCGCGTGGGGCCCATCGAGGAGCTCCGCGAGAGCACCTCGCCGGATGCCATCGTCGAGGCCTCTGAGGAGCTCCTGGCCGATCCGGCGTTCCGCGGCACCCGCGGCGGTGCGATGCCGATCATCGACCCGGCCAGCCTGCCGTCCGACCCCGCCCAGCACCCCGAGGCGCGGATCGACGTCCCCGTCCTCATCGGCACCAACCGAGATGAGGGCACATTCTTCTTCCGCGCCGGAGGGCGCCGGCTCGATCCCGATGACGCGCGGCTGACCGAGATGGTCGCCCACCTCGCGCACACCGATGACCCCGACGCTCTGATCCAAGCCGCGCGCGCGGCAGGCGCGACTGACAACAACGACGTACTGTGCGCGGTCGTCACCGACGCGTGGTTCGCCGGCCCGGTGGCGCGCTGGAGCACGGCTCGGGCGCGGGCCGGGGGGACCGTGCACCGGTACCGCATCGATCAGCCGTCAGCGGAGGACGACCTCGGGGCCACGCACTCGCTGAGCGTCCCGCTGGTCTTCGGGACCTGGCGAGATGGGGGCGTGCCCACGCGGCTCGCCGGCGACGGGCCCGACACCGCAGCGACCACGGCCGCGCTCCAGCGCGACTGGCGCGCCTTCGTCCACGGCGAGGCTCTGGGCACCGATACCGCGGTCTACGGCGCGCCGGCGTGACCGAGCGCCTGATCGCCGTCGAGGAGCACTTCATGCTCCCCGAGCTGCTGCAGGCCGGGCAGCGCTACCTGGCCAGCCCGGCCGCTGCCGGCTCTGGGTGGCGCGAGGCCGGCGCCGCGCTCCAGGACGCTGACCGCGACCGCCGCGGCGCGCTCACCCTCGATCTCGCGGCGGGCCGGATCGCCGCCATGGACGCCGCCGGTATCGACCTCGCCGTGCTCAGCATCTCGACCGTGGCCAACCTGCAGATGCTCGACGCCGCCGAGGCGACGCCGCTGGCGCGCCATGCCAACGACGTGCTGGCTCAGGCGGTGGCGGATCACCCGGCGCGGTTCGCCGGGCTGGCGGCCGTCGCCCCGCAGGACCCCGACGCGGCCGCCGCGGAGATCGAGCGCGCCAGTACGCAACTGCATCTCGCGGGGGTCGTGATCAACTCCCACACCCAGGGCGAGTACCTCGACGCGCCGCGGTTCACGCCGATCTGGGAGGCGGTGGAGGAGTGCGGCGTGCCGCTGTACCTGCACCCATCGCTGCTGCCGGCCGGGGCCGTGGCGCCCTACCTCGACTACGGGCTGATGGCCGCGATGTGGGGCTACGCCGCCGACGCGAGCCTGCACGCGCTGCGCATCATCCTCTCGGGCACGTTTGACCGCCACCCGGGCGTCCAGCTCGTCCTCGGTCATCTCGGCGAGCACATCCCGTTCTCGCTGCCGCGCTTGGACGCTCATCACCTCCAGACGCGCGCCAAGACCCACCCCGGGCTGAAGCGCGCGCCCAGTGAATACGTCCGGGAGAACGTGGTCGTGTCGACCAGTGGGATGAACCACGCGCCCGCCTCGGTGCGCTTCTGCATCGAGACGCTCGGCGCCGACCGCGTCATGTTCGCCGCCGACTACCCGTTCGAGGATCCCGAGCCCGAGGTGGCCGCCTTCCGCGCGACGCCACTGCAACCGGCAGAGCGCTCCGCGCTGGCCCAGGCCAACGCGGAGCGGGTCTTCAGCCTGTAACGCCGATCTCGGGGGCGATGCGGTGATCCCAGGCGTCGAACGGTGCCGCCCCGGCGGCCACCTCGTGGGCCCGCTCGGCGTGGCGCGCCGCGGTCTGGAGGATCTCCTCGGAATGGGCGCGCTTCTCCACCGGATGCAGGACTGACTTCTCCAGGCCCTCGGGCGGGAACTCGACGGTCAAGGCGCCGTCGCGCAGGACGGCAACACCCTCGGCGCCACACCCCCCGCACTCGGCCACTGCGCCGCGCACGGAGATGAGGCTGAGATGACAGAGCGGGCACAGCCCCGGCTCGCCGCGGTACTCGACCTCCTCGAAGCTGCGTCCCAGCTGCGCCGCCATGTTGTGGCCCAACTCGCGTGCACGCTCCATTGCGGCCGCATCGAGCACGATCGAGCGTGGTGTCCCCGAGCCCGAGAGGATCGCCTGGTCGACGATCCCTGAGCGCATCGAGAAGGCGAGCGTCTGCATCATCGGCAGCGCCAGCGTGTGCCACTGCGGCGTGAGCGCGCCGCCGACGGCGAGGAAGCCCGCCACCCGCGGGCGCAGCACCCGCGCATCGGGCTTGAAGGGGACGGTGATCGGCTCGCCGGCGGCCTCCTTCTCCATGAGCAGCTCGATGAAGCCGGTGTCGGCGTGCGGCCCGAACACCCGGTCACACAGCATGCGCAGCTTGCCCGGGATCGTTCGCGAGTAGATCGGGGCGCTGTAGATCACGCCGTCGGCGGCGATCACCTGCTCGTAGAACCACTTGCAGTCGTCGTCGACGGGGCCGAACAGCGCGCCCGTCGAGATGCGCATGTCGTCCAGGCGCAGCCAGGCGACGTCGGCACCGTCGTCGGAGGCCGCCATCAGCGCGGCCTTCAGGGCGATCTCCGCGCTGCCGCCGGCCGCGCCCGCGCACACTCCCAGCAGTCTCATCACTGTCCCTCCGGCATCAGGTAACTGAGGAAACGACCATCAGGGTCGTACTGCGCGCGCAGCGCCTCCAGTCGCTCCCGATTCGCGTCGGTGAGAAAACGGGCCGGCCGGCGCACCAGGTTCTCGTCGGCCAGCTGGATCCCGCGCGACAGCGGCTCGAGCTTTCGCATCTGGTCCGCCGGCCAGGCCAGCATCGCATCGTCCTGAGCCGCGTCGGTCCAGCCGGCGAACGCCGCCAGATAGAGGTAGCCCTGCACCGAGATCGCGGCGTCGGGCAGCTCCTGCTCGCGCCACGCGTACCAGAAGACGTGCGACGCGCCCTCGGGGATCGACTCGAACAGCTCGGCGACGGCGGGCACCAGCTCCTCGGAGGGGGCGTTGGTCCACATCCCGTCAGCCGCCCAGCGAAAGCCCTCGGGCTCCACCGAGTCCGGTCCGTCGTAGAGCTCCACGAACGAGCGCGGCTGGGCCGGCAGGACCACCTCGGCACGATCGCGCACCGGGCAGCCGTCCAGCAGATCAAGCGCCGCCCGGGCCGCCTCGTCGGACTCGGACATCACCGAGCACATGACGATCAGCGCCGGAGGACCGGGGACGACCTCGCCCAGCGGCCCCCGCGGAGTGGTGGCCATGATCGCGAACTCGAGCTCCGCGGGGAAACGAGGCTCCTCGTCGCGCGCCCAGCGCAGCACCTCGTCGCGGACCTCCATGGGATAGACGTGATGCGCCTCCCAGATGGCGGCCGGGCGCGGGTGGCAGCGCAGGTGAAAGCGCACCACCACTCCGAAGTAGCCGGCACCCGAGCCGCGCGCGGCCCACAGCCAGTCGGTGTTCTGATGCTGGTCGGCGTGGATCAGCTCGCCGTCGGCGGTGACGACGTCGACGCCCACCACGCTCATGCAGGCCGGGCCGATGACGCGCGACAGCCACCCCCAGCCGCCCTGCAGCAGGAAGCCGCCGAGGCCGACCGTCGGGCAGTGGCCCGAGGGGAAGAACAGGCCGTGGTCGGCGAGCAGGCCGTTGAGCTCGCGGCCGCGCACGCCGGGCTCCACCACCGCCACGCGAGACTCCGGATCGAACTCGAGGATGCGGTCCATGCGCGAGAGGTCGATGAGCAGCGCGCCCTCGCGCACGCTCGACGCCGTCCAGCTGTGCCCGCCCGAGCGGGCCTTGACCTTGAGGTCGTGATCGCGCGCGTAGCGAACGGCCTCGACGACGTCGTCGGCAGACTGGGCCAGCACGATCGCCTCCGGATAGCGCTCGGGCTTGTAGCCGTTCCAGATCGCGTCGTGGCGGGCCTGCTCATAGCCGGCCGCGTCACGCTCCAGCAGCGAGGGCGGCGCCATCGTCACGCCCCCAGCATGCTGTAGCCACCGTCGCAGATCATGTAGCTGCCGGTGATGTGGGCGGCCTCGTCAGAGGCGAGGAACAGCGCGGTTCCGGCCAGCTCATCGGGCTCGGGGATCCGGCCGGCCGGGGTGTCGCGCGCCAGCTGCTCGCCGCGCCCCGCCTTCCAGTCGGCCCGGTTGAGCACGCGCTCGGTCTTCATGAAGCCGGGCGCGAAGGTGTTGACGCGCACGTGGGGGGCAAACGCCTTGGCGTAGGACTTGGTCAGTCCCACCACGCCGTACTTGCCGGCGGCGTATTGCGGCGCCCGCGGCGACCCGCGGACGATGACGGTGGAGCCGATGTTGACGATCGCGCCGCGCTCACGCTTCAGCATGCGCGTCCCGAACTCGTGGGTCATCAGCATCGTCCCCTTGATGTCCACGGCGAGCGTGTGGTCGATGAGCTCCTCGGTGATGTCGCGCCAGGACTCCTGCTCGGAGGCCATGTCGCCGACGTTGTTGATCAGCGCGTCGAGATGACCGAGCTCCGCATCCACGGTGGCCGCCATCCGCTTGATGTCGTCCCAGCTGACGATGTCGCCCTGGACGAGCAGCGCCTGCGCACCCTCGCCGCGGACCCGCTCGGCGGTCCGCTCGGCGCCTGCCGATGAGCTGCGGTAGTGGACGACGACCGTGCCGGCGCCCTCCTTCGCAGCACGGACGGCGATCTCGGCCCCGTACCCGGTTCCCGCTCCGGTCACCATCACCGTGCGGCCGGCGAAGCGCTGTGGCACCTCACTCATGGGTCGTCTCCTCTCGCTCAGACGACGGTGCGGCCGCCGTCGATGTACATGATGTGTCCGGTGATGAAGCTCGCCTGCTCAGAGGCGAGGAACAGCACCGGGCCGACGACCTCCGGCAGCCGGCCGAAGCGCCCCGCCGGGATCAGGGTCAGCAGGCGCTCGCGCTCCTCGGGGTGCGCGTCGAGGTAGGCCTGGGTCAGGTTGGTCTCCATATAGCCCGGCGCGACCGCGTTGACGGTCACCCCGTCGGCCGCGTACTCGTGGGCCATCACCTTGGTGAGCTGATTGATCGCGCCCTTGGTGGCGGCGTAGGGCCCGTGCCTGCGGTGGCCCATCAGGCCCGCCACCGAGGAGAAGAAGACCACCCGCCCGTGTTGCTGGGCGCGCATCGCCTCCAGGGCGACCTGGGCGGTGAAGAAGACGCTCGAGAGGTTGACCGCGATGAAGCGATCCCAGTCCTCGGGCGAGTAGTCCTCGATGGGCCGGCGGTCGTTGATGCCGACGCCGTGCACGAACACATCGAGCCCTCCCAGCGCCGCCTGCGCCTCCGACATCGCCGCCCGGGCGCCGTCGGCGGCCGACAGGTCAGCGGCGATGAGACGCTCGGCGGCGATGCTCGCCGTCGCGCCGATCTCGTCGAGGCGCTCGCGGCTGACGTCGATCACGGCCACCTCGGCGCCGACGTCGGCGAAGCCCTGCACCAGAGCGGCGCCGAGCGTTCCCGCGCCGGCCACGAGTACTCGTGCCCCCCGGAGTCCGAGCCAATCGGACATCGCCGCTCAGTCGGTCGCGTGGGCCGGCGCGACGGGAGCGGCCGGCGTCTGGCGGGAGGTGTAGACGTTGAGCGTCCGCACCTCGCGTTCGCCCACGGTGGCTGAGTGCGGAACCCCGCCGGGCAGAGCCGCGAGCTCGCCGGCCGTCAGGTGCACCGGCTGGCCGGCCACCACGAAATCGATCTCGCCCTCGATCACCGATGTGACCTGGTCCTCGGGGTGCTGGTGCTCCTCCCAGGAGGAGCCCGGCTCATACCGGTAGTAGGTGACCGTGAGCTGGGGCGTGTGCACCGTCGCTCCGTGGATCCCGGGACGGACCTCGGAGAACTCCTGCATCGACCAATCGACGGTGAACGGATCGTCCACGATCAGGCCTGGCTCACCGCGACCGGCGACGACTCGGGATGTCCTTCGGCCCACGAGATGATCGGGTTGCGCAGCACGCCGACGCCTTCGATCTCGGCCTCGACGACATCGCCCGGCTTGAGGTACAGGGAGGCGGCGTCCTCAGAGAAACCGGCCACGCCGGCCACGGTGCCGGTGGAGATGATGTCGCCGGGGCTGTAGCCCATCGCCGAATAGTGGCTGATGATCTCCGGGATGGTCACCGACATGCGGCTGGTGTGAGAGACCTGCCGGCTCTCGCCGTTGACGCGCAGCTCCATGCTGAGGTTCTGGGCGTCGGGGATCTCGTCGGCGGTGACGATCCACGGGCCGATGGGCACGAAGGTGTCGATGCTCTTGGAGAGGCAGAACACGCCGGACTTCATCTCCTCGCGCTGGATGTCGCGCGCGGTGATGTCGTTGAAGACGATGTAGCCGGCGATGTAGTCGGCTGCCTCCTCGGGCGAGAAGAACTTGCCCGCCTTGCCGATGATCACGGCCAGCTCCAGCTCGTAGTCGAGCTCGTTGGTCATCGCCTCGGGGTAGATGATCGGGTCCTCGGGGCCGATGATCGCGTCGAGGTTCTGGAAGAAGACGATCCACGGCAGAACCGGGTGTGACCAATTGACCCGGGTGGACTCCTCGTGGTGCTCACGGAAGTTGCCCGCAGTGTGGAAGAACTTCTTGGGAACGATCGGAGCTCGGAGCGTGACATCAGCGAGGGCCACCTCCTCGCCGGTCGGCTGGACGTCGCCGCCGCGCTCGAAGTACTCGCGCATCGTGGGCACGTCGAGGGCGATGACGCGGTCGCCCTCCACACGGCCGACCCGTCCGTCGTTGTACGTCACCAGCTTCATCGAGGCTCCGCTTTCGTTCGAGATTCCGCCGGCGCCCACACCCGTCTCGCCGACCGCTGCGCGGGGCAGCATACAGTAAGCAAAACTGTATGCACAAGCTGGGTCAGAAGACAACTTGCATAGAATGCTCCGATCCGGAGCGATGAGCAGCCCAGGGGGATGAGGATGAGTGAGCCCGAAGTGCAGGACAACGGCGTACCGGCCCGTCAGAGCGCCGAGTACGTATACCGCCGTGTGCGCGAGGCGATCCTCGAGTCCGAGCTGCCGCCGGGGGAGACGATGTCGCAGGTCGCCCTGGCCGACGAGCTCGGGGTCAGCCGCACTCCGCTGCGCGAGGCCCTGCGCATGCTTCAGGGCGAGGGATTGATCGAGGCACGGCCCAACCGGCGCGTGCGTGTCTCACCCATCAGCGCGTCGGACCTTGAGGAGCTGTACGCGCTCCGCGTCGCCGTCGAGGCCCAGGCGCTGCGCCTGGCGATCCCGCGGATGACCTCGGAGCACATCGCGGTGCTCGAGGGCTCGATCGCCCAGATGGCCCACTACGCCGAGCAGCGCGACATGCGCCGCTGGCTGGTGCCTCACGCCGAGTACCACCGACAGCTGACCAACCTCGCCGGCGAGCGGTTCGCCGCGCTGCTCTCCCAGCTCTTCGATCACGCCGAGCGCTACCGGCGGCTGCACCTCGGCCATGGGCCGAGCGCGTGGGCGACGGCCGACCATCGAGAGATCCTTGATGCCGTCAAGCGCGGTGACGCCCAGCTCGGTGCTGCGCTGCTCGCCCAGCATCTGTCGCGGACCGCGTTCGAGGTCGCCGAGATCCTGGACCCCGGCCGCGAACTGACCACGCTGCGCCAGGTGCTCGACGACATCGGGGCCGAGCCGCCGAGGCGGGTCGAACCCCGTTGACCGGTCAAGCGACCGTTAAGTCGACGTAAGAGTCACTTGCATACACTCTGACCAACTGTGTATATTCGCCGCGGCGGCACGCAGCCGCTTGGTGGCCCGTACACGGACGCTGACACCTTCTGGGCGCACAGAGCCCGGAACAACAGAGGGAAGTGGAGATGAAGTCACAGCTGAGGAGGAGCGGCGCACTTCTGGGGGCATGCGCGGTTGCCGCGGTCTCGGTGGCTGCTTGCGGAAGCTCATCGTCGGGCTCGTCGTCGAGCAGCTCGAGTACCGGCGGCTCCGCGGCCGCCACGACGTCGGCCGCCACAACGTCGGCCGGTTCGTCGAGCGCGGCACCGGCGGCATCGAGCTCGGCGCTCGGCACGCCCAAGGCCGCGACCGGCAAGCCGGTCGTCTTCGGGATGATCAACCTGGAGCTCAATCCCCAGGCGAGCTTCCCCGAGGTGCGCGCCGCCGCCGAGGCGGCGGTGAAGTACGTCAACGCCTACAAGGGCGGCCTGGATGGCCACCCGATCCAACTTGACACCTGCCTGACCGACGGGTCGCCGGCGACCTCGGCGCAATGCGCCAACAAGCTCGTGGCTCAGCACCCGGTGGCGATTCTCGGCGGTGCCGACCTGTCGGCGGCCAACACACTGCCGATCTACAAGAAGGCCGGGCTGGCCTACATCGGCGGGATGGATCTCACCCCGGTCGAGTCCTCGGCGCCCAACGCGGTGATCTTCAACGACATCGCCCAGAGCGGGAACTCCGACATCGGCGTGTACGCCGTCAAGAACCTGCACGCGAAGAACGTGTCGGTGCTCGCCCTCGACAACACCCAGGGGACCGCGCAGGCGAAGCTGTTCGAGATCCCGTCGGTAACGGCCTCCGGTGGCACAGCGAAGCTGTTCTCGCTGCCGCCCTCGCAGGCCGACGTGTCGTCGAACATCGCCAGCGCCATCTCCAACAGTCCGGACGCGCTCCTGCTCGAGGATCCGTCGCAGTGCGTGGCGATCCTCAGCGCGCTCAAGAGCCTGGGCAACACCAAGCCTGTCCTGTCGATCGACCCGTGCTCGGCGCCCAGCGTCGTCAAGGCGGCGGCCGGCGGGGCCAACGGCATGTACTGGTTTGAGCCCTACCAGGACCTGTTCGCGGCGGACCAGACCAAGGACGTGGTCCTCACCAAGGCGATCCTGGCCAAATACGCGCCGGCCAACATCGCCATCGACTCGCCGGCACTGGGCGGCTTGACGACCGTGATGAACGTGTGGAGCGCATTCCACAACACGCCCGTGAGCAAGCTCACCTCGGCCTACATGCTCAAGACGCTGAAGACCGGTACCCATCCGGCCTTCCTCAGCACGACCTACACGTGCAACGGCAAGGCGATCGTCAAGGAGCCGGCGATCTGCTCGGCCAACGAGTACCTCTACCAGATCAAGGGGACCACCCCGACGCTGGTTCAGAGCAACTACACCGCCGGGGCCAATATCGGCGGCTGACCCACGCTGACCGTCCCTCCCCGCCGCCGCGGGGAGGGACGGGGCCGGTCTCGCGGGAGCGACCTGCATGTCCAGCTACATCCTCTTCCTTCTCCTCGGCCTCGGCTCAGGCGCGGTCTACGCGATCCTGGGCCTCGGCCTGGTGCTCAAGTACCGCAGCGCCGGCGTCGTCGACTTCGCGCACGGCGCGGTGGCGATGTTCTGCGCCTACGTGTACATCGAACTGCGGTCGAGCGGCGAGCTCCAGTTCCCGTGGATCATCATCCCGCACCAGGTCCGGATCGCGTCCAGCAGCGGCGTGGCCGTGCTGCCCGCCATCCTGATCACGCTCGTCTACTCGGCGATCCTCGGCCTGATCTTCTATGTGGTCGTCTACCGCCCGCTGCGCAATGCCCCGGCGCTGGCCCGCGTCGGCGCCTCGATCGGGGTCATGCTCGCCCTCCAGGCGATCGCGCTGCTCAACTACTCGACCTTCGCGGTGAGCTCCCCGCCGATCCTGCCCGACACGCCGATCCACTTCGCCGGCCTGTTCGTCCCCTCTGATCGGCTGTACCTCGCCGGCCTCACCGTGCTCGTCGGGTTTGCCCTCGCCGCCATCTACCGTTTCACCCGGTTCGGGCTGGTGACGCGCGCCGCCGTGGAGAACGAGCGCGGCGCGGCGCTGCTCGGCCACTCGGCAACCCGGATCGCCGCCTACAACTGGGTGCTGGCCACGGTCCTGGCCGCCGCCGCCGGCATCCTCATCCTGCCGATCACGACGCTGAACCCGGGCACCTACACGCTGTTCATCGTGCCCGCGCTCGGCGCCGCCCTGCTGGGGAGATTCTCCTCGTTCTCGGCGGTCGTCATCGGCGGCCTGGTCATCGGGATGCTGCAATCCGAGCTGGTCAAGCTGCAGGCGGTCTGGAGCTGGCTGCCCCAGACCGGCCTCCAGGACGGCCTCCCGTTCGTGATCATCATGCTGGCCACGATCGTGCTGGCCCGGCGGCTGACCGCCCGCGGCGCCATCACCGACGTGCACAACCCGGCCGTCGGGCGGCCGCGACGTCCGGCGATCACTGCCAGCGGCTGCGTCGTGGTCGGTGTCATCGCGCTGCTGGCCGCCAACGGCGACTACCGCGCGGCGATCATCTCGTCGCTGGTCACCGCCTGCATCTGCTTCTCGGTGGTCATCATCACCGGCTACGTCGGCCAGATCTCGCTCGCCCAGAACGCGCTGGCGGGGATCAGCGCCTTCATGCTGACCCACATCGCGCAGAGCCTCGGCATCGGGTTTCCCTTCGGGCTCATCCTGGCCGCGCTGTGCGCGGTCGTGGTCGGCGTGGCCATCGGGCTACCGGCCGTGCGGGTCCGCGGCGTCAATCTC
This sequence comes from Solirubrobacteraceae bacterium, assembly GCA_035503355.1. GTDB lineage: Bacteria > Actinomycetota > Thermoleophilia > Solirubrobacterales > Solirubrobacteraceae > Palsa-465. The sequence goes on from DATJTQ010000006.1 coordinate 16,342, forward strand.
GCGGTGACCACGCTCGCCACGGCGGCCGCGCTCGACGCGCTCGTGTTCAACAACACCTCATTCAGCGGCGGCTACACGGGCCGCAACGTTGCGCCACCGCACCTCTTCGGTCTCAATCTGGAGCCGTCGGCGAACGGGGTCACCTTCGGGATCCTCGTCATCATCATCGTCGCGCTGGTGGGCCTGTTCGTCGCCCGCCTGCGCAACGGGGGGCTGGGCCGATCGTTCCTCGCCGTACGCTCCAACGAGCGCGCCGCCGCGTCGGTGGGCATCGATGTCGCCCGCACCAAGCTGTTCGCCTTCGCGATCGCGGCCTTCATCGCCGGCATCGGCGGGGGGCTGCTCGCCTATCAGCAGCAGAACATCAATGCGGCCACCTTCACGCTGTGGACCTCGTTGACGATCCTCGCCATCACCTATGTCGGCGGGGTCGGGCGCATCACCGGCGCGCTCGCCGCGGGAGCGCTCCTGGCCTCCAATGGCGTGGTCCCGACGCTGCTCAACAACCTGTTCAACTTCGGGCAGTACCAGGCGCTCATCGCCGGCGTGTTGTTGACCCTCACCGCGGTGGCCAATCCCGACGGCATGACCAAGGAGATGGGGGCCGGACTCACCAAGCTCCGTTTGGCGGTGATGAGACGGGTCGACCGTCGAGACTCCACCGCGCCTCCGATCGCGGAAGCGGCCACTCCGGCCACTCCGACGGCTCCGACGGCTCCTGCGGCTCCCAAGGTGGCCAGGCGATGAGCATCGCCGCACCCCAGGCCGGGGACCGGGCACCGGGCACCGCCGCGGTGCTCGAGACCGATGCGCTGCGCGTCCAGTACGGCAACGTCGTCGCGGTCAACGACGTCACCTTTGCCGTTGCGCCGGGCACCGTCACCGGGCTGATCGGCCCCAACGGCGCGGGCAAGACGACGATGATCGACGCGCTCACCGGCTATGTGCGGCCGACAAGCGGCGCGGTGCGCTTTCAGGGCGACACAATCACCCGGGCCCGACCGCACCGCCTCGCGCGGCGCGGCCTCGTTCGGACGTTCCAGTCGGTCGAGCTGTTCAACGACCTCACGGTGGAGGAGAACCTCACCGTCGCCTCTGAGCCGCCTGGACTGCTCGGCGGCCTCGGGCGGGTGTTCGTGCCCGATCGAGGCGAGCGCGCTGAGGCGGTGAGCTGGGCGCTGTCGGTGACCGAGCTCCAGGACGTCGCCGATCGCTTCCCCACCGAGCTCTCCCACGGCCAGCGCAAGCTCGTCGGCGTCGGCCGCGCCCTCGCCTGCCGCCCGACGCTGCTGCTGCTCGACGAGCCCGCCGCCGGGCTGGACACCGATGAGACCCTCGCCCTGGGCCGGCGGTTGCGCACGCTCCCCGAGCATGGGGTGACGGTGCTCCTCATCGACCACGACATGGGTCTCGTGCTCAGCGTCTGCGATCACGTCATGGTCCTCGACTTCGGCAATCTCATCGCCCAGGGCACGCCCGCGGAGATCCGCGCGAACCCGGCCGTGATCGAGGCCTACCTGGGAAGCTCGGAGGCCGGCGGGTCCACGCCGGACGGCGACGATGGCTAGCGTCGCCAGCCCCTCGCCGTCGGCGCCCGCCCCCGGGGCGGGCGCGCCGCTGCTCGCGGTGAGCGATCTGCACGCCGGCTATCTGGGCATTCCCGCCGTACGCAAGCTGTCGCTGACCGTCGCCCCCGGCGAGGTCGTGGCGCTGCTGGGCCCCAACGGCGCCGGCAAGACGACCACGCTGTGCACGATCGCGGGGCTACTGCCGCCCATCTCGGGCGAGATCTCGCTGGCCGGCGAAGCGATCACCGGCCGCGCCGCCTACCGGCTGGCCCGCCTCGGCGTCTCGCTCGTCCCCGAGGACCGGGCGCTGTTCTACGAGCTGACCGTCCGCGAGAACCTGCGGCTGGCGCGTGGCGCCAAGTCGCTGCCCCAGGACGAACTGCTCTCGATGCTGCCCGAGCTGGAGAAGTGCCTGGGCCGCAAGGCCGGCGTGCTCTCGGGTGGCGAGCAGCAGATGCTGGCCGTGGGGCGCGCGCTGGTCAGCCGGCCGCGCCTGCTTCTGGTCGACGAGATGAGCCTGGGCCTGGCCCCGGTGATCGTCGAGCGGCTGCTGCCCGTTCTGCGCCGCATCGCCGATGAGCTGGGCGCCGGGGTGCTGTTCGTGGAGCAGCACATCTCGATGGCGCTCGAGATCGCCGATCGTGCCTACGTGCTCAACCACGGCGACCTGGTGTTGGAGGGACACGCCGCCGATCTACGTGGCCGGCGCGACCTGGTCGAGGCCAGCTATCTCGGCGAGGCGACGATGGACGAGCTCTCGGGCGAGGGCCCGGCCGGCTCTGAATGACCGTCCACGCCGCGCCGCCGGCCGCCGAGGCCACGGAGCCGGTGACGCTCAGCGCCGCCGAGGCGATCATCGCCGGGCTGGTCGCGGCGGGCGTGACCGAGGTCTTCGGCATCGCCGGCGGCAAGTTCGCGCCGCTGCTCGAGGCGCTCTCGCGTGAGCCGCGCCTGCGCTGGACGGGCGTGCGCCACGAGGCGGCTGCAGCGTTCATGGCGACCGCCGTCGCCCACCGCACCGGCGGCCTGGCGGCATGCGTCGCGGAGATGGGTCCCGGGGCGCTGAACCTCGCCAGCGGACTGGACACCGCCCACACCAACCATCTGCCGGTGCTGGCCCTGACCGTCGGGACGCCGGCGTCGCTGAGCGACCCGACGCGCGGGGTGCTCATGGAGCTCGATGCCCCGGCCGTGTTCGGCGCTCTCACGAAGTGGCGAGCCACCGTGCGCGCTGCGCCGCGCCTTCCCGAACTGATGGCCCGTGCGGTGCGCGAGGCGCTCACCGGCGCACCCGGGCCGGTGCACCTGGAGATCGGTTACGACGTGCTGGGCGATCCGGCGCCGTGTGCGACCGCGGGCGAGATCGAGGTGGCGGTGGACGCCGCCCGCGTCATCGGCCGCGCCCCGGCCGACGCGGAGTCGGTGTCGCGCGCGGCCGAGCTGCTGGCGGGCGCCCGTCGTCCGCTGATCATCGCCGGGGGCGGGGCGGTCGCGGCGGAGGCGACCGGACCTCTCCGCGAGCTGGCGCGCACGCTTGACGCGCCGGTGATCGTCACTCAGATGGGGATCGGCGCCGTCGGCTCAGAGGATCCCCATCTCGTCGGCCAGGGCGGGCTGGTCTTCGGCGACTCGGTGCTGCGCGGACTGCGCGAGGCCGACGTCGTGCTCGCTGTCGGGTGCCGGTTCTCCTCGTGGTTGTGGGACGGGATGCGCCCCGCGGGGGCCGAGAATCCGGATCAGCGCCTCATCCACCTCGACCGCGAGCCGACCGTGCTCGGGCGCGTGCGGCCGGCCGCGGTGGGGCTCGTGGGCGACGCGCGGGCGGTGATGGAGCAGCTGCACGACGCGCTCGGGACGTCCGTGCCCCTCGGCGCGGATCCGGCCTGGCGCGCAGCGCTCCGCGACGAGCATCTGGCCCACCGGGCCCGGATCGCGGCGCTCGGCGGCGGGGAGTCGGACCCGATGCATCCCGCACAGCTGGCCCGGGCGCTGGGCGAGGCGCTGCCCGAGGATGCGCTGGTGGTCTACGACGGCGCCCACACGAGCTTCTGGTCAAACGACCTCACCCCGGTGAGAGAGCCACGCACACGCTTTCATGACCCCGGCAGCGGCCACCTCGGCTTCGGCGTTCCCTACGCCCATGCGATGGCACTGCTGGAGCCCGGTCGTCCGGTGATCGACATCACCGGCGACGGCGCCTTCGGCTTCACCGTCGCCGAGCTCGACACCGCCGTCCGCCAGGGGCTCTCGGTGGTCCACGTGATCCACGACAACCAGGCCTGGGGCGTGATCGCCCAGAGCCAGAAGCGGCTGGGCTTCGAGCTGGGCACGGGCCTGGAGGGCACCGATTACGTCGCCATCGCCCGAGGCTTCGGCGCTCACGCTCAGCACGTGACCGCGGTGGATGAGGTCGGCCCGGCGCTTGCGTGCGCGCTCGCCGCCGGCGGCCCGGCGGTCATCGACGCCCGCGTGCGCTTCGATCCGCACCCCGGCATGCCGCGCTTCGGGGCCATGGGCCGCGAGCCGCATTAGGCCGGCGGTCGCTCTCATGGGTGCCACCGTTCGCTCCGCGCGCTCGGCCGATCCGGTCGCCCTGGTCACCGGCGCCGCCGCGCCTGACGGGATCGGCGCGGCGTGCGCCCGCGCGCTCGCTGCCGAAGGCTGCCGGGTCGGCCTGCTCGACGTGGCCGACCCGTCTGCGGTCGTGGACGAGATCCGCTCCGCCGGCGGACGCGCCATCGCGCTCACCGCGGACCTGCGCGACGAGGGCGCGATCGCCGGTGCGCTCGACGAGCTCACCGACGCGTTCGGTGCCTGCTCGATCCTGGTCAACAACGCCGCCGACCTCACCCGCGGCACCCTGGCCGAGACCACGCGCGAACGGCTGCGCCAGGTGCTCGCCGTCAACGTCGAGGCAACCGTCTCGTTGTGCCGGCGGGTCGCCCCCGGGATGGCCGACCGCGGGTGGGGGCGGATCGTCAACATCGCCTCTGACACGTTTGACCGGCCGCCCGGCCCAGGCTTGCTGGCCTACATCACCAGCAAGGGCGCCGTCATCGGCCTCACCCGTGCGCTGGCCGTGGAGCTCGGGCCGTCGGGCATCACCGTCAACGCGATCTCCCCGGGACTGACCCGCACCGGCGCCGCCACAGCGGACCAGCCACAGGAGCTCTTTGACGCGGTCCGCGACGGGCAGGCGATCAAGCGCACCCTGGAGCCGGCGGATTACGCGGGCGTGCTGGCCTTCCTGGTCTCTGACCAGGGCGGGGTGATCACCGGGCAGACGATCAGCGCCGACGCCGGCCTGGTCTTCCGGTAGCCGGTCGCGACACGAGAGGAGGTTGGCATGGGACGTCTGGATGGCAAGGTGGCTCTGATCAGCGGCACCGCGGGCGGGATGGGCCGGGCCGCCGCGGTGGTGTTTGCCGGCCAGGGCGCGCGTGTCTTCGGCTGCGACGTCAACGCCGAGCTGCAGGCCGAGACCGACGCGATGGTGCGCGCGGCCGGCGGCGAGATCGGCTCGCTGGCGCCTGTCGACCTCTCCACCGCCGCGGGCGCGCAGGCGTGGGTGGATGCCGCCGTCGATCGCTACGGCCGGGTCGACGTGCTCTACAACAACGCCTCGCGCCTGCGTCTGGGCACCTTCGGGGAGCAGTCCTTCGCCGACTGGGAGTTCACCATCGACAACGAGCTGCACCTCCCGTTTCACTGCACCCGAGCGGCGTGGCCGCATCTCATCGCCGCCGGCGGCGGGGTGGTCATCAACGTCGGCTCGGTGGCCGCCGTGCGCGGGGCGGCGTTCGTCGGCATGAGCGCCCACGGCGCGGCCAAGGCGGCCTGCGTCTCCTTCACCCGCCACCTGTGCGCGGCCGGCGCTGACCACGGCATCCGCGCCGTGGCGGTCAGCCCCGGCATGATCCGCACCCCGGCGACCCAGCCGCACTTCGACGATCCCGCCAACCCGACCGAGATGCTGGCGGCGATGACACCGTCGCGGCGCACCGGCGAGCCCGAGGACGTCGCGCGCGTCGCCGCCTTTCTCGCCTCCGACGACGCGTCCTACATCAATGGGGCCAACATCATGGTCGACGGCGGCGTGTCCGCCATGGCGGGGTGAGGCCGGTGATCGTCGACGTCCACGCCCACCTGCTTGACGCCCACGCCCTGGAGGTGGCGGGGCCGCATGGCGCCGCGTCGGGCTTCGGCGCGCGCCCCAGCGTGCCACCGCCCGGGACCCGGTTTGCGCAGATCAACGGCCTCATGCTCGATCCCGCGCGCCAGATCGCGGCGATGGACGAGCGCGGGGTCGACGTGCACCTGCTGTCGGCCATCCTCGCCGTCACCCCGACCGGGTGGGCCGGGCCCGAGGTCGCGCTCGATCTCTGCCGCCGCTACAACGACGCGATCGCCGAGGCCGTGCGCGCCTATCCGTCGCGCCTGGTGGGTTCGTGCATCGCGCCGCTCCAGGATCTCGACCTTGCGCTGGGCGAGCTGGCGCGCGCGCACGACGAGCTCGGCCTGCGCGTCCTCCAACTGCCCGCCAACGTCGGCGGCGTGTACCTCGGTGAGCCACCGTTTCGCCCCCTGTGGGAGGAGGTCGCGCGGCGCGGGCTGGTCGTCTTCATCCACCCCGACGGCGTCCGCGACCCGTGGTTTCAGAAGTACTCGCTGTGGAACTCCGTCGGGCAGCCGATCGAGGAGGCGCGGGTGCTGGCCTCGCTCATCTACGAGGGCGTCCTGGAGGACCTGCCGGAGCTCACGATCATCGTCTCGCATGGCGGCGGCTACCTGCCCCACTACTACGGGCGGCTGGATCGCAACGTCCACAACATGCCCGACAGCACGGTCCACATCTCGGGGCCGCCCAGCGACTACCTGCGGCGCCTCTACTACGACACCTGCGTGTATGAGCCGTCGACGCTGAGCGCGCTCATCCGTCAGGTGGGCGCCGGCCAGGTGCTCATGGGCTCAGATTGGCCGGTGGGGGAGGGGGACCCGATCGGCTTCGTGCAGCGTTGCGAGGAGCTGTCAGCGGCGGCCGACCGCGATGCGGTGCTGGGCGCGACGGCGGCCAGGCTGCTCGGGCTCGGCTGACCCGAGCCTCGGGTCGCGGCCCGGGGCTCAGCCCCAGCGAAACGTCGTGGGCGCCTTGCGCATGCGGATGAGCTTGGCCGGCGCGCCGCCCATGACGGAGTTGGGCTTCACGTCGCAGGTCACCACCGAGCTGGTGCCGATCACGGAGTTGTCGCCGACGGTGACGCCACGCAGGACGCAGGCGCCGTAGCCGATCCACACGTTGTGGCCGATGTTGACGTCGCGCTTGTAGATCCCCTGCTCGCGGATCGGGCGCTCCACCTCCACCATCCCGTGGTCGAAGTCGATCATCATCACCCGGTCGGCGATGATGCACTCGCGCCCCACCGAGACGTGCTGGAAGGCCGAGATGGTGCATTCCTGGCCGAACACCGTCTTGGCGCCGATGATGAGCTCGCCCTCGTGGACGCGCACCTTGCAGCCGTGGCCCAACCACGACCAGCGCCCCATCACCACCCTGGCGTCCTTGCCGATCTCGAACTTGACCCCGGGGCAGATGAAGCACAGCCCGTCGGTCTGCAGCCGCCCGCGCCAGCGCAGCTTGAGCCACAGCCACCGCAGGGCCAGCACCAGGTAGCCCCAGGTGAGCATGTGGTTGGCCTTCGCGAAGCGCAGGAAGGTCAACGGCCCGCCGTGCAGGGGCGGGGGTCCGGTGCGAAC
>DATJTQ010000007.1:0-7445 GCA_035503355.1 Solirubrobacteraceae bacterium
ACCGAGAAGCGCACCGCGGGCGCGGAGGTCACGATGCAACCTCCGCGTCGGCGACGGACGCCGGCAGTGCCGCCACGAGCTCAGCGCCCCAGCGGCGCGCCCGCTCCAGCTCCCCGTCCACGAGGGGACCCTCGTTCGCGCTGACGAGGAAACTGGTGGTGTCGAGCACGGTGTAGCCGTGGCGGCGCAGGCGCTTGGCGATGCCGTGGCGGGCGGCGCCGGTGAGCCACTCGGGCTTGTCGATCCGGGTGTCAAACGCGGCGGCCCGGGCGTGGTCGGCGCGCGGCAGTTCGGCGAGCCAGTCACGCAGGCCGGTTGCGCTCATGGCAGGGGCCGCGGTCGTTGCCTCGGCCGCGTCCATCGCAGCGCGGCGGCTGCGGGCCGTGGCCATGCCGTGCACGTGGGTGGGACCGCCGACCACCAGCAGGTCGGCCGGCGGTGCGTCTGCGGGCGTCTCGTCGGTTGACATGACCGGCGCGCCGCCAAGACCCTCGGCGATCGCCTCGGCGACCGCTCGGGTGTTGCCATAGACCGACTCGTAGACGACGATTGCGTTCATCGCTGACTCCTTTGCGACGGTTCAGTCACCGGCCGACGCGGCGACCGGGACGAGGACGCGCTCGGCGAGGTCGACCAGCCGACTGGAGTAGCCGAACTCGTTGTCGTACCACGACACGACCTTGACCTGGGTGTGGTCGATCACCGCGGTCAGTGCGCCGTCGAAGATCGACGAGTAGGTGGAGCCGATGATGTCGGTGGAGACGATCGGGTCCTGCGTGTAGTCCAGGATGCCGTGCAGCGGGCCGCGGTCGGCCAGCCGCGCGAAGGCGTCGTTGACGGCCTCGCGGGTGGTCGGGTGCTCGGTCTCCACCGTGAGGTCGATGAGCGACCCGGTGGGGGTGGGCACGCGCACGGCATAGCCGTGCAGGCGACCGGCCAGCTCGGGGATGACCAAGCCGAGCGCCTTGGCCGCTCCGGTCGAGGTCGGGACGATGTTGATTGCCGCCGAGCGCGCCCGGCGCAGGTCCTTGTGGGGCCCGTCGAGGAGCATCTGGTCTCCGGTATAGGCGTGCACCGTCGTCATCAAGCCGTGCCGGATGCCGAAGCACTCGTGCAGGACCTTGGCCACCGGCGCCAGGCAGTTGGTGGTGCAGGAGGCGTTGGAGATGATGTGGTGGCGTTCGGGGTCATACACCTCGTCGAAGTTGACGCCGAGCACGACGGTGGCATCGGGCGGCTCCTCGCCTTTGGCCGGTGCCGAGATGATCACCTTGCGTGCGCCTGCCTCCAGGTGGCGCGCGGCGGCGGCGCGGGTTCGGAAGCGTCCGGTGGACTCGATGACCACGTCCACCTCCAGCTCGTCCCAGGGCAGCTCGCCGGGATCCTTGGCGGAGAACGTAGGAATCGATCGATCGTTGATGATGATCGCGTCGCCTTCGGCGCGGACGTCCCCGGGGAAGCCACCGCCGACCGAGTCATACTTGAGTAGGTAGGCGAGCGTGGCGGCGTCGGCGAGGTCGTTGATGGCGACCACCTCGATCGCGGAGTGGCGCTCGTAGGCGGAGCGCAGGAAGCTGCGGCCGGTGCGACCCAGGCCGTTGACGGCGACGCGTACGGACATGAGAAACCCTCGTTTCGTGGTCGGGATCGCCGCGGGATGACGGCTGGTTCACGACGCTACGGCCAGCCCTGACCCGCGCCATCGGCGCTGACTACGGATCAGGACACGGACTCAGCACGGATACCGACCATCCCGCCCGCCCGTACGGTCTCGCCATGACAACGACAGCGCCCACCCAACCCACCGCCGCTCCCGTGATGGAGCCGATCCGGTCCTTCTCTGAGCTCTCGGGCGCCGACGTCCCCTTTGCCGGGGGCAAGGGCGCCAACCTGGGTCAGCTGACCCGCTCGGGGTTCCCGGTTCCTGCGGGGTTCGTGGTGGGCGCGCCCGCGTACGCCGCGTTCCGCTCCGAGACAGGGCTCTCGGAGCGGCTCGCCGCGGTCCTCGAGGGCCTGGACGTCGATGACACCGACGCGCTCCAGCAGGCGGCTGAGCAAAGTCAGCAGCTGGTGAGAGACAGCGTCGTTCCGTTGTGGCTGGCCGATGCCATCGCCGCTGCGTACGACCGCCTCGTCGGCTCACGCGATGACGCCCCGGTCGCGGTCCGCTCCTCCGCGACCGCGGAGGACACCGCGTCGGCGTCGTTTGCCGGCATGAACGAGACCTTTCTGAACATGCGAGGCTCTGCCGCGGTCGTTGATGCGGTGAAGCGCTGCTGGGCCTCCCTGTTCGGCGCCCGGACGATCTATTACCGCGCCAAGCGTGGGTTCCCGGCGGCCGACATGGACATCGCGGTGGTCGTCCAACGTCAGATCGCCTCGACGCGTGCCGGGGTGATGTTCACCGTCGACCCGGCCTCCGAGGACGCGAGCCGCCTGGTGATCGAAGGGTCCTTCGGCCTCGGTGAGGCGGTCGTCTCCGGTCAGGTGTCGCCGGATCGCTACGTCGTGGACAAGGCGCGTGGGTCAATCGTGGTGCGTTCGGTGCGCGCCAAGGAGCTGACCATCGAGTCCGCGCCCCATGGCGGCACCGTCACCCGCCCGCTCACCTCCGAGGAGAGCCACCGGGCCGTGCTCAGCGATGAGGAGGTGCTCACGCTGGCCAACCTCGGTGTCGCCATCGAAGCCGCCTACGGCTCGCCGCAGGACACCGAGTGGGCGTTTGACGACACCGGCACGGTGTGGATGCTGCAGAGCCGACCGATCACCACCTTGGGGCCCTCGCCGGCCTCCGAGTCGGCGCCGGTGCTGCTGCGCGGACTTGGCGCCGCGCCGGGACAGGCCGCGGGGGCGGCCCGGCTGCTCACCTCGCTGTCAGACGCGTCCAAGCTCGGGCCAGGTGATGTGCTGGTCACTCACATGACCGCTCCCGACTGGGTCCCGCTCATGCGCAAGGCCGCCGCGGTGGTCACCGACTCGGGCGGGATGACCTGTCATGCCGCCATCGTCTCCCGCGAGCTGGGGATCCCGTGCGTCGTGGGCACCGGCGACGCCACCCAGAAGCTCCGCGACGGGGAGCCGATCACCGTCAACGCCACCGATGGCACGGTGCTCAGCGGGATCGCGGCAGCGCCCGCCACCACGACGGCGGCCATGGTGTCGCCGGCGACCGGCGCCGCGGCTCCGACGATGACCGGGACGCGCCTTCTGGTCAACCTGTCTGAGCCATCCCAGGTGCAGGCCGCCGCCCAACTGCCGGTCGACGGAGTGGGCCTGCTGCGCGCCGAGCTGATGATCGTCGAGGCTCTGGACGGCACCCACCCCCGCACGCTGCTCGCCGAGGGCCGCGCCGACGAGTTCGTCACCAAGATGGCCGACGGCCTGAACACGTTCGCCGCCGGGTTCGCGCCACGCCCGATCACCTACCGCACCACCGACTTCCGGACCAACGAGTTCCGGGGCCTGCGCGGCGGCGCGGAGTACGAGCCCGAAGAGGCCAACCCGATGATCGGATATCGCGGCGCATTGCGCTACACACGCGACCCCGACGTCTTCGCCCTGGAGCTCGAGGCCATCGCCCGGGTGTGGGACGCGGGCCACCGCAACCTGCACGTGATGCTCCCGTTCGTGCGCACGGCGCCCGAGCTGGCGCGCTGCCGGGCGCTGATGAGCGACCTGGTGGATCGCCCCGGCTTTGAGCTGTGGGTGATGGCCGAGGTGCCCTCGGTGCTGTTCAACCTCGAGCGCTATGCCGCGCTCGGCGTTGCGGGCATCTCGATCGGCTCCAACGATCTCACCCAGCTGCTGTTGGGCGCCGACCGCGACTCAGAGACGCTGGCCGACACCTTCGACGAACGCGATCCTGCGGTCACCGATTATCTGCGCCAACTCATCCCACGCGCCCGCGCCGCCGGTCTGCAGACGTCGATCTGCGGCCAGGCGCCGTCAGTGCACCCCGAATACGCGGAGCTGCTGGTCAACGCCGGCATCGACGCCATCTCGGTGTCCGCCGACGCCGTGGATCGCACCCGACGCCTGATCGCGGCCGCCGAACAGCGGCTGCTGCTCGACGCCGCCCGCAGGATCCCAGTCAACCCCGACCCCGGAGACCACCATGTTTGACAACGTCCTGGTCGGTGTCGACGGCCGCTCCGGCGGCGACGACGCCATCGCCCTGGCCCGTCAGCTCGCCGCCCCCGGCGCCCGAGTCACCCTGGCCAACATCTACGGCTCGGTCGGCTGGCCCCCCGGCAGCGGCGGCATGTTCCTCGATGACCAGCGCACCGAGGCTGAAGCGCTGCTCGCCCGCGAACGGGAGCGCTGGCCGGGCATCGGGACAGTCGAGGTGTGCGCGTCCACCGTCGGCCGGGGGCTGCACGAGCTCGCGGCTCACCGCGACGCCGATCTCATCGTGGTCGGCTCGACGCACCGCGGCATCCCCGGCAAGGTGTTCATCGGCGACGACACGCGCGCCGCCTTCTACGGCGCGCCGTGCGCGATCGCCATCGCCCCGCACGGCTATGCCGTGGGCGCGCCACCGCTGGCCAGGATCGGCGTCGGCTACGACGATACCCCGGAGAGTCAGCGCGCCCTCGCGGCGGCGCGCCAGGTCGCCGAGAGCACGGGCGCGCAGATCACCGTCATGTGGGTCATCGGGCCCGAGGAGGTGCGCATTCAGGCGCCGATCCCCGCCGACTGGCCGTCAGCAACCACGGCCCTGGTTGACCAGGCCCAGCGAGCCCTGGACGCGATCGACGGGGTGGAGGGGGCCGCCATCGCCGGCGGCCCGCGCGAGGAGCTGACCAAGCTCGCCGACAACGTCGACCTGCTCGTCGTCGGGTCGCGGGGCTACGGTCCGCTGGGCTGCGTACTGCACGGCAGCGTCTCCAGCTATCTGGAGCGTCATGTCGCCAGCAGCCTGCTCATTCTTCCTCGCGACCCCGCGCAGCTGCCTGGCGCCGACTCGCCCGCGGATCCACGGGCCGCCGAGCCTGCGACGTCCGTTGGCCGGTGACGCCACCGACACCCAGGAGATGACCATGCCCGCTTCACCATCAACCTCTCACCAACGTCACGCGAAACCCGGAGACTGGGTGCACGTGCGCGGGATCTCCGGCCAGAGCGGACGGGAAGGACAGATCCTCGAGGTCCTGGGCCGGCCGGGACACGAGCACTATCGCGTGCGCTGGGACGAGCAGCACGAGTCCATTCTGTTCCCGGCCGATGGCGTGACGGTGACCCCCGGCACCCATCGCGGCCGGTGACCGCGCCGACGGCTGCGGGGACCAGCCCGCAGCCATGACCCGGGCCACCTCGATAGGTCTGCCGGCCTCGCGGGTCTGCCTGGTCGTGATGGACGGGTGGGGCATCGCCCCGTCCAGTCCGGGCAACGCCATCACCCTGGCCAAGACCCCCGTGTTCGACGAGCTGTGCGCCACCTATCCGATGTCCGCACTCGACGCCAGCGGCGAGAGCGTTGGACTGCCCGCCGGGCAGATGGGCAACTCGGAGGTGGGACACCTGACGCTGGGTGCCGGCAGCATCGTGCCCCAGACCCTCACCCTGATCGACCGCCAGGTCGCTGCGGGCGGGCTGGCGATCAACCCCGTCGTGCGCGGCGCCCTGGCGACCTCAGGCCGTGTCCATCTCATCGGGATGGTCTCCGACGGCGGCGTGCACTCCTCGTTGACACATCTCGAGGCGTTGATCGACGTGGCGGCATCGGCCGCCGTCGACGACCTCGTTGTGCACTGCTTCACCGACGGTCGCGACACCCCTCCCACCAGCGCGCCCCGGTTCCTCGAGCGCCTCGAGCGACACTGCCGGCGCGCCGGGACCGGCCGGATCGCGACGATCACAGGGCGCTACTTCGCCATGGACCGCGATCGCCGATGGGAGCGCATCCAGGCCGCGTACGACCTGCTCGTACACGGCCGCGGCGCCTATCACGCCGACGACGCCGTGGCCGCGGTCCGCAGCGCCTACGCCCGAGGCGAGACCGACGAGTTCATCACCGCCACCACCGTCGGCGCCGAGGGGCGGATCGCCGCGGGCGACAGCGTGCTGTGCTTCAACTTCCGCCCCGACCGGATGCGTGAGATCGTCCGCGCCCTGGCCGAGCCGGGATTCGGGGACGGCGACCAGGAGCTGCCCGGGTGGCAGGGACGCGGAGGGGCGGATGCGGTGCCGCAGGTGGCCACGATGACCCAGTACCAACAGGGATGGCCGTATCCGGTCGCCTTCGAGGCTGCTCATCCCGCGACCACGTTGGGCGCGGTCCTGGAGCAGGCCGGTGAGTACCAGCTCCACGTGGCCGAGACCGAGAAGTACGCCCACGTCACGTACTTCTTCAACGGCGGGCGCGAGGAGCCCTATGTGGGCGAGCGCCGCGAGCTCGTTCCCTCCCAGCGCGACGTTCCCACCTACGACCTCAAGCCCGAGATGAGCGCGACGCAGATCACCGATCGCTTCATCGCCGCCTTCACGCGCGACCGCCCGCGCTTTGCCGTCGTCAACTTCGCCAACGCCGACATGGTCGGCCACACCGGAGTGCTCGCCGCCACGGTGACCGCGGTGCAGACCGTGGACGCCTGCCTGGGCCGCCTGCTCGCCTGCGTCCACGGCGGCGGCGGCGTCTGCGTCATCACCGCCGACCACGGCAACGCTGAGCAGATGCTCTCGCCTGATGGCGGTCCGGGCACCACCCACAGCTGCAATCCGGTGCCGGTAATCGTGACAGTCCCCGATCTCGCAATGACTGGTCGGGGAACGCTCGCCGACGTGGCCCCGACGATCCTCGACCTCTTGGGGATCGACGTGCCGGCGACGATGACCGGGGCGTCGCTGCTGCTGTCGCCGCAGCTCACCGAACCTGAGCCGGCACACCGGTGACGACGCCGAACGCGCCGCGGTCAGCGCATCGCCGGGTCGGCAGTGCGCAGCACCGTGACGCCCGGCAGTTCGCGCCCCTCCAAGAACTCCAGGGTGGCGCCGCCGCCCGTCGAGACATGCGTCACCTCGCCGGCCAGACCAAACGTGCGGAGCGCCTCGACGGTCTCGCCGCCGCCGGCGACGGTGGTTGCGGACGCGGAGGCGATCGCCTCCGCGACAGCTCGTGTCCCCCCGGCAAAGTCCGGCTGCTCGAAGCGTCCCATCGGACCGTTCCAGAAGACAGTGCCCCCCTTGCCAATCTCCCGTGCGAACCAGGCCGCGGTGGCGGGACCGATGTCCAGCCCCGCCCAACCACGGGGCACGTCAATACCGTCCAGGTGGTGCGGGGCGCTTTCGCTGCCGTCCAGACCGGGCGACGTACGCGCCAGGAGCAGGTCATGCGGCAGCTCGACGCGGCACCGCGACCGCTGGACGGCCGACATCACACGACGCGCCGTTTCGACGTCCTCGTCGGCGCAGCGCGAGTCGCCCACGGGGTGACCTTGCGCGGCAAG
>DATJTQ010000008.1:0-7906 GCA_035503355.1 Solirubrobacteraceae bacterium
GTGGCGGATCTTGCCCTCGGCGACCAGCTCCGCCATGGCGCCCACCGTCTCCTCGATGGGGACATTGGGATCAACGCGGTGCTGGTAGAAGAGGTCGACGTGGTCGGTGTTCAGGCGCTTGAGCGAGATCTCGATCGACGAGCGCACGTGCTCGGGTGAGCCGTCCAGGGGGCCGGTGGTGCTCATATCGCCCGGGGTGGCGTTGTCCATCCGGCGAGCGAACTTGGTGGCGATGACGTACTCGTCGCGGTGTCCGGCCACGGCGCGGCCGACGAGCTCCTCGTTGGTCAGCGGGCCGTACAGCTGGGCGGTGTCCAGGAAGTTGATCCCGAGCTCCAGCGCGCGCTGGATGGTGGCGATCGCCTCGCCTTCGTCGGCGGACCCGTAGAAGGCCGACATCCCCATGCAGCCCAATCCGAGGGCTGAGACCTCCAGCGTGCCGAGCATGCGCTTCTGCATCAGATGAGCTCCAATCCAAATCGGGTGTCCTGCTCACCATAGGAACCGCGTGTCACGATGCCGTGAATGGCAACGGCGAAGAGCGAGGCGGTGGAGCTCACGGTGGGCCGGCGCACCGTCCGGATCTCCAACCCCGACCGCGTGTACTTCAGCGCCCGGGGCGAGACGAAGCTGGACCTGGCCAACTACTACCTCAGCGTCGGCGACGGGATCGTGCGGGCGCTGCGCGAGCGGCCGTGCATGCTGCACCGCTTCCCCTCGGGCGTGGACGGCGAGAAGGTCCACCAGAAGCGGGTCCCCAAGGGGGCGCCGCCGTGGCTCGAGACCGTGCGCATCACCTTCCCGCGCTACAACCGCACCGCCGACGAGCTGTGCGTCACCGAGCTGGCCAGCGTCATCTGGGCCGTGCAGATGTCGACGGTGGAGTTTCACCCGTGGAACTCGCGCCGCGCCGACGTTGAGCACCCCGACGAATGGCGCATCGACCTGGACCCGATGCCCGACTGCCCGCTTGACCGCGTGCGCCGCGTCGCCCGCACCGCCCAGGAGGTCCTGGCCGAGATCGGCGCGGTCGGCTGGCCCAAGACCTCGGGCGGCCACGGCATCCACATCTACGTGCGCATCAGGCCCGAGCACGGCTTCGGCGACGTCCGCCGTGCCGCCCTGGCCTTCGCCCGCGAGGTGGAGCGCCGCGTCCCCGGCGACGCCACCACCACCTGGTGGCGCAAGGACCGCGCGCCCGACAAGGTGTTCGTCGACTACAACCAGAACGCCCGTGACCACACCATCGCGTCGGCGTACTCGGTGCGCGGGAAGGTCGAGGGCACCGTCTCGGCGCCGATCACGTGGGATGAGGTCGACGACGTCGAGCCCCAGGACCTCACCATCGCCAGCATGCCCGGGCGCTTCGCCGCGCTCGGGGACCTGCACGCCGGGATCGACGACGCCGTGTTCTCCCTGGAGCCGCTGCTGGAGTGGGCCGAGCGCGACGAGCGCGCCGGTGAGGAGGCTCCGCCGGAGCCCGACGAGGACGAGTAGCGCCTACGCGGCCGCGGCCGACCAGCCGCTCCAGCGCTCCACGTCGACCGCGAGGACCGCCCCCACGGCACGCTGCTGGGGGTACTTGGCCCGCAGCAAATGCACCGCGCGCGACGCCTCCTCATCAGACGAGGGGTCAAGCACGCGCCCGGCACCCTCGGCGCGCACCCACCACAGCGCGCCCCAGTCCGCGTCGTCGTAGTGATCCACCAGCAGCGCGACCGACGGGTTCGACGCGACGTTGCGCAGCCGGCGGAGCTCGACGGTCTGCTTGGGCTTGGCGTCGACGACGCTGTACACGCGCTCGCCGTCCACCACAAAGACCACCGGCACCAGGTGCGGGCGGCCCCCGGTGTCCGCGGTGGCCAGCCGCGCCACCCGGGCGGCGGCAAACCGCTCCCGGGCCTCGGAGACCGAGAGGGTCACCCCTCGCCCGTCACCTCGGCGATTGCGGCCTCCCAGCGCTCGAAGCCGCGCTCCACCACCGATCGGTTGCCCGACGGGATCCAGTGCACGACCCGCCGGCACCCGGCCTCCAGGCAGCTCTGGATCTCGGCCGGATCGGCGTGCACGCCCATGGCCATCATGTCGATGTGACGGTCGGCCCGCGCGCGCAGGGCCTGCATGCGGTCCAGCACGTCGTCGCCCCAGTTGGGAAACCACGCGTCGCCGAAGGCCAGAACGCGGTCCTCCACCGTCGGCCCGTTGCCGCCGACCAGCACCGGCGGATGGGGCCGCTGGGCGGGCTTGGGCCAGGACCAGATGCGATCAAAGGAGACGAACTCCCCGTGATAGCTCGCCTCGTCCTCGGTCCAGATCGCCTTCATGGCCTCGACGCGCTCCTTGAACAGCCGCATACGGGTCCGCGGATCGGTTCCGTGGTTGGCCATCTCCTCGCGATTCCAGCCCGCGCCGATCCCGAACTCAAAGCGCCCGCCGGACAGCCGGTCCACGGAGGCGACCTCCTTGGCGGTGGTGATCGGGTCACGTTCGACGACCAGGCAGATGCCGCTGCCGACGCGCAGCCGCGACGTCGCGGCCGCGGCGGCGGCGAGCGCCACGAACAGGTCATAGGTATGGATGTACTTGCGCGGCAGCGGTCCGCCGCCGGGGTACTGGGAGTCGCGGCTGGCCGGGATGTGCGTGTGCTCGGCGAAGAACAGCGACTCGTGGCCGCGGTCCTCGGCCAGGCGCGCGATCTCGCCCGGGCCGACCGCGTCGTGGGTGGGGAAGTAGCCGATTCCGAATTCCATGCGGGCGACTCTAGCCCCGCTCAGACGCGGCACCTCCCGGCTCCTCCAGAACGTCGGCGCCCCGCTCCTCGGCCTGCGGTTCGGGCGTGGCGCCTCTGGCGATGAGCACGTCGCGGATGGCCACGTCATAGATGACGCCGCCGATCACAGCACCCACCAGAGGCCCGATGATCGGTATCCAGAAGTAGTCGTTGACGTTGCCGTAGTTGCCCGGCATGGCGATCGACTTCCACCCGGCGATCCAGGCCCAGATGCGCGGCCCGAAGTCACGCGCCGGGTTGATGGCGTAGCCGGCGTTGGCGCCGTAGGAGAGGCCGATGGCGACGACGATGAACCCCACCACCAGCGGCGCCAGGTTGCCGCGCACCGGAGCGTTGAACTCGTCGGTGATGGCGAAGATGAAGCCGACGAGGAACGCCGTCCCGATCACCTGATCCACCAACGGCCCGACCCATGAGTGGAAGTACTTGGCCGGGAAGGTGGCGAAGATCGAGTACGTGGGAACCGAATCCGGCGCGCCGCGCACGATGTGGTTGGCGGCGTCGTAGCTGTTGATCGCCCCGTGGTAGTTGAAGTACACGAGCGCCGCGCCGACGAAGGCGCCCAGGACCTGGGCGGCCCAGTAGGGCGCGACCTTGTTCCAGGGAAAGCCCCGCCGGATGGCCTGGGCCAGCGTGACCGCCGGGTTGAGGTGGGCGCCGCTGACGCCGCCGGCCACCCACACGGCAAACGCCACCGCAAACCCCCAGCCCCAGGCGATGAGCAGCCAGTCGGCCTGCGCGAGGAACGGAGCCTTGCCGCGGCCCGACTGGTTCAGCGCCGCCACCACCATCGCCACCACCCCGTCCCCGAAGGCGATGATCACGAACGTGCCGAGAAACTCGGCGACAAGCTCTCCGGCGGTGGTCTGCTGCCACCGCCAGCGACGCGTCGCACCTTGCACAGCCATGGGCGCTCCTCTCTCGCAGAGACCGGCCCACCGCCCAAGGTACGCACGGGGCTGACCCGTACACAAAGAAATGTTCGCTGCCAGACGCCGCGAGGCCGGCCGGCCGCGGTCAGGCGCGGAAGTACTCGGCCGGCGTCATCCCGGTCTCGCGCCGGAACGCGGCCACGAAGGCGCTTGGCGACTCATAGCCCGCGCGCTCAGAGGCGCTGGCCACCGAGCCGCCCTCGGCCAGCGTGGGCAGCGCGGCCTGCAGCCGCAGCTGGGTGCGCCAGCGGCCGAAGGAGACGCCGGTCTCGGCCAGGAAGGCGCGGGCCAGGGTGCGCTCGCTGGCCCCCACCTCATGCCCCCACTGCTCGAGCGTGCGCCTGCACGCCGGATCGCCGGCCAGCCCGGCGGCGACGTCGAGGGCGCGCGGATCGCGCGGCATGCGCAGCTCGATGGTGGCCACGTGCAGAGGCTCGAGCAGGTCGATGAGCACCGCCTCAGCCCGTGCGCGGCGCGCCCCATCCAGCGCAGCGGCGCCCAGGTGGGCGATGAGCTCGGCCAGCAGCGCGCCGACCGTGACCGGTGTCGGCGCCGTCCAGTCGCGCCCGCAGCGCTCCGGGTCCAGGTAGACGGTCTGCATCGTGGCGACGCCGCTGGCCTGGGTCACGTGGCGCACGCCGGCCGGGATCCACAGCGCTCGCGTCGGAGGCAGCACCCACGTCGCCGCGTCGGTGTGAACGGTGAGCACGCCGCGCCTGGCCCAGGCGAGCTGGTGGTCATCATGGGCGTGGCGAGCGAAGGTCGTCCCGGCGCCCATCGGAAGCGTCTTGACCACCATCGCCCCGGCGCCGCGCGGCGATCCCGGCGCACATTGTCCGTCTGACGACACAGGTTGGCAGGCTACGCCCTTGGCGACACCCCGCGGCGGTGTAACCATCGCCGCTATGAACTCCAACCACGATCGTGTCTGCCCCTCGCCCGAGTGGGCCGAATACCTGCAGTCAGAGGTGCTGCCCGAGGCCGTGGACGGCGCCGAGCTCGGCGCGCGGATGCTCGAGATCGGCCCCGGCCCCGGCGCCTCGACCGATTGGCTGCGCCACCGCGTCGACCAGCTCGTCGCCCTCGAGCTCGAGGAGGCGGCCGCGGCCGCCCTCACCGAACGGTTCGCCGATGCCGGCAACGTCGAGATCCACACCGGCGACGCCACCGACATCCCGTGGCCGGAGAGCTCGTTTGACTCGGTGGGCTGCTTCACCATGCTTCACCACGTGCCCACGGTGGCGCTGCAGAACCGGGTGCTCTCCGAGATCCTGCGCGTGCTCAAGCCCGGCGGCGTGCTGGTGGCCTCAGACAGCATCCACAGCGTGGAGCTGCACCACTTCCACGAGGGCGACGTGTACAACCCGATCGACCCCGGGACGCTGGTGACCCGCCTGCAGACGCTCGGCTTTGACTACATCACGGTCGCCGTGCGGTGGGGCGTGCACTTCCGTGCCCGCAAGCCGCCCGAGGCCGCGGACTAGTGTCCCGAAGCGGTCATTCGGGACACTAGGCGGGAACGCGCCGGTCGCCCGACCAGCCGATCGTGTCCTCGATCGGCCGCAGGACGATGCCGCAGAGAACCGGCGCGCTCGCGACGGGGTCATCCATGGCCCGCACACCGGGGACCAGCAGCGCGGCGAAGGTGACGATCGCACCGAGCACCCCGGCGCCGACCAGCGTGGTGCGCAAACCGAGCGCGGCGCTCACCGGACCGGTGATGGCGAAGGAGACCGGCAGCAGGCCGATCGAGATCAGCCAGTCCAGGCTGGAGACGCGCCCGAGCAGCTCTGAGGGCACGAGGCGCTGCTTGGTCGTGGCCCAGGCGATCGTGCCTGCGGTCTCGAGGCTGTTGAAGGCGACGCTGGCGATCATCAGGCCCCACAGCCGGCTCGACAGCCCGTAGCCCGCGATGGCCAGGGTGGCCAGCGTCCAGCAGATGTACATGAAGGTCAGCGCGCGGCGCGGCAGCCCGCGCTGGCCGATGACGATCGCGCACAGCAGCGACCCCAGGCCACCGGCGGCGAAGACGAGGCCCAGGGCGCCCGCGCCGTCAGACAGCTTGTTCTTGACCACGAAGGGGAGCAGGACCTCGGTGGGCCCCATGAACAGCAGGTACGCGATCGCCGCGCTGACCAGCGTGGCCCACAGCCACGCGTGGGTGCGCACGTAGCGCAAGCCCGCCGCGACCTCCCGGCGCATCGAGGGGGCGGCGGCGGTCGCGTCGAGGCGCCGCGCGGGCGACATCGCCAGCAACGTCGCCGCCGAGACTAGAAACGACCCCGCGTCCAGCCCGAACGACCACCCCACGCCGATGGCACCGATCACCGCCCCACCCACGGCCGGCCCGGCCAGGCGCAGCGCCAGCGGGCGGATGAGCTGATCGAGCGAGTTGGCCTGGGCCAGGGCGTCGGCCGGCAGCAGCTCGGGCACGAGCGCATCCGACGCGGGGTCAAAGAAGGCCGTGGCCGCGCCGTACACCACTGCCACCGCCATCAGCTCCCACAGGCGCAGCGTGCCGCTCACCGACAGCACCGCCAGGACGCCGAGCCCGAGCGCGCGCACGGCGTCGGCGCACAGCATCACCCTGCGGCGGTCGTAGCGGTCAGAGACGGCGCCTCCCAGCAGCAGGCAGGCGATGGTCGGGATCGTCATCGCGATGCCGACGCTGGCCAGCGCGGTCGGTGCGTTCGACAGCGCGTAGACCTGCCAGGCGAGCGCGACCAGGAACAGGCCGTCCCCCAGCAGCGACACGCTCATCCCGCCGACGAGCAGGCGGTAATCCCGATGGGCCAGCGGCGCGAAGAGGCGGACGCGGTCAAAGCCGCCCACCCGGTCGAGCCCTTCGTAGCTGTGCTGCATGCCGACCGAGCCTCCGGAGGCTCAGCTTGCCGGAACCGCCGTACCGTCGACCTCGCCGGCACGCTCGTCCAGGTAGCCGAGCAGATCGCCCGGGATCATCGGACGGGCGAAGTAGAAGCCCTGGCCGGTCTCGCAGCCGAGGTCGCGCAGGGTGGCCGACTGCTCGGGATACTCGATGCCCTCGGCGACGACCTCGAGGTCGAAGGTCTCGCCCAGGCCGAGCACCGCGGAGGCCAGGCCCGAGGTCACCGGCGAGGCGCCGGCGGCCAGCAGCGAGCGGTCCATCTTGAGGATGTCGAGCGGGAACTTGCTCAGGTAGCTCAGCGACGAGTACCCCGTGCCGAAGTCGTCCATGGCGAGGCGCACACCCAGCGCCCGGAGCTCCTCCAGGCGGCTGCAGGCCAGATCGATGTCGGTCATCATCACCGACTCGGTGATCTCCAGGGTGAGCGCGCTCGGCTCCAGGTCGGCCTCGGCCAGGGCGGCGCGCACGTCGCCGACGATGTCTGACTGGAACAGCTGCTTGACGCTGAGGTTGATGCCGATCCCGGGCTTGACCGCCGAGCTGGTCTGATCGCGGAAGAGCTTGGCCTGACGGCAGCCCTCGTGCAGGACCCAGCGGCCGATGGGGACGATGAGCCCGCTCTCCTCGGCGAAGGGGATGAAGTCAAAGGGCGGGATCAGACCGCGGCTCGGGTGGCGCCAGCGCAGCAGCGCCTCGACGCTCGTCACCGCGCCGTCGCGCAGGCGGACCAGCGGCTGGTAGTGCAGCTCGAACTCGTCGCGGTCGAGCGCGCGCTGCAGGTCGGCGCGGAGCTCCAGGCGCGCCACGACCTGCTCGTGCATAGCGGGCTCGAAGACGCGGTAGCCCCCCTTGCCCTCCCCCTTGGCGATGTACATGGCCGCGTCGGCGTTGCGGATCAGCTCGTCGGCATCGGTGGGGTTGCCGGGCTCGGCCACCGAGATGCCGAGGCTGGCCCGGATGACGATGTCGTTGTGATCAAGATGGAGCGGGCGAGCCAGCGCCTCGAGGATCCGCTCCGCCGTCTCGGCGGCGTGCTGGAGATCGTCGACGTCCTCGAGCAGGATGGCGAACTCGTCGCCGCCGAAGCGAGCGGCGGTGTCGGCGGCGCGGATGCTGCCCGAGATCCGCTGGGCCACCTCGATGAGGACCTGATCGCCGGCGGCGTGGCCGAGGCTGTCGTTGACGGTCTTGAAGTCGTCGAGGTCGACGAAGACGACGGACATCCCGATGCCCTCGCGCAGCGCGCGGGCGACGGCGTGGCGGACGCGCTCGTTGAACAGCGCGCGGTTGGCCAGG
>DATJTQ010000009.1:0-18133 GCA_035503355.1 Solirubrobacteraceae bacterium
GCCTGGTGCGCGAGGAGCCCCACCACAGCTTCGGCGTCGATCTGATCGGACAGACCTACGAGCTCGACTTGCGCCGGCGCGCCGGCCTGGACAGCCGAGCGGGCGCGAGCCGAGCGGGGCGGGGGTCAGCCGGTTGACACCAGCCGGTAGGTGGCGCCGCCGTCGCTGGTGATGTAGAGCCGCTCGTTGGCCGCTGTCGGGGTGGAGCCCACGTACGCGATGGCCACGCCGTGGCTGGCGTCGGTGAAGCCGAGATACTGGAACCCGGTCACCGTCCCGATGCCCGAGACCGGCGCGTAGTGCGCGCCGGCGTCGGTGGTGCGGTAGAGCTTGTCAGCGCCCACAACCGCGGTGGTTGACGACGCTGCCGCGAACAGGGCGGTGTTGGGCAGCCCCGGTTCGGGCCCCGACAGGGCGTGAAACTGACTTCCCGAGTCGGTGGAGCGCCACGTGGCGCTCTCGGTCCCCGTCGCGCAATGCGCCCACACGATGCCGGCGGCGGGCTCCTGGAAGTCGCAGGGCAAGCCCTTGGAGGGCGAGTTCTCTCGTGTGAAGTCAACGCCGGCGTTGTGGGAGACCTCCAGCGCTGCGCCGTCGTCTGAGCCGACCAGGACGTCCTGTCCGTGGGCCCACAGCCCTCCATAGGCGCTCCCGGCGCCCGCCAGCACAGACCAGGAGTCTGAGCCCAGGGGTGCTCGCTCCAGGCGGCCGGCGCCCTTGTGGCCGTAGCGCACCAGCGCGTACGCGAAGCCCTGACCAGTGGCCATTTCGGTGACCGCGCCTCCGAGGCGGACCTGGTGCCAGGTGGCGGCCGCGTCGTGGGTGACCCACAGCTGGTTGTCGTAGGCAAAGCCGTCGGCGGCGTTGGCGAAGCGCAGTTGGGAGACGTGCGTGGTGCGCGGGGCGGGCGTCCCGACGAACCGCTGCCCCCCGTTGTCAGTACGCAGGACCGAAGTGCAGGGCGGCGTTGAGCACGGCGCCGCGCCGAGCAGCCACCACGTCCCGGCGCTGATCGCGGTGAACGACTCGGCGCCGAACCCGGGCGGCACCGGCCCGGCAGGCGCGGTCACGTCGCGCGGCGCGGTGGCGCTGGCCGGGGCCTTGCTGCTCAGCGTCGACGTCGTCCGGGTCGGCTTGGCGGGGTGGTGGCGCGGGGGCGTCTGATGGTGCGTCGCGGTGGCGGCGGGGTGTTTGGTGGTGGCGTGGTGGTTGGCCCCGAGCCCCAGGACCAGCAGCCCGACGACGACGATGACGGCCACCAGCAGGGCCGGCACGATGACGAGGGCGTCACGATGACGGCGGCCGCGTCGCGGGGGATGCTCATGGTGCTCATCGTCGCGCCCGCTGTGGCGCACCGGCTCTCGGATCAGGGTGGGCCCGGTTGAGCGGTCCACGCCCCGGCCGGTGATCCGGGCCAGCTGCGTCCCCACCTGGTCAAGGTAGTCGGCCATGCCGTCAGCTCCCTCCCAGCCGGTCGCGCAGCCGCATCAGGCCGCGGCTCACGCGCTTGCGCACCACCATCTCCGAGCAGCTGAGCTCGGAGGCGATGTCGCTGTAGCTACGTTCGTGCACCACGCGCGAGAGCACGGCGCGCCGTTCGTCGTCGGGCAACTCGTTGACCAGGGCCGCCAGCAGTCCCTTGCCGTCGTCGGCGACCGCGGTGACGCGCTCCAGGTCCGCGTCCTCCAAGGCGACCGGGTCGAACCCGAGGCGCTTTCTCGCCCTCGCCTCGACGCGGCCGCGCCGCAGGCTCATCAGCAGCTTGTTGCGCGCGATCCCGATCACCCACGGTGTGGCCGTGAGCCCGTGATCGAGGTAGCGGTGCGAGGTGAGGAGCACGTCGGCGAAGACCTCGGCGGCGAGATCGGCGGCCAGCTCCGGGTCGCGCGTCTCGCGCATGAGGTACGCCAGGGTCACGGGCAGATGCCGGCGATAGAACACCGTGAAGGCCTCGGCGTCGCCTGCGGTGATCGCCCCGAGCAGATCATCGTCGGTCGCCTGCGTCAGATCCATGCCATCAACCACCACGCTTGTTCATTGCCCGGGGCGACCGTCTTGTGACGGGGGACGGCGTCGGTCGGCGCGAGGACTGTGCCGCGGCCCTCGCTCACGATGCGTAGGAGATGAACTCCAGGAGGCTCCCGTCCGGGTCCCGGAAGTAGACGCTCTGGCCGGCGCCCCCGGCGCCGTGCCGGGTGACGGGCCCCTCTTCGATCGCGACGCCGTGGTCGCGCAGGTGGGCGACCGCGCCGTCGATGGGGCCGTCCCACGCAAAGCACAGGTCGCTGTTGCCGGGCGCCACCGGAACGCGCGCCAGCGGGCCGGACGAGACGCCCGGCCCATGGACGTTGAGCTGCTCGGTGCCGAAGCGGTAGGCCCAGCCGTCGTCGCCACGGTCGACGAGCTCTGCGCCCAGCACGTCTCGGTAGAAGACGTTCGAGCGCGGCCAGTCGGTGACGTGGATCACGCAGTGGTCGAGCTTGGTGCCAAGTCCGGCCATGGCCATACGCTAACGGGCGCCCGCATGGCGGGCCGCTACCGTCGTTGCAGCCGCTCTCGTCCCGAGGGCACGTCCCGCCCCGTCCGGGGCACGCTTTCGCCCCACCCGGGGCACCCCGCCCCCAGATGCTTCCCACCCACGACCGCCGTGAGCTGGCCGCGATCTTCTGCGGCGGGATCGCCGGCGCACTGGTGCGGACGGGCCTGTCCCGGGCGTTTCCCGACAACCCGCACACGTGGCCGTGGGCCATCTTCGCGGTCAACGTCGCCGGCGCATTCCTGCTGGGGTACTTCGTCACGCGGCTGACCGAGCGCCTGCCCACCTCCGCCTACCGGCGCCCCTTCCTGGGCACGGGGGTGTGCGGTGCGCTCACCACCTTCTCCACGGTCCAGCTCGAGCTGTTCAAGATGGTCCGGGTGCACGAGTGGGGGCTCGCGGTCGGCTACGCCGCGGCGACGGTGCTGGCCAGCTTTGCCGCGATCACGCTGGCCACCGCGGTCGTCCGGCGCGTGCGGGTGGTGCTGTGACGGTCGGGACCTGGCTGCTGGTGGCGCTGCTGGGCGGCACCGGTTCGATCGCACGCTTTCTCGTCGATGGGCTCGTCGGCGAGCGCGTGGGCGGCGGAGCGTTTCCGTGGGGGACGTTCGTCGTCAACATCTCGGGCGCGGCGCTGCTGGGACTCGTCTCGGGCATCGCGCTGACGGGCAACGCCCTCATCCTGGCCGGCACCGCCACCCTCGGGTCCTACACCACGCTGTCCACCTGGATGCTGGAGAGCCACCGCCTGGGCCAGGACGACCTGCTCGGAGTCGGGCTGGCCAACCTCGCCGGGTCCCTGATCGTCGGGTTTGCCGCAGTGAGCCTCGGCCACGCCATCGGAGCGGCGCTGTGAACGAGGATTGCCTGAAGCTCACCGGCTACTTCGCCGAGCGCGACCGCTCCGGTGGTCAGCTCCTCAGCGATGCGCTGCTCGGCATCTGCGAGCGCCACGGCCTGGCCACCAGCATCCTGCTGCGCGGTGCCGAGGGCTTTGGTCGCCACCAGGTCCTCCAGACCGACCGCCTCCTCAGCCTCTCGGATGATCTGCCGATGGTGCTTGTCGGGGTGGATGCACGATCGCGGATCGAGGCGGCGCTGCCCGAGATCGGGGCCGCCGCGGAGCATGGGTTGCTGACGCTCGAGCGCGCGCGTCTGCTGACCGGGCGCGTGGGGCCGGTGGCCCTGCCCGAGGATCTCCACGAGGCGACGAAGCTGACCATCTATTGCGGGCGCTACGAGCGGGTGGGGCGTCGTCCCGCCTTCGTCGCCATCGTCGACGTGCTCCGCCGCCACGGCCTGTTCAGCGCCACGGTTCTGCTGGGGGTCGACGGCACCGCTCACGGTGTCCGCGAGCGGGCCCGTTTCTTCGGCGCCAACACCGAGGTGCCGCTGATGATCATCGCCGTCGGTCCGGGCTCCCAGCTCGGCCCGGTGCTGCCGGAGGTGGCGGGGCTGTTGGACCGGCCGCTGCTCACCCTCGAGCGCGTGCGGATCTGCAAGGTCGACGGTCAACGCCTGGCCGAGCCCCATGACGTGCCCGGGACCGACGATGAGGGCTTGAAGACCTGGGTCAAGCTGATGGTCCACGCCGACCACGACACGCTCCACGCCGGGCGCCCGCTGTTTGTGGAGATCGTCCGCCGCCTGCGCGCCGCCGGCGCCGGCGGCGCCACGGTGATCCACGGGATCTGGGGCTACCACGGGGACCGTCCGCCGCAGGGCGACCGGCTCCTCTCGCTGCGCCGTCACGTCCCCGCGACGACGATCGTCGTGGACACCCCTGAGCGGATCGGAGCGTGGTTTCAGATCATCGATGAGCTCACCGACCGGGGCGGCGTGGTCACCTCCGAGTTGGTGCCGGCGTTTCACGCGCGCGGGGCGTGGGGTGACGCCGGCGGACTGGCGCTGGCCGACCCCACGAGCGGCTGAGCTGCGTCCGCGCCGGCTGACCCCGCGACCGGCCGACCGGGTCAGCGCTCGCGGAACGCTCGCCGGTACGCCGTGGGGGTCGTCGCCAGCCGGCGCCCGAAGTGCGTGCGCAGCGTGGTGGACGAGCCGAAGCCGGTGCGCTGCGCCACGTGCTCGACGGGGAGGTCGGTCGTCTCCAGCAGACTCTGCGCCACGCGGGTGCGCTGATCGAGCACCCACTGGGCGGGCGTGGTGCCCGTCTCCTCACGGAAGTGGCGCGCGAAGCTCCGCGGCGACATGCAGGCCCGGCGCGCCAGAGCCGCCACGTCCAGCGGCTGGTCCAGGCGGTCAAGGGCCCACGCGCGTGTGGCCTCCAGCGAGGCGTGGGCGCTCACTGAGCCCTCGTTGCCGGGCGGCCGGGTGACGAACTGTGCCTGGCCTCCATCGCGATGGGGGGCGACCACGGTGCGCCGGGCGATGTGGGCCGCGAGGGCGGCGCCGTGATCGCGCCGGATGACGTGGAGGCAGAGGTCGAGCCCGGCGGCGACCCCGGCGCTGGTCATGACGTCGCCCTCGTCGATGTAGAGGACCGCCGGATCGACCGAGACGCGGGGGTACTGCCGCGCCAGACGCTCGGTTGACTCCCAGTGGGTGGTGGCGCGCCGCCCGTCGAGGATCCCCGCCTCGGCCAGCACGAAGGCGCCGGTGCAGATCGAGAGCACCCGAGCGCCTCTCGCGTGAGCCGCGGCCACCGCCCGGGCGGACCGCGCGAACGCGGCCGGGTCAGGGTCGGAGCCGAACCCGGGCACCACGATCGTGTCGGCCTCCTCGAGCGCCTCGATCCCAGAATCGGCGAGGACCTCGATGCCGGTCGAGCTGCGCACCGGGCCCGCGCGCAGCGCGGCCAGGGTGAAGGAGTAGTGGGGCGGGCCGCAGTGCCCGAAGAGGTGGGTCGGTGCCGCCAGGTCCAGGAGGACGACGCCGTCGAGGGCCAGGGCGACGACCTGGTGAGAGCGTGGCATGAATCTTACGATACCTGTCATTTCTGCCACTTGCCAGCCATGCCCGCCGGCCTCAGGATGGCGGCATGACCCAGAACGGCTCCCTTCCTCGCACCGATGTGGTCGTCTTTGACGGCTTTGACGATCTCGACGCCATCGCGCCCCTCGAGGTCCTGACCGCCGCCGGCTTCCCCACGCGGGTGGTGCGCCCGGCCGGCCACGCGACCGAGGTTCGCTCCGCGCACGGGCTGATCATGGAGGTGCCCGACGAGCTGGGGAGTCCCGAGCTGGTGGTGGTCCCCGGCGGCGGATGGCTGGATGACGCTCCCGGTGTGCGTGACCAGTGCGAGGGCTCGCTGCCCGGGGCTCTCGCCGCGTTGCACGCGGCCGGCACCGTGGTGGTCTCGGTGTGTACCGGGGCGATGCTGCTGGCGCGCGCCGGCCTGGTGGCCGGGCGCCCGGCCGTGACCAATCGCAACGCGCTGGATGACCTGGCCCGCGCGGGCGCCGACGTGCGCCGCGAGGCGCGCGTGGTCGACGACGGCAGCCTGGTGACCGGCGGCGGCCCAGCGGCGGGGCTTGACGTGGCCATCCGGCTGGTGGCCCGCTTCGCCGGGGAGGAGGCGGGGCGTCGGGCCGCGGCGCGGCTGGAGCACGAGCCGGTGGGGCCGGTCCT
This sequence comes from Solirubrobacteraceae bacterium, assembly GCA_035503355.1. GTDB lineage: Bacteria > Actinomycetota > Thermoleophilia > Solirubrobacterales > Solirubrobacteraceae > Palsa-465. The sequence goes on from DATJTQ010000009.1 coordinate 6,125, forward strand.
GGTGGGGGTTGCGGCGGCGTAGCGCGCCGCCGGGACGGCGTAGTGTCCCCTCCGGGCGCCGTCGTTCGTCTCTGAGACGACACCGGCCCACTTCCCACGGAGGTCCCCATGAAGTACGCGCTTCTCATCTACACGACGCCCGGCATGGTCGACGGCTTCACCGGCGACGAGCTCGAGGCGATGTCCAACGAGTACTACGCCCTGCGCGACGAGCCCGGGTGCCTCGAAGGCGGCCAGCTCGCCGACGTCGACAACGCCACCACGGTGCGAGTCAACGGCGGCGGAACGCTGACCACCGACGGCCCCTTCGCGGAGACCAAGGAGGTGTTCGCCGGCTACTACGTGTTCGAGCTCGATGACCTCGACGCCGCGATCGCGATGGCGGCCCGCGTCCCCGCCGCGCGGCTCGGCGGCTCGGTCGAGGTTCGTCCGCTGATGCACGGGTGATGGCCGCGCCGACGCCCTGACCGCCCTGACGCCCTGACCGCCCCCACGCCCTGACCGCCCCCATGCTCGACAGCGTGTTCCGGCAGCACTGGGGGCGCGTGGTGGCGTCCCTGGTCGGCTACCTCGGCGACTTCCAGCTCGCCGAGGACGCCGCCCAGGAGGCGTTCGCCATCGCTGCCGAGCGCTGGCCCCGCGACGGCATGCCGGCGAACCCGGTGGCCTGGCTGGTCACCACGGGGCGCAACCGTGCCATCGACCGGCTGCGCCGTGAGCGCACCCTGGCCGCCAAGGCGCCCCTACTGGAACGCGACGAGGCCGTGGAGGACGACGTGAACGATCTCGGCTCCGATCAGATCGGCGATGAGCGCCTGGAGTTGCTCTTCACCTGCTGTCACCCGGCGCTCGCCACCGAGGCCCAGGTCGCCCTGACCCTGCGCGCGCTCGGCGGCCTCACCAACGACGAGATCGCCCGTGCCTTCCTGGTCTCTCCCGAGACCATGAAGCGCCGGCTCTCCCGCGCCCGCACCAAGATCAAGCTCGCGGGCATCCCGTTCAGCGTGCCGCCCGCGACCGTCCTGCCCGAGCGTCTCGGCGCCGTCCTGGCGGTCATCTATCTCATCTTCAATGAGGGGTACGGCGGCCGCACCGACCTGGCCACGGAGGCGATCGCCCTGGGCATGGTGCTCTCAGAGCTCATGCCCGACGAGTCCGAGGTCCACGCCCTGCTCGGCCTGATGCGCCTGCACCATGCGCGCCGCCAGGCCCGATTCGCCGACGGCGAGCTCGTCCGCCTCGCCGACCAAAACCGCGCGCTGTGGGACGCCGGCCAGATCGCCTCCGGCCGCGCTGACCTCGATCGCGCCCTGGCGCTCCGCGGCCGCGGCCCCTATGTCCTCCAGGCCGCGATCGCCTCACTCCAGCTTGACGATCCGATCGATTGGCCCCAGATCGGGGCGCTGTACCAGCAGCTCTCCCGCATCACCGGCTCACCGGTCGTCGAGCTCAACCGCGCGGTGGCGGTGGCTGAGGCAGGCGCTCCCGACGAGGCCCTGGCCATCGTCGACGGCCTCAGCCTCGACAGCTACCGCTACCTCCACTCGACTCGGGCGGAATTGCTGCGCCGCCTCGACCGGCCGGAGGAGGCCGCGGTCGCCTACCGCCGTGCCCTTGAGCTGACCGACGGCGACGCCGAGGTGCGTTTCCTGCGTGAGCGCCTCGCCAGCCTCTGAGGACCGGCGAACCGGCCGCAAGAGGGGAGGCTGCGCATGGCCGCGGAGGGGCCGGCAGGCCCCGCCAGTGGCCGGGTCGGCTCAATCGGGAAGCAGCGGCACCCATACGTCCGTCTCCTGTCCGAGCAGCGTCCCGCGCGAGATCGCGCTTGACCCAAACCGGTCCCGCAATTCATCCAGCGTGCGGTCCAGGCTCGCCGTCCGGTCGAACGGGAGCGCCAGCTGGATCGCCTTGGCATCGCACAGATTGGTCAGCGCGATGCCGATGAGCGTCAGCCCGCGCTGTGCGATCATCGCGCCCGACGCCGCCAGCAGCCCCCGGGCCACCCGCAGCAACGTGGTGGTCCGCGTCGTCGCCTCCGCCATCGTGTGCGAACGCGTGGCGCGCGCGAAGTCATCAAAGCGCAGCCGCAACACCACGGTCCGGCACGCCCGGCCCGCGGTCCGCATCCTGCGCGAGACCCGGTCCACCAGCGTCATCAACGACGCATCCAGCTCCGCGGGCGACCGCCGGCGGCGGCCGAGCGCCCGCTGGGCGCCGATCGAGCGCCGCCGCCGCCGCGCCGTCACCCGCCGCGGGTCTCGGTTGTGCGAGAGCGCGTACAGCTGGCGGCCGGCGGCCCGCCCGAGCATCGCCACCAGCGTCTCCTCCCTCAGCCGCGCCACCTGCCCCACGGAGTTCAGCCCGTGCGCGTGCAGCTTGGCTGCCGTGACAGAGCCGACCCCCCACAGCCGCTCCACCGGCAGGGGGTGCAGGAAGCCAAGCTCACCGCCCGCGGGGATCACCAACAGGCCGTCGGGCTTGGCCACGCCGCTGGCCACCTTGGCCAGGAACTTCGTGCAGGCCAATCCGACGGTGATGGCCAGGCCCACCTCGGCGAGGACCTCCTCGCGCAGGCGAACCGCAATCTCCGTCGGCGTGCCCGAGATGTGACGCAACCCCCGCACGTCGAGGAACGCCTCGTCGATCGAGAGCGCCTCCACCAGCGGGGAGGTCCGCTCGAACACCGCGAAGACGTCCTTGCTCGCCTCCGTGTAGGCGGCGAACCGCGGCGGGACGACGACCGCGCGCGGGCACAACGCCCGTGCCCGCGCGCCTCCCATGGCCGTGCGTACGCCGCATGCCTTGGCCTCGTAGCTGGCCGCGAGCACCACCCCGCCCCCGACGATCACCGGCTTTCCGCGGAGCGTCGGGTTGTCGCGTTGCTCCACCGACGCGTAGAACGCGTCGAGGTCCGCGTGCAGTATGGTGGGCTCATCCGGCACGAACATATGTTCGCATTGGTTGCGGACAGCACACGCACCGAGGACCCACGCGGTGACCGCATGCCGGTCACACTGTGCGGGCACGCCGGGAACCGACAGAGGAGAGGGATATGGCAGCGTCAGACGGGATGGTCAAGGGGGTCGACTTCGTGGCCTTCCAGACCCAGGACCTCGGCCGCGCGGTGACGTTCTATGGCGAGACGCTGGGGCTGCCGCGGTCAGTCCACGTGCCGGATCGCGGCTTTGCCGAGTTCGAGACCGGCAACCTGACCCTCAGCATCATCGACTCGGCGAAGATGGGGATCGAGCATCAGGCGTCGGTCGGGCCGGTGGCGCTCAACGTCGACGACGTGGCGCAGTCGCGCTCGCAACTCGAGGACGCCGGGGTGTCCTTCCGCGGAGACACGCTGGACACCGGGGTGTGTCACATGGCGTTCTTCGCGGACCCCGACGGCAACGCGCTCATGCTCCACCACCGATACGCGCCGCGCCACACCGATCTGTAGGCACACCGATCTGTAGGGACGGCGCGCCCCGAAGAAGTCAGGGCGCGCCCACCCGCGTCAGCATCTCGGCGCCCCACTGTGCGCCGAGCTGGCACGCCTCCGAGATCGGACGCCCCTGGGCCAGAGCACAGGTGACCCCGGCCGCAAACGAGTCGCCGGATCCATAGCTGTCGCGGATCGGGCCCGGCGGCGGAACCGCCTGCCAGCGGCCCTCGGACTCGCCCCACCACCGGCCACCGTCGCCCCCCTCGGTCGCCACCATCAGGCGCGTGTCTGACTCGAGCCGGCGCGCCCAGCTCACCTCCGCCTCGTCAGAGGCGCTGAAGATCAGCGCGTCGATGTAGACGTCCGGTCGATCGAGGCGCTCGCGCAGCCGCGGCGTCGCCACGAGGACCCGGGCGGCACGGGCGCGCTCCAGCGCGTCCTGGTCTGCGGCGGTGACATAGACCGCGTCAACCGAGGACAGCCGGTCCCAGGCGAGCTGGTCGGCTCCCTCGGGCTGGAGGCGCTCGCCGATGGGCAGGATCGTGCGCTCACCCCGGCTGTCGAGCAGGGTCAGCACCTCACGCGTTGGCCCCGGGCGCCGGGCGACGTGCGCGTTGATTCCGCGCTCGGTGAGCTCCCGGACCGCGTCGGAGCCGATCTGGTCGCTGCCGACGGCGCCAAAGAACTCCACCTCGGCGCCATGCTCGGCCAGGACGGCTGCCGCCACGACAGCGCCGCCGCCGGCGTGCGTGGACTCGCGCTCCGCCCGCTCGATCTCCCCTGCGGCGGGCAGGCGCTCCACGCGCAGGAACTGGACCCACTCGACGTGGCCCACGACGGCGACCCTGGTCATGTGCGCGGACGCTACCGCCTGGGTTGCGGCGGCGGCCCGGAGGGCCGTGGCGCCCACCCCGCCGGGACTCAGGCAGCCTCTCGCGCCGCGGGCACCTGCCGGATGTGGGTCGGCAGCACCGGCAGCACCCCGCGACGCACGTAGGCCGCGCCGACGCCCACCAGCGCCTTGCGCACCGCCACCGGCGGCAGCGGAAAGAAGCCGTACTGGCCGCGGATCTCGTCCGGCAGCAAAGCCACGGTGATGAAGTTGACGGTCTCCACCAGGGGGCGGACGGCCCGCCGCACCGGCGGCTCGAGGACGATCTCGCGCGCGCGCCGGCGGGCCCAGTCGCCGACAAACAGCCTGCCGCCGCTCAGCATCTCCCGGCCGTAGGCGTCCAGATCGGCCACGCCGTCGGGCATCTGGCCGCGCCGCAACCCGAACAGGCGCCCGACCACCTTGTAGTCCTCCCACAGCTCCGCCCGCGCTCCGTCGTCGAGCCGCCCGACGTAGGTCCGGTACACCACGACCGCGGAGTCGATCAGGGAGTACAGGATCCACATCAGCAGCTCGGGGTCATCGGCGCGGTACGGCGACCCGGCGGGATACGGGCCCACGGCCTCGGGCAGCCGGCCCCGCACCGCGCGGTGCATCGCGCGCACGCGGCGGGTCGCCCGGTCGGCGTCCGCACGGGCCCCAAAGGTGATGAGGTTCATGATCTTCGCCGTGCGGGCGAGCCGGACGTAGGGGTCCTCCAGCGCGTCGGAATGGGCCAGCAACCCGGCCACGGCCAGGGGATGGGCCGCTTGCATCAACAGTGCCCGCGGCCCCGACAGCGCCAGGGCGCGCTCGCGCAGCACGTGGCGGATCACGGAATCGTCGTCGAAGTAGCCCGGGGTCTCGGCCATGCCCTCAGCTCACGTTAGCTCCACGGCCTCCACCGTCTCGCCGATTCGATCGGCGGTGCCGGCGGCCGGTGCCGAGGTCCAGTCCGCGGTGTCATACGCGCGCAATGCCGGGAACGCCAGCGTGATCGCGACCACGCCGAGCATGCACAGCAGCCCGCCGGAGACGACGGAGAACCGCACGCCCGCCGCGCCGGCGACGCTCCCGGACTCGACGTCGCCGAGGCGAGGCCCGCCGGACACCACCAGCGAGAACGTGGCCGACATCCGACCGCGCATCTGGTCAGGCGTGACCGTCTGGTTGATGGTCGAGCGGCACACGGCGGAGATCGAGTCGGCCGCTCCGGCGACGGCGAGCAGCGCCACCGCCGGCCACAGGGAGCGCATGAGCCCCGCCAGCGCGACCGCCGCACCCCAGACAGCGACCGCCCAGATGACGATGACGCCCAGCCTCCGGGCGTGGTTGATCCATCCGGTGAGCAGCGCCGCCACGGTGGCCCCGGCGGGCACGGCGGCGTAGAGCACGCCCGTACCGGCGGCGCCCGCGTGATAGACGCTCACCGCCAGGACCGCGAACAGGGCGCGGGGCATGCCGAAGGTCATCGCCACGAGATCGATGGCGAAGGAGCCGACCAGGGCACGATTGCCGCGCACGTAGCGCAGGCCCTCGGCGATGGCGGCGAAGACCGGTGGATGCTCGCCCACCATCACCGGGGGCTGGGCGGCGATGAAGAGCACGGTGAACACGATGGCCAGGCAGCTCACCGCGTCCACGGTGTAGGCGGCCTGGACCCCGAGGGCAGCGATGAGCAGCCCGCCCAGCCCCGGACCCATCACCGTCGACAGTGCCGAGAGGCCGTAGTTGACCGCCAGCACGCGGGGCAGGCGCGGGCGATCGATCAGGTTGGGCACGAGCGCCGAGATGGCGACGTTCTGCAGGGCGTTGCAGCCCGCCAGAAGGCCGCCGAGCACATAGAGCGCGGCCACCGGCGGTCGCCCCAGCGCGGGCAGGAGCGCCAGCCCGCCCGATGTCGCCACCAGGCCGATCTGGGTCAGCAACAGCAGCCGGCGTCGGTCCATGCGGTCGGCGATGGCGCCTCCCAGCAGGGACATGGACACCAGCGGCACCAACTCGACAGCGCCGAGCAGGCCGACTACCAGCGCTGACCGGGTCAGGAGGTACAGCTGAAAGGGGAGCGCGACGAGCGTCGCCTGTGCCCCGAGATTCGAGACAAAGCTGCCGCCGACGACCAGCCGCAGATCACGGCTGTCGCGGAACGGCGAGAGGTCGGGGCGCAGACGGGGGAGACGCAACCTAGATGAGGCTAATCGGTGCGTCTCCCCTGCCTACGAGCCGCGGCCGTTACCGGAGCCGCGGCGGGGCAGCGATCTGCGTTTGCCGCCGTCAGTCGCTGCTCGAACTGCTCCCGGAGCTCGATCCGGCGCCGGCCCCGCCGGGTGCGCCCGGAGCACCCTGCGGCCGCAGGGTGGACGCGCACGCCCGGGAGGCCGTCTGGAACTTCTTGTCCTTCTCGATGTTGGCCGGGAAGATCGGGCCCTTGCCCGAGAAGTTCGGGGTGGGCAGGTTGTAGCCGTGCTGCTTCACGCAGGCCACGAACTTGGTGATCGCGGCCTTGTTGGGCGTGAACCGGCGCCGCTGGAACTGGCCGCCGCCGCACGCCTTGATGGCGGCCTGGAACTTCGGGTTGTTGAAGCGGCTGCGCGCGCCACCGCCGCCGCCGAAGAACCCGCCGCCGCCGCCGAAGCCGCCGCCTCCGCCGGGAGGCGCGCCGCCCCCACCGGGAGGGGCACCGCCCTCGCCGCCTCCGCTGGGCCGGTGGGCGCCGGCGGGACGGCTGGGAAGGGTCACGCCGTGGGCCTTGAGGCACGACACGAACTTCGTGCGGTTCGCGGCGCTCCCGGCGCCGGACGATGATGAGCTGGACGCGGCGGCCGCGCCGGAGCTGGACGAGGTGTTGGAGCTCGAGCCGCAGGCGGCCAGGGCGAGCGCTACGACCAAAACGGTCCCCGCCAGCATCGCCAGCCGAACTGTGCGCAAGTGAGTCATGGTGGTGCTGCTTCCTTTCGTGGTGCGTCAGCCGCCGGATGAGAAGAGAGAGCCGACGGCGGAATTCGAACCCCCGCTGGAGCCAGAGCCGCCCCCGCTGCCACCCGAGCCAGAGCTCGAACCGCCGCGGTTGCCGGAGTCGGTGACGGTGGCCGCCGTGGTGGCGCCCTTGGACCCGGAACCGCCGGTGACGATGATCGTGTCCCCGGGACGAATGGCATGCCGGGAGACGGACTGGTTCTTGGTGATCTTGGTGGAGGAGGTGAGGTTGACCTTGACCGTGTTGCCGTTGGCGTCGGTCACGTAGATGGTTTTGCCCTTGACGCTGGCCACGGTGCCGAACGAGGTGCCCGCTCCGCCGGCGCCGCCGCCGAAGCCGGCGGCAAAGCCACCGCCGGACGCTCCGCTCGCCGCGCCCGAGGCACCCCCGGCGGCGCCCGTGCCACCTGCCGCGCCCGCGGCACCTGTGGCCCCCGTGCCGCCAGCGGTACCGCCGGCACCGGTACTGCCGGCGCGCCCAAACCGCGCGGCCAGCCCGGCCAGCCCGGCACGCCCACTCGCCCCGGCGCCTGCGAACGTCGAGCTGGAGTTCGAGAGCTGGGACTTCTCGACACGGATCCCGGCGTAGAAGCCGATCGCGCACGTGACCAGCGCGCCGAGCGCGGCCGTGCGGCGGTTGAAGAACTGGCGGCGCTTGCGGCGCGGAAGCGTCGTATCGCTCTCCGTGCCGGGCTCGCCCTGGTAGGCCTCCCAGTCCTCCTCGTGCTGGTCGGGGGTGTAGGTGTCCATGGTCGTCTTCCTGGGTCTGATGGGCAGGGGCCGGCGGCGGGATGGCATCCGGTTCATTCGAATCTCAGGGCCTCGATCGGCCGCATCGCGGCGGCGCGTCCGGCGGGATAGGTCCCGAAGAACAGCCCGATCAGGACCGACGCGCCGAAGGCCAGGCCGATCGAGTACGGGGCGATCACCGGGTGAACGCCGGCGATCTTGAACTGGCTGCCGACCACGCCGAAGATCACGCCCGCGATGCCGCCGAACAGCGAGACCAGCACGGCCTCGACGAGGAACTGGACGAGGATGTCCGAGCGTCGGGCGCCGACGGCCTTGCGGATGCCGATCTCACGCGTGCGCTCGGTGACCGAGACGAGCATGATGTTCATCACGCCGATCCCGCCCACGAGCAGGGAGATCGCGGCCACCTCGCCGAGCAGCGTCGTGAACACGCTGCTGGTGGAGCTCGACGCCTGCAGGATCGAGCCCTGGTTGATGACGCTGAAGCTCGACGAGGTGGATCCAGGCGTCTGCGGCAAAAGTGGGGTGAGGATGTTGGTGACCTCCGTCTGCGCGGCGGAGAGCTGGTCACGCGACTTGGCCTGGACGACGATCTGGCTGACGTCGCCGTAGCCAGTGAGGGTGTCCTGGACCGCGGTGAGCGGTGCCATGACCACGTCGTCCTGGTTGGTGGCGCCGTTGGATCCCTTGGAGTTGGTGACTCCGATGACCTGGAAGTTCGTGCCGTTGACGGCGATCGTGGCGCCGATCGGGTTGGCGCCGCTGAACAGCTCCGAGACGACGGTGGGCCCGATCACGGCCACCCGGGCGTGCTGGTTCTCCTGCGCCTTGGTCCACCAGGACCCGCTCGCCAGCGTGTAGTCACGCGCGGACCGGTAGCTGGGGGTGGTGCCCACGAAGGACGACGGCGAGTACGTGGTGCCGTTGTAGGTGAGCGTGACGCCGTTGGCGTTGACCACCGGCGAGGCGCTCTCCACGTCGGGGGCGGTGAACCGGTTGGTCAGCGCGTCGGCGTCGGCCACGGTCAGGGGATCGGCGGTGAAGCCCCCGCCACGGCCCAGGCCGCCCAGCGTCGGCGTTGACTGGACCAGCAGCACGTTGGAGCCGAGGGCCTCGATCGAGGACTGCACCGCCGACGACGAGCCCGTGCCCACCGCCACGAGGATGATCACCGAGCCCACGCCGATCATCAGGCCCAGGATGGTGAGTCCCGACCGCAGCTTGTTGGCCGCCAGCCCGGTGAGCGCGACGCGCACCGTCTCGGTCACGGCGACGCCTCCATCGCGTTGGCCGCATCAGAGACGATGTGCCCGTCGGACAGCTCGATGACCCGGTCAGCGTGGGTGGCCACCTCGTGCTCGTGGGTGATGAGGATGATCGTCCGGCCCTCGCCGGAGAGCCGCTCCAAGATCTCGAGGATCTCCCGCGTGGACTGGGTGTCGAGGTTGCCGGTGGGCTCGTCGGCGAGGATCATCGCCGGGTTGGTGACCAGCGCTCGCGCGATGGCGACACGCTGCTGCTGGCCGCCGGACAGCTCGGAGGGCATGTGGTGCACGCGTGAGGCCAGGCCGACGTCGGCCAGGGAGCGCAGCGCCCGCTGGCGCCGGTCGCCCCGGTTGAGCCCGGCGTAGGCGAGGGGAAGCTCCACGTTGGCCAGCGCCCGGGTGCGCGGGATGAGGTTGAAGCTCTGAAAGACGAAGCCGATCTCGCGGTTGCGCAGGTCGGCGAGCTGGTCCTCGTCGGCATAGCGGACATCGAGGCCGTTGAGGCGATACACGCCGCTGGACGGCACGTCGAGGCAGCCCAGGATGTTCATCAGCGTGCTCTTGCCGCTGCCGGAGCTGCCGATGATCGCGACGTACTCGCCGGACTGGATCGTCGCGGAGATCCCGTTGAGGGCGTGCACCGCGATCTCGCCCACCTCGTAGGTCTTGGTGACCTGGTCGAGGTCGATGACGGGGGGGCGCAGAGCCATCAGCCGCCGCCGCGGAACCGCCCGCCGCCGGCAAAGCCACCGCCGGCAAACCCACCGCCGCCGAAGCCGCCGGCTCCGCCCCCGAATCCGCTGGTTCCGCCCAGCGTCCCGGTCGAGCCCGAGGTCGCCGAGGAGGCGCCTGAGCCCAGCGCCGGCAGGGTGGTGGTCACCTGCACCTGCTCGCCGGCCTTCAGTCCGCTGACGATCTGGGTGCGGCTGTCGCCGACGAGGCCGACGACAACGGTCGTCGGAGTTGCTGTGCCGTTCTGGAGAAGGTTGACCCGGCCCACCGATCCGGTGGTGGTGATCGCGCTGTTGGGGAGGTTGACCCCAGACGCCTGCCCGGTGATGACCGCGGCCGAGGCGCTCATGCCGGCCTTCACGCGCGAGTCGCGCTGATCGAGGCTGAGCGTCGCGTTGTAGCTGACGACGCCGCTGCTGCTGGTGCCCAGCGTGGAGATGGCGCTCACGTGAGCGGCCAGCTCGACGCCGGACAGAGCCTCGAGCGTGACGTTGGCCGACTGGCCGACCTTGATCTTGGAGATGTCGGACTCGCTGAAGGCCACCGTCATCGTCATCGCGTGGGTGTTGACGATCTCGACCAGCCCAGTGCCACTCGACGACGACGAGGAGGACGAGCTGCTGCCGGTGCCGCCGAGGCTGCCGGCGGTCGATCCGGTGCCGCTGGTGGAGCTGGACGCCGAGCTGTCGCTCGAGCCCGAGCTGTCGCTCGATCCCGACCCGCCCCCGGAGATGGCGTCACCCGGAGAGACGCTCTCGACGTTGACCACCGTGCCGGCGGCCGGCGCGAAGAGCCGCGTCTCGTTCAGCGCGTTCTCCGCGTTGCGCAGCGTCGCCTCGGCGCCGTCGACCGAGGCCTGGGCCGAAGCGATGTTGGCGGCGATGGTGGCGGCGCTGGTGGTGGCGGTCTGCCCGGAGCCCCCGCTCGAGCTGCCGCCGGAGCGGGACCCGCCGCTTGACCCGCCGGACCCGCTCGAGCCACCCGACCCGCCGGCAGAGCCGCTGGAGCCGCTGCCGGACCCAGATGACGCACTGCCTGACCCGGATGACCCACTCCCGGTCCGGGCGGGCGTGGTGGTGGTCGGGGTCGTGCCCGTCCGCGTGGGCGTGGTGGTGGTCGGGGTCGTGCCCGTCCGCGTCGGCGTGGTGGACGTCTGGGTCGTGGTGGTCTGCGAGGTGGTGAGCGCGGCCGGGTGATAGGTGACGAACTCCGTCGACTCCTGAGTGCTCTCCAAGCTGGTGTTGGTCGACGAGCCCGAGGAGCCCGAGGTCGCGGTCTGGTTCTCGGCGTTGGTGAGGTTGTCCTCGGCCGAGGTCAGGCTCGACTCTGCCTGCTGCACGGTCAGCTGCGCGGCGGTGGGATCGAGCGTCGCGATGAGCTGGCCCTTGCTGACGTGGTCGCCCTCCTTGACGTAGAGGTGCTGGAGGGTGCCGCTGGTCTGGAAGTTGGCCTCGACGTCGGTCCCGGGCTCGAGGTTCCCGGTGCCGGTGACCGTCGACTGCACGATGCCCTTGGTGGCGGTGACGGTCTCGGTGGAGGTGCGCGACGACGCCGTCGGCGGGCCCAGCTCGATCACCGCGGCGACCACGGCGGCGGCGAAGACGGCCAGCAGGCCGAGGACGTGCCAGGGGACTCTGAAGTTCATGCAGCGGTCAGCGCTGCTCGCCGGTGGGTCACCGGCTCAATCTGCGTGATCCAGATAAGAGTCCGACGTGAGGAGGCTGAGACTTTCCTGAGAGGGCTCGGTGGCCGCTACAGCGGGCAGCGAGACCTGGAAGACCGCGCCCCCTCCGTCGCCGGCCGGCGCGTTGTCGGCGTGCACTGAACCGCCGTGGGCCACGGCAATGGCCTTGACGATGGCCAGTCCCAGCCCGGCGCCGCCCTTGCCCCTGCTGCGCCCGCCCTCGGTGCGCCAGAACCGCTCAAACAGCTGATCGCCGGCGTTCTCGGGCAGGCCGGGCCCGTGGTCACGCACCTCG
>DATJTQ010000010.1:0-4335 GCA_035503355.1 Solirubrobacteraceae bacterium
CTCTGCCTGGCCATCGCCCACCGCCCAGCGCTGCTGCTGGCCGACGAGCCGACGGGCGAGCTGGACGCGGCCAACGGCGACGCGGTGCTCCGCCTCATCGTGCAACTGGCGCGGGCCGAGGGCGCCACCGTCATCGTCGTCAGCCACGACCCTGCGGCCGCGGCAGCCGCCGATCGCAGCGTGCGCATGCGCGACGGCCGGATCGTGGAGGAGCTTGGGGGCGCCCGGGACGGCAGCGCCGGGATCATCGTCGGGCGCAGCGGGTGGCTCTCGCTCCCCCCGGGGCTGCTTCGTGAGGCGGGGATCGACGGCCGGGCTCAGGTCCGGCTCGCCGACGGCGGGCTGCTGGTCAGCGCGGCGGCGGGGGCGGCCACGCCGCCGCCCCCGCCACCACACGACGCACGTCACGGCGCCCGGGTGGTGCCGTGGCGCCCGGCCACCATCGAGCTGCGCGGTGTCGTCCGCGTGCGCGGACACGGCCGCTCCCGCCGCGCGGTGCTCGATGGCGTCAGCGATTGCCTCGTCGCCGGGCAGATGCACGCGGTGGCGGGCGCATCGGGATCGGGCAAGACGACCCTGCTGCGGCTGGTGGCCGGCCTTGACCGCCCCGACAGCGGCGCCATCCTCCTTGACGGCCACGATCTGACGGCCGATGACGCCGAGGCTCTGGCGGCGCTGCGGCGGGAGCGAATCGGCTACCTGGCCCAGGAGCCGGCGCCCGTGGGCTTCCTCAGTGCCACTGAGAACGTCGTGCTGGCGCTGCGCTCGCGCGGGTGGGATGAGGAGGAGGCGCGCGCCGAGGCAGCCCGCGTGCTGGCCCGGGTCGGGCTGGCCGATCGGGCGCGCCAGCGCGCCGGGCGGCTGTCGGCGGGCGAGGCGCAGCGGCTCGCCCTGGCCCGCGCCCTGGCCAGCGCGCGCGGCCTGCTTATCGTCGATGAGCCGACCTCGCGCCTGGACGAGGCCAACGCCACGATGGCGGCCGAGCTGTTGCGCGCGTCGGCGCGCGAGGACGGCCAGACCGTGCTCTGCGCCACCCACGACGAGCGCCTCCTGGCCCTCGCCGACACTGTCCTTCACCTCGCGCACCGCGGGTGACGCCATCCGGCGCCGGCGTCTCCACCCCTGGGTGGAGACCGCCGTCATCTCCACCCGAGAATCGACCCGGGAGCCGATGTGCGCGCCGGCGTCGTCGCCGACCATGCTCCCATGACCATTTCCGATTACCTCATCGACTCAACCCTCGTCCTCCTCGTCCTGCTCCAGATCAAGGAGCGCAAGCTCACCACCCAGGCCCTCGTCCGTCCGCTCGTCATCCTCAGCATCGCCGTCGCCAACTACTTCCACTCCATCCCCACCGCGGGCAATGACCTCATCCTCATCACGGTTCTCGGCCTCACCGGACTGAGCATCGGCGTCGCCAGCGCCGTCACCGTCCGGATGCGTCGTGGCGATCACGGTGACGTCCTGGCCAAGGCCGGGTGGGCGTCCGCTCTGTTCTGGGTGCTCGGCATGGGCTCGCGGTTTGCCGTCCTGATCTGGATCAGCCACGGCGGTTCGGCGTCGATCGCCAGCTTCAGCGCCGCGCACTCCATCACCAGCGGGGCCGCCTGGACCGACGCGTTCCTGGCCATGGCCGTCTTCGAGGTCCTCGGCCGATCGGTGACGATGGCGATGCGCCGCCGCCAGCTCCAGGCCGTCGGCACGCCGAAGCTGGCCTGACTCGCGCCCACCTCCCTCCGGCAAGCGAGACCCGCCTTCGACGCGGATCTCGCTTCGCCGTGTGGGGGTGGGTTGAGCTGACGCTCCCCCGCCCCGTACCGTGTTCACCGTGCTCCTCACTCGCCTCGACCGCCGCTCAGCCACCTTGGTGCGACTGATCGGCCTCGTGCTCATCGGCTGGTCGGTGTTCGACGCCGGCCACCATCCCGGCACCCACGGCCGCGGGCTCGTCGTCAGCGTGCTCTTCGCCACGTGCGCCATCGCGTGGCTGTGGTGGACCGGGCAGCCGCTGGACCACGACGAGATCACGCCCGACCTGTGGGTGCTGGCCGGCGCCGGTGGTCTGCTCGCCGCCGCCGCGCCCGACAGCGCCGCCAGCGCGTTCGTCTTCGTCGCCGTGGTCGCCGCCGCCATCCGGGTCGAGCTGTCCCGAGCCGCGCCCGTCGCGGTCTTGGGAACGGTGGCACTGGCCGCGGGCGACCTCATCTACCACCGCCTCGGCGTGGGACTGCTCGCCTATGCCCTCGGCTTCGCCGCGGGCGCGCTGGCGGCATCCAACAGCCGCCAGTCGGTGGCGCGCGCTGAGCAGGCCGAGCTGCTGCTGGCCCAGACCCAGCGTTCGCACGAGGAGCAGGTCCGCTCGGCGCGGCTGGAGGAATCCACCCGCATCGCCCGCGAGATCCACGACGTCCTGGCCCATGCGCTGGCGGGCCTGACCATCCAGCTGGAGGCGACGAGCGCGCTCATCGAGCAGGGGGCGGACAGCGCCGACGTGCTGGCGCGCGTCCACCGCGCCCACGAGTTGGCCAAGGAGGGCCTGCGCGAGACCCGGCTGGCCGTCGGCGCCCTGCGCGGGGACACGGTGTCGGCGCCGGCGGCGGTGGAAGCGCTCGTCGCCGAGTACCGCGCCGGCTCGGAGGCAGCGGCGCAGCTGACCATCGACGGCGACCGCGAACGGCTCGCCGGGCCGGCCGGCCAGGCGGTCCTGCGTGTCGTCCAGGAGGCCCTCACCAACGTACACAAGCACGCGCCCGGCGCGGAGGTGACGGTGGCCGTCCACGCCGGCGCGGGAGCCGCGGACGAGATCGTCGCCGTGATCGAGGACCGCCCCACCGCCGCGGCGCTGGCCCACGCGCATCCCGGGCCGGGCGCTCTGGCCTTGACCGGAGGGGGCTACGGCCTGGAGGGCATGCGTGAGCGCGCCCAGGGGTTGGGCGGCACGCTCCGCGCGGGCACCGCCGGCGACGGGTGGCGCGTCGAGCTGCGCCTGCCCGCCCCGACCGGGGCGACGGGTGCGGTGAGCTCATCTGATCCTCTCGCCGCGGACCGCAGCGCATGACCGCGGCGGTCCGGGTGATGGTGGTCGATGACCAGGCGCTGGTGCGCGAAGGGCTGATGACGCTGCTTCAGGCCACGCCCGACGTCAGCGCGGTGGCGGCCGCCGCCAACGGTGAGGAGGCGGTGCGGCTGGCCGCACGGCACCGGCCCGACGTCGTGCTCATGGACCTGCGCATGCCGGTGCTCGACGGCGTGCAGGCCACGCGGCAGATCCGGGCCGCCCAGCCCGACACCGAGATCGTCGTCCTCACGACGCACGCCGATGAGGCCTCGATCCTGGACGCGCTGCGCGCCGGCGCCCGCGGGTTTCTCACCAAGGACGCGGGCATCGCCGAGATCTCGCGCGCCGTCCATGCCGCCGCGGCCCACCAGGCGGTCCTGGACCCGGTGGCCCAGAGCGCGCTCGTCGAGGCCGCCAGCGCGGGGGCGCGGCCGGCTCCGCCGCCGGCCAGCCTGCCCGATGATCTGACTCCGCGCGAGGCCGAGGTCCTGAGGCTCGTCGCCGATGGCATGTCCAACCGCGAGATCGCCGCCACGCTGGTCGTCTCCGAAGCCACGGTCAAGACCCACATCAACCACGTGTTCGCCAAGATCGGCGCCCGCGACCGCGCCCAGGCGGTGCACTACGCCTACACCCACGGGCTCGCCGGATGACCGCGCGCCCCGCCTCCACCCACGGGCTCGCCGGATGACGGCGCGCCCCGCCTACGACCAGGCCGGCGAGGGACCCACGGTGCTCCTGGTGCACGCGGGCATCGCCGACCGCCGCATGTGGCGCTCGCACCTGCCCTGGCTGGCGGCGCAGGGGTGGCACGCCGTCGCCCCGGACCTCCCCGGCTTCGGCGACAACCCGCCGGCGGCGGACTCACCGGCCCCCTGGGACCACCTGCGCGATGTCCTCGACGAGCTGAGCGTCGAGCGCGCGGTGGTCGTCGGCTGCTCCTTCGGGGGCGCGGTGGCCCTGCGCCTGGCGGTGACGGCCCCCGAGCGCGTCCGCGGGCTGGCCGTGATCTCGGCCCCGGCGCCGGGACTGGAGCCCTCCGAGCGGCTGACCGCGGCCTGGGCCGCGGAGGAGGCGGCGATGGAGCGCGGCGACATCGACGGCGCCGTGGAGGCGGTGGTAGCGGCATGGCTGGCCCCCGACGCCCCCACGGAGCTGCGCGAGCTGGTCGCCGCGATGCAGCGACGGGCCTTCGAGCTCGACCCCGAGGGCACGATGCCCCAGCCGCCCGACCCGCTGGAGGATCATCCCGAGCTGATGCGCGCCGCCGACATTCC
>DATJTQ010000011.1:0-51603 GCA_035503355.1 Solirubrobacteraceae bacterium
CGAGAACCCCACCGAGGACAGCCCTGACCGCGTCGGGCAGACCAGCGTGCGCGTCGAGGTGTTCGTCGAGGATCCCGACGGGCTCATCGCGCGCGCGGTGGCCGCCGGGGCGCGCAACGGCTCGCCGGTCATTGCCCGCGAGTTGCCGTGGGGCACCCACCGCCAGGGCGGCTTCACGGACCCGTTTGGCCACCGCTGGTCGGTCGGCGACGCCTCGCCGCTGCGCGCCGCCACCGCCTGACCGATCCGCGACGCCCCGCCCTGCGGGGCGCCACCGCCTGACCGATCGGCCTGAGCGGGACAAAGGCGGCGCTCGCTGTCACGATGTGGCGCCTGACGGGTACCCCTGCACGCGATGAGTGAGATCGAAGACCGCACCGGCTCGGCGCTCGGCGATCACTTCGGGCCGCCGACCGAAGAGCACCGCCTCATCCCCGAGATCACCTACGACGAGCACCTGTACCCGGCGCGCCCGCGCCGCCTGCGCCCGTCCGCGCGGCGCGTGCTGCGCGACATCATCCGCTCCGGCCTGTCGGGTGCGACCGACGGCACCAACGACTCCTACGTCAAGTGGCTGGTGGAGCAGTCGATGCTCCATGACGCGCAGGCGCTGGCCACCCAGCTCTCGGGTCAGGGCAGTATGTGGCAGAACCCCTTCGCCGACCCCGACTCCCGGTCCGCCGTCGAGCGCGCCGCGGTGTGGTTCACCGCCTACCCGCTGTCGTTCATCACCCGCAGCGGCGAGTCGTTCCTGTCGGGGCTGGCCGACGCCGAGCTGTGGCAGTCCTTCCAGGAGATCGGCATCGACGCCGTGCACACCGGTCCGGTGAAGCTGGCCGGCGGGATCAATGGCTGGAGTCCCACCGGCTCCGTGGATGGCCACTTTGACCGGATCAGCATGCAGGTCGACCCCATGTTCGGCACCGAGGACCAGTTCCGCGCCCTGTGCGTGGTCGCCGGAGAGCACGACGGCACGGTCATCGACGACATCGTGCCGGGCCACACCGGCAAGGGCGCCGACTTCCGGCTGGCCGAGATGGGCTACCAGGACTATCCGGGTATCTACCACATGGTCTCCATCGACCCCCAGGACTGGCAGCTCTTGCCTGACGTCCCGGACGGGCGCGACTACGTCAACCTCGACGTCGAGTCAGAGGCCAAGCTGCAGGCGGCCGGCTACATCATCGGCAAGCTGCAGCGCGTCATCTTCTACGAGCCGGGGGTCAAGGAGACCAACTGGTCGGCCACCCGCGTGGTCAAGGGCGTCGACGGGGTCGAACGCCGGTGGGTGTACCTGCACTACTTCAAGGCCGGCCAGCCGTCGATCAACTGGCTGGACCCGTCGTTCGCCGGGATGCGGCTGGTCATCGGCGACGCGCTGCACTCCCTGGCCGACCTGGGCTCCGGCGCGCTGCGGCTCGACGCCAACGGCTTCTTGGGGATCGAGAAGAGCGCTGAGGACCGGCCGGCGTGGTCTGAGGGCCACCCGCTGTCGGAGGCGGCCAACCAGCTCATCTCGAGCATGATCCGCAAGATGGGCGGTTTCTCCTTCCAGGAGCTCAACCTGACCATGGACGACATCAAGACCATGGGCGAGTCGGGCGCCGACCTCTCGTACGACTTCGTCAACCGCCCCGCCTACCACCACGCGCTGGCCATGGGCGATACCGAGTTCCTGCGGCTGACCATGAATCAGGCCCTGGAGCTGGGCATCGACTCGGCCTCGCTGGTGCACGCGCTCCAGAACCACGACGAGCTCACCCACGAGCTCGTCCACTTCGCCACCCGCCACCGCGACGACGTCTTCCCCTACGGCGGCCAGGAACTGACCGGCGGCGAGCTGGCCATCCGCGTCCGCGGTGAGCTCACCGCCGCTCTCACCGGACCCGACAAGCGCTACAACCGCCCCTTCACCACCAATGGAATCGCCTGCACCACGGCCTCGGCGATCAGCGCGATCCTCGGCATCCCCGATCCCGCCGCCATGTCCGACGAGGATGTCGAGCAGGTCAAGCGGATGCACCTGCTCCTGGCCATGTACAACGCCTTCCAGCCGGGGGTGTTCGCGCTGTCGGGCTGGGATCTGACGGGGATGCTCACCATCGACCCCGACCAGGTGGCCGACCTCATCGCCGAGGGAGACACGCGCTGGATCAACCGCGGGGCCCACGACCTGATGGGCGTCAACCCTCGCGAGCAGCGCTCCGAGGGCGGGCTGCCGCGGGCCCACAGCCTGTACGGCACGCTGCCCGAGCAGCTCGCCGACCGCTCCTCGTTCGCCCGCCGGCTGCGCCGCATCATCCGGATCCGCCGCCGCTACCGCAT
Organism: Solirubrobacteraceae bacterium; assembly: GCA_035503355.1. Lineage (GTDB taxonomy): Bacteria > Actinomycetota > Thermoleophilia > Solirubrobacterales > Solirubrobacteraceae > Palsa-465. The sequence continues at coordinate 2,326 of DATJTQ010000011.1, forward strand.
CCCCATGGCCACCCAGATCGACGTGCCCGGGGTCTCGCACCGCTCACTGCTCGTGATGGTCCACCGCCTGGAGAACGACAACCTCCAGGTGACGGTGCTGAACTTCGGCCCCGAGCCGGTGACGGGAACCATCCGCTCCGAGCACCTGCCCCCGACCGCGAAGGTGCTGGACCTGTTCCGCGCCCAGCAGATCGCCGTCGTCGACGACCTGTGCAGCTTCAGCCTCGAGCTCGACGGGTACCAGGGGGTGCCGCTGCTGCTGCCGGCGCCGGCGGAGCCGCCCGCGGTGGCCCAGCCGCCCTCGCTGCGCAGCTGACGGCGCGGGTCAGCCGCAGAAGCCGGCGCGGTCCTCGGTGACCGCGACAACGCCGAGCAGGCGCCCCTCGGCGTCGACGACGGGCACGCGCAGCGCGCCGCCCGCCACGGCCAGCTCATGGCCGCTGCTGGCCGGCGCCTCGGGGGCGACGGTGGGCCCCGCGCGGGCCACCTCGGCCGCGGCCCGGCTCGCCTGGACCGGCTCAGCCACATCCTCTCGGGTCAGCGAGCCCCGGTAGCGGTCACCGTCGGTCAGGAACGCCATCTTGCGGTGCGAGCTGGTGGCGAACCAATGGCGGACGTCGTCGACCGTCGCGGTGGCCGGCAGCGCCTCGAACCGGCTATGCAGGACGTCGGCGCAGGCCATGTCGGCGGTGATGTCAAGCGGCGTGCGCGCCATCGGTTGTGACTGTACCGCTGGTCATGTCGCCGGTCATGGGCACCGCTGGCCGCGACGGCGCCTCTGGCCCACCACGCACCCGCGAGGGATGCGCGCGGGCACGAGCTTGGCGGCGAGCCTGCGCATCGCCGCGGTGCTCGTGGGAGCGGCCAGCACGCCGTCGCCGCCGAGCTTCGGTGCCGCCACCACGTTCCGATGGCGGGCGAAGGGCACGCGGCTCTCCACCAGGAAGCCCTGCGCGCTCACCGCATAGCTCTGTCCGTCGGGGGTCGTGAGCAGCGAGCGCATCGTCATCGCGGAGATGGCGGCGCTGAAGGGCCCGCTCTCGACGGCCGTGGCGCGCGAGGTGGCCGCGAACAGAAAATGGTTGCCGCCGCTGGTCCCGCCGGCCGACCCCAGCGCCCAGGTGACGTCACCCTCGAGCGGGGTGTCGGTGAATGTCGCCGAGCACTGGCCGGTCGAGCCGCTGCTCAGCGACTGCGCCCACATGCCCGGGTGGCCAGGCCACTCGATGGCAAGCGCGTGGGCGAACGGCGTGCCGACCTGGAGCCGCGCGAGCTGGTGGCCACCGCGGGCGACGCCGTGCCAGGTGCAGCGGCGCGCGACGGCCGGCAGCGCGTTGGTGAGCGTCGCCGCGAACGTGCCCACGGTCGCCTGAGGGGTGAGCACCAGTGTCCCGTCGCGAGTGGCCAGCGCCTGGGCGGTCGTCCGGTAGTAGGCCGACACGGTCGCCGTCGACCCCCAGCGCTGGCCGGCGGGACCGACGGCGGCGTAGGCCTGGCTGAGCTCGGCGTTGATGTAGATCGGCCGGGTCCGCGTGCGCGCCGACGCCGGCGCGGGAGCCGCCAGGAGGGCGGCGAGGAGGCAGGCCGCGACCGCCGCGACCACCCCCGGCTTGATCTCGCTCGCGCCCACCACGCCGCGAATGTAGCCCGTTCGCCCGGAGCCGACAACAGGCCTGGTCATCCGGTGAACCGCCGGCTCGCCCCGCCCTCGGCGACCCGTGGCGACAGTGATTAGGGCGCCCTAATTAGGGAGCCCTAATCTGTGGTACGGTCCGCGCCGTGATCGCCACCTACGTGATCGGTCTGCGCGAGGGCCTCGAGGCCGCGCTCATCGTCGGGATCGTCGCCGCCTTCCTGCGCCAGCAGGGCGCCAGCCGGGCTCTGCGCTACGTGTGGGCCGGCGTGCTCATCGCCGTCGTGGCCTGCACCGGCGTCGGTGTCGCGCTGCAGGTCCTCAACCAGGAGCTCCCCCAGCGCCAGCAGGAGATGCTCGAGACCGTGGTCGGATTGTGCGCGGTGGGCATCGTCACCTTCATGGTGGTGTGGATGCGCCGCCACGCTCGCGCGCTCAAGGGAGAGCTCGAAGCCCACGCGGCCGCGGCTCTGGCCCAGGGCTCGGTCTTCGCGCTGGTGGCAATGGCCTTCTTCGCCGTCCTGCGGGAGGGGCTGGAGACCGCGGTCTTCCTCGTCGCCGCCTTCCAGGCCGCCGACAACGAGCTCACCGCCGGCCTCGGAGCCCTGCTGGGCATCATCACCGCCGTCATCATCGGCGCCGGCCTGTACCGCGGCGGGATCAAGATCAATCTCGCTCGGTTCTTCCGCATCACCTCGGCGGTGCTGGTGGTGGTGGCCGCGGGACTGCTGGCCACCGCGGTCCACACCGCGCACGAGGCCGCGTGGTTCAACAGCTTCCAGGGCCAGGCGCTGGACCTCAGCTGGCTGGTCGTGCCGGGGACCGTCACCTCGTCGCTGCTGACGGGGATGCTCGGCCTGCAGCCGCTGCCCACCTACGCCGAGGCCGGCATCTGGCTGCTCTACGCCGTCCCGATGCTGCTCTACGTGCTCTGGCCCCAGGGCCGGGCCCGTCGTGCTCAGCCGGCGGCGGCCATCTCATCATCGACACCGGAGGTCAGTTGAACATGAAGGTCGGATCGGGCGCCGCGGTCGCGGCGCTGTGCGCGGTCGGGGCGGTTGCCCTGGCCGGATGCGGCGCGAGCTCGAGCTCGGGCGGCACGGCGGGCAAGAAGATCGCGGTGACGCTGGTCGACGCCGGGTGCACCCCGCAGCAGATCAGCGTCGCGGCGGGGCCGGTGACCTTCGATGTCACCAACGGTGGCACCTCGAAGGTGTCCGAGATGGAGCTGAAGAACGCGTCGGGGATCATCCTCGGCGAGTCAGAGAACGTGGTGCAGGGCGTGCCGGGCCACTTCTCGCTCAACCTCAAGCCCGGCCACTACATCGTCAACTGCCCCACCGGCGACAAGGAGGACCAGGGCAAGCTCGTCGCCACCGGGACCGCGACCGCTCAGCGCGGCGGCGCGTCGGCGGCGCTGCTGGCCAAGGCCACCAGCGGCTACAAGGCCTACGTCATCGCCCAGACCGCGCAGCTGAAGTCCGGCACCGAGCGGTTCGTGGCCGCCCTGCGTGCGGGCGACACCGCCAAGGCCAAGGAGCTGTTCGGCCCCACCCGCCTGCACTACGAGTCGATCGAGCCGGTGGCCGAGAGCTTCGGCAACCTCGACCCCGAGATCGACGCGCGCATCAACGACGTCGCCAACGTCTCGCAGTGGACGGGCTTTCACCGCATCGAGCGCACCCTGTGGGAGCAGAACACCACCCGCGGCACCGGCCGCTACGCCACCGAGCTGATGCGCGATGTCGACACCCTGAACACCAAGGTGCAGACGATCGCGCTGCAGCCGGCGCAGCTGGCCAACGGCGCCGTGGAGCTGATGAACGAGGTCGCCAACTCCAAGATCACCGGCGAGGAGGACCGCTACTCCCATACCGACCTCTCGGACTTCCAGGGCAACCTCTCGGGCTCCCGGGAGGCGTTTGTGCTCCTCGTGCCGGCGTTGCGCCAGACCGGCAACGGCGCGCTGGCCACCACCATCACCCAGCGCTTCGCCGCGGTGCAGACGAGCCTTGACCGCTACAAGCGCAACACCCCGCTGGGCTACGCGCTCTACAGCCAGCTGACCCAGCCGGACCGCCAGACCTTCGCCAAGGAGGTCGACGCGCTCGATGAGCCCCTGGCCACCGTGGCCGCCAAGGTCAGCGGCGCGTGACCTGGATCGCGGTCGTCGTCCTGGCGCTCATCCCGGCGCAGTTCTCGACGGCCGATCTCACCCACGACGCCGCCGGTGCCGCGCGGGCGCGGACGCTGGCGGCGATCGTGGCCTCGGCCGCGGCCACGGATCCCCAGCTGCGCGCGGCGGCGGCGCCCGCCGCGCGGCTGTCGGGTGCGCTGGCGGGCAGTCGGGTGCGCCTGCAGCCGTGGCCGTTGCCCCAGACGATCCGGGCGCTCTCAGAGCGGGCGGCTGAGCCGCTCACCACTACTGGCGCGGCCCCGCCCGCCGGCGCCAAGCCCTACGACGCGATCGACCGCCTCCTCGGCGAGGCACGGGGGGCGGGCGCCGGGGCTCGGCTGAGTGCCGCCGGCGCCTACGCCCTGTTTGCCACGCGCATCGCACCGCGGCTGCGCGCCGCCAACGGCGCGCTGGCGGCCCAGACCGACGCCGCCCTGTGGCGCGTGGTGACCGACACGGGCCGCCCGGGCGGAGCCACCGGCCGCGCCGGCAACGACGCGGCGACCGACCTGCAGACCGCCGCGACCGCACTGGGCGACACCCATGTCAGCCGGGCCACCGTCGTCGCCGACGCGGGTGTGATCGTCTTTCGCGAGGGGCTGGAAGCCGTCCTCATCCTCGCCGCGATCACCGCCTCGTTCAGCGGCACGCGCCGCCGGCTGCGCCGCCCGGTGCTGGTGGGGGGACTGCTGGGCTTGGTGGCCACCGCGATCACCTACGTGCTCGCCCAGACCCTGCTGCAGGCGCTGGGCGACGGCGGGCTGCGCCTGCAGGCGATCACCGGGCTGGTGGCCATCGCGGTCCTGCTCCTGGTCACCAACTGGTTCTTTCACAAGGTCTACTGGAGCGAGTGGATCGGGCGCTTTCACCGCCGGCGGCGCATGCTCGAGCGCGTGGACCGGCTCGGCTTCATCTCCGGCCAGACCCTCGGCTTCGTGCTGCTGGGCATCACCAGCGTCTACCGCGAGGGCTTTGAGACCGTCCTGTTCCTGCAGAACCTGCGGGTCAGCGCCGGCACCGGGGCCACCATCCTCGGCGTGGGCCTGGGGTTAGCCGCGACCATGGTCGTGGGCGTGACCACGTTCGCGCTGGAGCGCAAGCTGCCCTACCGGCGGATGCTCATCGCCACCGGCGTGCTCATCGGCCTGGTGCTGGCGATCATGACCGGTGTCACCGTGCACACGCTGCAGGGCCTGGGCTGGGTCGGCACCACGCCCGTCGGGATCGACCTCAGCCTGGCCTACGGTCGCTGGCTGGGGCTGTACGCCAACTGGGAGGGGATCGGGGCCCAGGTGGCGGCACTGCTGGTGGTCTACGGCTCCTACGCGGCCGCCCGAGCGCTGCAGGCCCGGCGCCGGCGACGGGCCATGCGCTCCCCGGACGCCGGCGCGCCCGCCGCGCTCCGTCATTGACCCTCGCGCACTTGCGCTTCGAGCGCGCGCGGTAGAGAATCGGCGGCACATGGGCCCGTGGGACCGGGATCGATGGCGACTCAGAGTCGCCTGCCTTGCCGTGCTGGGGCTGGGCCTCGGCATGGGCGCCGGGCCGGCGCTGGGCAAGGAGGCCAAGCCCAAGCCCGACCTCGTGATCACGGCGGGAGAGCTCGAGGGCAACTCCTACACGTTCTGGAACGAGAAGGACCCGATCTCGGTCGACGACATTACGAAGAACGTCGGCAAGCGCCGCGCCGGCCCCACGCTGACCAGGGTCTATCTGGTCCACGGCGCAAAGACGTGGTTGCTCGTGCAACGGGCGGTCCCGGCGCTGGCCCCGGGCAAGGAGCACCACGACAGGAGCACCAGCGACATCGATGCCACCCAGAGCTACCCGATCGGCGCCTATACCCTCAGGATCTGCGCCGACGGCAAGCACCAGGTGGACGAGTCCAACGAGACCAACTGCCGGAGGCTCCTCCCCAGACACTTCTTCGTGATCCCTCGGGGGTGGGTGGGCCCGATGAGTGGGATCGAGACGACCAGCGGCATCACCACCCGGTGGCAGGTGCCCAAGGCCCAACTCCAGTTCGACCAGTTCGAGCCCGGCGGGGTCGTCTCGTACCTGTTCACCGGCACCGTCACGTGGTCGACCTCCGGAACTGCCGCTGACGGCTGTGCGATGACCGGGACCGGCTCACGCAGCTACGACAACGACGACTCGATCGGCGCCCTGTCGGTCGATTATCTCCACGAGACGTACTCGGCATCGCTGCAGGACACGAGCGGGCCGCCCTACCAGGTCACCTTCAGCGGCTGCGACCATCCGCCGCCGTCCCAGCCCGGCCCGTATGAGCCGACCTTCTGGCTCCCGAGCGTCGCCAGCACCGTGGCCTTGCCCTTTGGCTCGGAGTCGCTGCCCGGCAGCCCAACCCAGAACGCGTTCGGCGCAACCTATACGTGGACGCTGCGCGCCGCCCACGCCCTGTAGACGCCGCGCCGATGATTTCCGGCGCCCTCGGCAGTCTGTAGGGCATGACTCTCACCTCAGCGCATTTCTCCATCTCGCTGGACGGCTTCATGGCCGGGCCTGACCAGGACCGCGAGCACCCCCTCGGCCTCCGCGGCATCGAACTGCACCGCTGGCACTTCGCCGACGACATGACCCCCGCCGACACCGCCCAGGTCGAGCACCTCCTCAAGCCCCGTGGCGCCTTCGTCATGGGCCGCAACATGTACGGGCCCATCCGCGGTGAATGGACCGACGAGGACTGGCGCGGCTGGTGGGGCGACGAGCCGCCCTATCACGCACCCGTGTTCGTGCTCACCCATTACCCGCACGACCCGATCGAGATGGAGGGCGGCACCACCTTCCACTTCGTCACCGACGGCTTTGATGCCGCGTACGGCCAGGCGCGCGAGGCCGCGGGCGACCTCGACATCCTGATCGCCGGCGGTGCCTCGACGATCCGCCAGGCGCTCGAAGCGGGAGTGATCGACGAGCTGGTGCTCGACATCGCGCCCGTGGTCCTGGGCTCCGGCGAGTCACCGTTCGCCGGCCTGGGCGACAGGCTGGCGCTGGAGCCGGTGGAGGCCAGCCACTCCCCGTACGCCACGCACGTGCGCTACCGGGTCGGCGGCTGACCCGGGTGCCTCGCCGCCCGGTGAGCCGGGCCGGTCGCCTCGCCGCCAGGTCAGCCGGGCCGACGCCTCGCCGCCCGGTCAGCCGGGCGGAGTGAACTGGCTGGCGGTGAACACCGCCCGCTGCGGATCGCGGATCAGCGCGGTGCGCGTCCACGGAGTGTCAGCGGTGGAGAGGACCTCCCCGCCAAGGCGCTCGACGCGCTCCGCGGCCGCGTCGCGGTCGCTCACCGAGAACGTCACATGCCAGTGCGGGGCCAGGCGCGACTCGACCGCGGCCACCCCGGCGATCACGTCCTCGAAACCGGGGGGCGCGCCGACGTCGACGTGGCGCTGGCGGATCGCCGGGTCGACCGTCGCCTCGAGGTGATCGCCGTAGCCCGGGCGGCGGGCCATGGTGGCAAAGCCGAGGTCCTCCACCACCCAGCCGAACGCGTCGGCGTAGAACGTGACCGCCGAGGGGTCGTCGACGTGGAGGTCACTGAAGTTCCAGGCCCCCGGCTCGTTGACGACCTGGGCGCCCGGGTGCTGCCCGGCCTGCCACAGCCGGAAGGGGACGCCGGTCGGATCGCGCAGGCTCACGCCCCGGCCGAACGGCCCCACCTGGTCAGGGACGTCGGTGGTGGCGCCGCCCGCGGCGGTGAGGCGCGCCACCGCGGCGTCGGCGTCGTCGACCGCGATATAGGTGGTCCACTCCGCCGCGCCGCCCTGGGTCTGCCCGAGGCCGGCGACATCGCGGCCGTCGAGGGCGGCGATGGCGTAGACGGGCGCGTCGGGCGGCGACACGGTGGTGAAGGTCCAGCCAAACAGGCCGCCGTAGAAGTCCTGCGCGGCTTCGGGATCGTCCTGCTGGGTGTCCACCCAGCACGGGACGCCCTCCGGGTAGGTGCGTTTCAGCGTGGTGCTCATGGCGGCCACGCTGACAGCGATTGCGGTCAGGATCGGGCCGCGGGCAGCGCGGATATGGTGGGGGACGATGACCGCCCTGCACGTGTTCGACATGGACGGCACCTTGCTGCGCGGGACCACGGCGCCGATCGAGATCTCGCGGCGCATCGGGCGCGAGGCGCCGCTGGCCGAACTCGAGCGCGGCTTCGCCGCCGAGGAGATCACCGCTGCCCAGTTCGCCGTCGAGATGCGTGAGCTGTGGGATGACCTCACCGCGGAGCTGGTGATCCAGATCGTGGCCGACGCGCCCTGGATCGAGGGGATCGACGACGTGTGCGCCGACATCGCCCAGCGCGGCGAGCGCTCGATGCTCATCACCATGTCACCCGACTTCTTCGCCGATCACCTCGGCGACCGCGGCATCGATGTCGTCTACGCCTCGCGGTTCCCTCCACTGCCCTTCGCCGCACCGATCGACCCCGCGGGCATCCTCAACCCCGTCGACAAGGTCCGCCTCGCCGAGGCCGAGCGCGCCGCCCACGGCCTGCCCCGCAGCGCGTGCGTCGCCTACGGCGACTCGATGTCCGACATCCCCCTGTTCGACGTGCTCGAGAACACCGTCGCGGTCAACGCCGACCCGGCGCTGGAGGGCGCGGCGCGTGTCACCTACCGCGGCGAGGACCTCCGCGAGGCCTACGCTCACGGTCGGGCGCTGCTTGAGGCGGCGCGGCGATGAGCTCGGGGGCGGCGTCGACATTGACGGGGCCGTTGGTCGGGGTGAGCGCGATCGTGATCCGGGACGGCGCGGTCCTCATGGGCCGACGACGTGGCGCCCACGGCGCCGGGACCTTTGCCTTCCCCGGCGGCAAGCCGGACCCCGGTGAGACTCCGGCGGACACGGTCCGCCGCGAGCTGGAGGAGGAGACCGGCCTGGTGGCCCGCGCGATCGAGCCGGTGGCCTGGACGAGCGACGTGTTCGCCGACGCCGGCCTGCACTTCATCACGCTCCATCATCTCGTCGTCGCCGTCGGCGAGCCCGAGGTGCGCGAGCCCGACAAGGTCGAGACGTGGGGCTGGCACGCCTGGGACGCGATGCCCGAGCCGCTGTTCGCTCCGGCGGCTTCGCTCATCGCCGGCGGGTGGCAACCCACCTGAAAACCCCTCTGGGCCAGGTTTCCGGAGTATGGTGCGAACGGCACCAGATGGCGCACCGTCCGGAGAATCACTCGCACAACCCCGAAGACGCGAGGATCGCCGAGCTGGCCGGCGCGTACGCCGATGCCCTCATCGCGGGCGATGAGATCGCGGCCGAGATCGCCATCCGCGAGGCCATGGACGCCGAGCTGCCGACGGCCGCGATCGACGAGAAGGTGATCGCGCCCGCCCTGTGGCTCATCGGCGAGCTGTGGGAGCAGGGGCAGATCTCCATCGCCGAGGAGCACATCGCCACCGAGATCACCGTCCGCGTGCTGGCCCTCCAGCACGAGGCGCGGCGCGTCGCGCGCGAGCGCGCCGCCCACCGGGTCATGCTGGCCACGCCACCCGGCGAGCTGCATGTCGTGGCTCTGCGCATGGTGGAGAACCTGGTCCGCGGAGCCGGGTACGACGTGGTCATGCTCGGCCCCGATGTACCGGCGTCCACCCTCGCCGGCGCGGCGCGCCACCACCGTGCCGACGTGCTGTGCCTCAGCTCGACGATGCCCGGCCACCGTGACGACCTGCTGGCGATCATCGACGAGGTCCGCCTCGAGTGGCCCGGCGCGGCCTTCGTCCTGGGCGGGCGTGGGCTCACCGTGGAGGACCAGATGCGTCCCCAGGTGCAGTTCTGTCACGGGGTGGCCGACGCCGGGGACGCGGTCGATGCGCTCATCCAGCGCGCCGGTTTGAACTGAGACCGTCGGCCCGGCGATGGATTAAGGGCCCAGTTGGTGTCTACACCAGTAGACGCGCAGTGGACACCGACACAGGAGGAACAGCACTATGCCCACGCTCGACAACACCCACGCCATCGTCGTCGGTGCCAGCCGCGGCCTTGGCCGCGGAGTGGCACAGAGCCTGAGCGCCGCCGGCGCCTCGGTCCTTGCCATCGCCCGCGGTCAGGCGGGGCTCGATGACCTCCGGGCCTCGGACCCGGCCATCTCCGTGCTCGCCGGCGACGGCGCCGATCCAGAGCTCGCCGCCCGCGCCTTCGCCGCGCACGCGCCCGACGTGCTCGCCGTCGTCGCCGGGGCCAGCCCGGAGTCGCGTCCGATCCAGGATCACACCTGGGAGAGCTTCTCGCGCAACTGGGAGGTCGACGTCCGGCTCACCTTCACCTGGCTACAGGCGGCGCTGCGCCGCCCCCTGCGCCCGGGCAGCCGGGTGCTGCTGATGAGCAGCGGGGCCGCCGTGGCCGGATCGCCGCTGAGCGGCGGCTATGCCGGTGCCAAGGCCACCATCCGCTTCATGGCCGGCTACGGCGACGAGGAAGCCCGCCGCGCCGGGCTCGGCATCCGGGTGCTCGCGGTGCTGCCGAGGCTCACCCCGGCCACCGAGCTCGGGCTCGCCGCCGTACGCGCCTACGCGCAGCGGGCCGGGATCACCCAGGCACAGTACGTGGCCAACCTCGGCGGGCCGGTGACCCCGGAGCTGGCCGGCGCGGCGTTCGTGGAGCTGGCGAGTGGGACGCTGAGCGACGACGTCGCCTACCTGCTCACCGGCGACAGGGGACTGGCGCCGGTGCCGTCACTCCGTCCCGCCGCGCCGCCGGCGCGGGCTGTTGCCTAGGAGGCGGGCGGCGCGCCGAGGGCGTGGGAGATCTCGTCGAGCGCGGCGTTCTCCGCGTCGCTGACCCGCTTGCCGCCGACGCCGAGAAACCCGCCCTCCTTGTGGGCGCCGGCCACCGCCTGGGCGACGCGCATGACGAACGTCTTGTAGGCGTCCGCCTCCTCGGCCGTCGCCCGTGACTCCAGGATCGACATCGCGTGGCGCAGGTGCTCCGTGGTCACGGCAGAGAGGTCTCCGCCGGCCTGCTGGAGTCGCTCGGCATCGATCGACGGCGGGGACTTGACCAGCTCGTCGAGCAGTTCGCTGGAGCCGTGCTGGGCGCGGGCGTCCTGGTAGACGCGGCCCATGGCCAGGCTCTCGCGCAGCGTGCCGCCACGGTCAGCCGCGATCACCCGCAGGCCGGCGTACAGCGGACCGTCGACCACCGTCGACCAGTCCTCGGCGTTGAAGTCAGCCTTGGTTGTCACGTGAGCCTCTCCTGTCGACGGGAACGGTGTGCCTATCCTGAGGGTATGGGCAAAACGTGGATCCTGAAGACCGAAACCAAGGGCACCGGCGCGACAATGGTGCCCCTGGATCGCGTCACCCAGCGCGACCCGGACCGAGAGCCGCTCCACGTCCCGCGCAAGCCGGCCCCACGGGCGCCCGAGCCGCCGGCGCCGCGGCCCCCGCGCCGGTTCCGCGTCGTCGACGTGATGACGCGCGAGACCCTGATCGACGACGCCGGCGCGGCCGAGACGGTGGCCGCGCTCAAGGACGTGCGCAGCACCGTGGACGTCACCGTGTCGGTGTGGGACGAGGCCCACTCGCGCTGGCGCCCGCTGACGCTGGCGGAGCAGGGCACGCTGTTCGATTTCGTCAGCGGCTGACCGTCGCGCCGGCCGCTCGCAGGATCGCCTCGATCGACCGATCCACGTCCTCAATGGTGGTGGAGTGGCTCGACACCGAGATCCGCATCGCCCGCTCGCCCCGCCAGGTCGTGCCGCTCAGCCAGCAGGTGCCGTCGCGCTGGACGGCGGCGATCACTGCATCGGTGTGCGACTCGCCGCCATCGCCGGTGAACCGCACGAGGACCTGGTTGAGCACGACGTCGTTGAGCACCTCGACTCCCCGGACCTCTCCCAGCGCGTCGGCGAAGCGCCGCGCGTACGCGCAACAGCGCTCGATCAGCTCGGCGATGCCCGAGCGCCCGAGCGAGCGGATGGCAGCGTAGACGGGGAAGCCGCGCGCCCGGCGTGAGAACTCCGGGTTCCACTCCAACGCGTCCCGCGGACCGCCCGGATCGGCCTGGATGAGGTAACTCGCGCGCACTCCCATCGCGGCCTGCTGGGATTCCGGGTGTGCGCAGAAGGCGATGCCGCTGTCGTAGGGCACGTTGAGCCACTTGTGGGCGTCGACCGCCCACGAGTCCGCGCGCTCGGCGCCGGCCACGAGGTGACGGTAGACCGGGCTCGCCGCTGCCCACAGACCGAAGGCGCCGTCAACGTGCAGCCACGCCCCTGCCTCGGCGGCGATGTCAGCGATCTCCTCCAGAGGGTCGAACGCGCCACTGTTGACGTTGCCGGCCTGCGCACACACGATCACGGGCCCGTCGCCGGCGGCGATCGCCTCGCGGAGCGCCGCGGGTCGCATGCGCCCCTGATCGTCGGCGTCGACCGACGTCACGCATCCCGTCCCGAACCCCAGCAGCCGCAAGGCGCGGTCCACGGTGACGTGCCGCTCGGCGCCGGCCAGGATCCGGACCGGCGGCGCGCCGATCAGACCGCGCTCGCCCACATCCCACCCGGCGCGAGCGAACACCCCGTGGCGAGCAGCGGCCAGCGCGGTCACGTGCGCCATCTGGCAGCCGGTGACCAGGCCGAACCCGACCCCGGCGGGCAGCCCCAGCAGTTCGGTCAGCCAGGCCCCGGCGACCTCCTCGACGACCGCAGATGACGGGGAGCAGACAAACAGGCCCGCGTTCTGGTCCCACACCGAGGTCAGCCAATCAGCCGCCACCGCCGCGGGCGTCGTACCGCCGATGACAAATCCGAAATACCGCCCGCCCGGACTGGCGACGAGCCCGGGCTCCGCGCCGGCCGCGAGCTCGGCGATCACCGAGCTCGGATCGTGGGGCGCCTCGGGCAGCGGGCCGCCCAGTTGCGCGCGGAGGTCCTCGACGTCGGTCAGCCAGCCCGCCGGCCGCGTCGGCAGCGACTCCAGATAGTCGGCAGCCAGGCCGGCGGTTTCGTCCAGCAGCGCACGGATGGTCATGGCTCACCTCGTCTCGTTCGGGTCATCGCGCGGAGAACGTAAGCACGGCCGCGCTCGCTGGGGGGACTCTGACGCGATAGGCGCCACCGTGCGCTGCGACGTCGTCGCGCACCGCCACGGGCAGGATCCCCGTCCGGGTGGCGCCGAAGCTGTGACCACCGAGGGTGATGCCGCTCGTCGCGTAGGCGCTGGGCGCGGACAGGCGGTCCAGCCGCGCCGGGCCGGAGCCGAGGGTCCCGCGCGGCGCGCGGACGGCCACCGACGCGCTGCGGTTCAGGCTGTCGTTGAGCAGCACGACGTGGCGTGCCCGACCGGGGCCGGTGGTCGCCCAGCCGTGCAGCCAGCTCGGCCCGGAAGCGGACACATGCAGCAGCCGCGAGCCCGCGGGGGCCGCCTGGGCGAAGACAAGTGCGCCGTAGTAGAGAGGATGCACGGTCCCCCTCCAGCCGCTCGCCGAATCGCTGAAGTCAAAGAGGGCGTTGGTGAGCCCGGGGTAGGTGTGCAGGTTGACGCCGTCGACGCCGTCCTGGGCAACGCTGAACAGGGCGCCCAGTCCCCACAAGGCCGAGGCCATCGTGTCGGCGACCCCGGCGCGACCGTTGCAGGTGACCGAGCCCATCTCGTCGATGCGAAAAGCCGCACCGTCCCGGTGGGCATCGCCGATGTAGGGGGTCAGCGTGTTGAGCAGGTCATGCAGCGCGTAGTCGTCGAGCAGGTGCGGCACCGAGGGATAGGCGGCCGATGCGGGGTTCGTGACGCAGTTGTTGAGGCCATAGCCGTGAGAGACGAGGGCGCGGACCCGCGAGTGCGGGGAGAGGAAGCGCCCGTACGCGGCAAACCACGACGCGCGCTGGGTGTCAGGGCCGGCGATGGGGATGCGGGGAAGGGCGTCAAGGATCCGGGCGTACTCGCTGACGAAGCTCGGCGGTCCCCACCGCAGGTCGCGGGAGAACACGGGCGTGCCGGCGTCCGAATACCACGGCAGAACCCGGCCGCCCTCGCGGCGATACCACGGCACGCTCGAGTACAACGGAGGCTCGTTGCCGATGTCGAGCGCGCTGACGTAGCGCCGGCCGATCAGGCTCAGGAACTCGTTGGCCTCGGTCTGAGCCAGGCGCGGGCTGTTGGCCTCGAGGTTGACCCCCATGACCAGCTGCGCGTTGACCGAGCGGGCCAAGGTCAGCAGCGCCTGCGCCCACGCCGGGCTGAGCGTGTCGGTGACCCCGAGCGGCTTGGCCATCCCCGGCACCGGCCACCACGAGCGGTCGGTGCTCAGCCCGCCGATGCGGATGTTCGGCCGGCCCACGGGGTCGAGGTTGTGGATCAGCTGGGCGAGCACCGGGTTGGCCGCGGTCCCGGGCCCGACCCACTGCCGGATGCCGCTGTATTCCAGTGCGAGTCCGAGGAACCCCTGCGCGATCGGGCCGGTGACCGTGCCGGGACCGAGGACCAGGCGGACGGACGTGGGGCTACGCGCGAGTGCCGGACGTGGGGCGAGCGCGGGGCTCGCGAGGAGAGCCTGGCTCGAGATGACCGCCGGCATCGGAGCCAGCGCCGGGTCGGCGACGACGGCCGGTATGCACAACGCGACACACCCCGCCACCACCCATCCGGTTCCCAGTCTCCTCAACACCCGCGGCATTCTTGCCGATCCCGCACGGCGCCTCCGCGCGCCGGACGTCCTGTGGGCCGCTCCCGTTAAACGACGACGGCCCGCACGATGGCGGGCCGTCGGCAATCAGAGTGCGTTCGCGCTAGATGGTCTGAACGTTCTGGGCGGCCGGGCCCTTGGGGCCCTGCTCGGCGTCGAACGAGACCTTCGCGCCCTCGGCCAGCGTCTTGAAGCCGCTGCCGGCGATCGCAGAGTGATGGACGAAGAGGTCCTTGCCGGGGTCATCGGGCGTGATGAACCCAAAGCCCTTCTCGTCGCTGAACCACTTGACGGTTCCAGTTGCCATGTGTGTCTTCCCTCCCGGGAGATCGTGTGCTGCGAAACGCGGGAGGTGCTAAGGGCAACTACTACGAACGCGCACTTCTTCTTTGCCGACGGGTCCCGCCGACCTGTGTGGGGCGCATTGTAGCCAGCCTTCGGCCATTCGCCAGCGCGCCGGGATACGAGCGCGGCTGACCGACGCCGTTGGCCGCTCGACGCAGGGTGGGCGATTGACCGCTCGAGGCAGGGTGGGCGATACTCGACAGCGCATGGGACCGGATGCGCGGACGGGGCGTGCCACCACTCAGCGCGACACCGAATCGTCGGTGTCACGGCGCGCGCCTCAGCGTGCGCGCGCCGATGCGTCGACGCCACGATCGCCCCGCGACGGGGTGCTCGCCCTGCAGCGCCGCGCGGGCAACCGGGCAGTCGCCCAGGCGCTCAGCCGGCGGGTCATCGGCAACGACCCGGCGACCCGCGTGGTGCGGCTCGAGGTGGGCTTCGAGCTGACCGAGAAGCTCGCGCGCGCGGGGTACACCCTCACGGCGAAGGGGGCGCTGGACGAGAGCGGCGTGGCGCAGCTGCGCCAGGTGGCGCTCGAGCACCACTTCGAGACGATCGATGACGACGAGCGCCTGTTCATCGCAGCGCTGCTGGACGCCGGGAACGCCAAGAAGCTGCATGACCAGTACCCCAACGGCTTCTCCGACAACGGGAGCGTGATCGAGTTCACCGCGGCGTCGATCCCCGAGTCCAACCGCCGGATCGTGCGCGACAGCGGGCGCAACGTGCGCATCGAACCCGACGCGCACATCAAGGCCTTCATCAAGGATCCGCTGGACCAGGACATCGTCGCCATGGCCGGCGCCTTCGGGATCGTGGCCATGCAGACCCTCAAGCTCGCCGACAAGGCCAACGTCAGCCACCTCAAGGTCTACTTCGCGATGCTCAACGGAGCCAGCGACTCGACCCCCGGCGATCGCGCCTACGCCGGAGCCGCCTACGTCGTCGCTGTCTCGGAGGGGATGGCCGACATCGCGCAGGAGATCATGGCGCAGAACCTCAAGATCGACGAGGTCTCGAGCACGTGGTTCGAAGCGGAGGGCGAGGGGAGCCACGCCGAGTTCGTCCCCCAGTCAGACGGCCAGCGCAAGGGCGACACGATCTACGTGCCAGGGACATTTGATCTCGACAACATCGATCACGTCAGCACGCTGGTCCACGAGCTCCAACACGCCAGCGACGCGGCCGGCGCCGCGTCCAATCCGCGGGACTTCAGTCGCGTTGAGCTCGAGTTGGCCGCCTATTCGCGCCAGTCGCGCTACATGCTGGCCCAGCTGGACAAGCTGAGCGGGGACGCGCAGCGAACGGGGGAGGAACAGGTCGCGGAGGGGATCGGTCCCGGCCACGTGTACCTGATGATCGTCGCCGCCCTCGAGACCGCGTCCTCCAACGACGACGAGCTCTGGCGCGAGCTGGTCACGGTCATCGCCGACGTCAACGCCCGCGCCCAGCTGTACTCGCCCGGGTCAGGGCTCGAGGCGGGCGACCTGTCGCGCGCGCTGAACGCCACCGCCGAGGAGAACCGCGAAAAGGCACGTGACGCCATTCGCTACGACAACAAGCGCTACAAGCGCAGCGCCAAGGTCCGCCTTGGTGGGCTCACCGGCGAGAGCCGGCTGGACCGCGCGCCCGCGAGCGGCGCAGCGCGCACGCTCGCACGGGACCCGACCACAGACCTCGCCACGCAGGGCAAGCGCATCGAGGACGCGCAGGCCGCCGCCGAGGCCAAGGACGCGGCGACGTTCACCGACCGCGCGGCCAAGGCCAACGCCCAGGCCGCGGCCGACCTGAAGGCGGGCAAGCGCGCGGTGTTCTTCATCGGCCACGAGCGCGTCCGCGTCACCACCGAGCAGGAGCGTGCCGACGCCGAGCGCATCATCAGCGAGGCCAAGTCGAAGTACGCCATCGTCTTTGACTCGATCGCGTCGCGCCGGGCGGCCCGTGAGGAGATCGGCGTCGGGGGCAACGCGAGCGATGAGGGGTTGCGCGCGATGGACGTGGAGGTGTGGGACTACAAGGAGCTCAAGGGCTTTGAGGCCGCGTTCACGCACTTTGGCGCGATCCTCGGCGACGCCCGCCGCACGTCGAGCCTCTCCTCCCAGCCGCAGGAGACCACCCGCGTGGGCAAGCTGACCATCGCCGCCGACGACAACGACATCGCCGCCCCCGACGACTCGCCCAAGGCGGCCGGCCGCAGCCGCGGCCAGCACTTCACCGACGCCAGGACCGCTGTCCTGTACCGGCCAGACCCCGACCTCAGCGTCGATGACCCGCACTATTTCGAGCTGCACGCCACCCATGAGCTCGCCCACGGCGCCTTTGCCGGGCAACTCGACGCCTTCATGAAGGCCACCGGCTGGTGGGACGCCAAGTACGTCCACCACAAGGGCGCGAGAGAGGCACCGCCCGACCGCTACGCCAACACCAACGCCGCCGAGGACCTCGCCCAATCGGTCGCCTACTACTTCGTGGACCCGGACCGCCTGCGCAAGGGCGACCACAAGGCCGATCCGGGGACGCCCGGCAACGCCTGCCCCAAGCGCTACGACTTCATCCGGCGCGTGGTGGGCAGCTGGACGGCCGCCACGAAGACCTCACATCCCTGAAACGCGGGCGAGAGCCGCCCCGGCGATTCAGGCGATCAGTTTTCGAGAAGCGCTCGCCGAGACAGGCGGCTAGCGTCGGCGCGCATGTGCAGCCCCATTCGCTACAGCTACCTGTCCTGCGGCCGCGAGCCCCCGCCTGACGAGCCGCTCGCCGTCGACGCACCGGCCGACGTCGCGACCGCGGCGCCGGGCGCGGCCCCCGGCACAGAGACCCCCAGCCGGCCTACTCAGCCGAACGGTGTCCTGCCGCCGGGGCGCCGGGCCGGCTCGACCGACTGATCGAGGCGCGTCAGCTTGCGCGGGTTGGCGGTTTGCCCGACGCGCCGCGGCGGGTAGGTCCGCGTCGGGAACGGACGAGACCAAATGCGCGCTGGGGCAGAGTGCGGGGCGTGGCGCCGTGGAGGCATCAATGGTGAAGCGCGAGGCGCGGGGTGGCTGGATCCGCAGGGTGTCGGCGGGCACGCTGGTCGTGGCGGCGGTCGTGGCCGGCGGCTGCGGCGCGACAACCGCAGCGCACACGACGACGTCGGCACACAGCCGGGGCGCGCCGGGCACGGCGGTGCTGACTCCGCTGCCGGCGCCCATCGCGTCCCGGACGGCGCGGATCTGCCGTCGAGCGGAGACGGCCGAGGACGCCAATGTGATCATGGCGTGGGCAAACAGTGGCGCGCGGAATATCGCTCCGGCGGTCACGCGTGCCCTCGGGGTCGCCGCCCGGCACGTCGCGACGGAGGCCCGGGGCGTCAGAGGTGCGGCCGGCCCAGCGCGCGGCGCGCACCAACTCGCTGGCGCCATGATCACCGAGGCCTCAGTCCTCCGGGATACCTCGCAGCTCATGGCGCTGCGCAGCAGTCAGGTCCGGTTGCTCAGCGCCCTTCACCGCCGCGTCGCGGTCGCGCAGGCGCTGCGCGTCGGCGCGTGTACCGGCGCGCACCCCGTCTCGGCGCTGCGACCCACCGCACAGGCCGCCGGCTGACGTGGGCGCGCCGGCTCCGACGTCACAGAGCGCACGGTCCGATGTCGCCGACCGTGCGCTCTGGAGCGTCAACCTGACGTGCGTTCTGACGCACACGCTCGCCTCAGCGCCGGCGTGTGCTCTGCGGCGTCACAGACAACCGTGGTCGGCGGCCGACGCACGCCGTCACCTCACCGGGTGAAACTCCACGAGATAGACCAGGGTGTCCTCGTCGATCGGCCCGGCGTGGGCGGCGCGCCGCCGCAGCGTCTCGCGGTCGGGTTCGCCGGCCCGCCGGACGTCCCCCTCGGTGATCGCCGAGAACGGGACCAGCTCGATGCTGTCGACCTCGATCTCCCCCAGTCCGACCCGGTAGCGGCCGCCCGCCTTGGCTCGCGGCCGCTGCCACAGCCGGACCGAGAGGGTGATGTCACCGGCGAGGACGTCGTCGCGCAACTCGCGGCTGAACTCCATGACCCGGGAACCTAGCGTTTCGCGTGGCCGCGCCCCGGGCCTTGGCCGCCCCCGCCGGTGGCCGCACCACCGGCCGCCGGGCCCACCGGACGGCTACGGTAGGTCGGTGACGGCTCGCGCGCACTCGATTCGCCTGTCCAGCCCCGGCGGCGGCGGCTTTGACCAGCCTGCGTCGGCGCCCGCGCCGGGCGGCCGGTCCGGCGGGGCGTCGGCGCGCCGCGTCCCCGGCGCCCTGGGGCGGCTGGTGGCGCGGTTTCTGCGCTGGGTCGCGCGCGTGGTCCGCGGCGAGGTGGTCAAGCGCACCGGCGGGCCGGCCCGCGCCCGGGTGGTCGTCCTGTTCGCTCTGGTGCTGGCCCTCAACGGCGCCGACGCCTCGACGATCGGCGCGATCGCGCCTCAGCTCGAGTCCTCGCTGCACATCGGCAACACCGACATCGGGTTGCTGACCTCGGTCACGCTGCTGATCGGAGCGATCTTCACCATCCCGGTGGGTCTGCTGGTGGACCGGACGAAGCGCATGCCGCTGCTGGCCATCAGCATCGTGCTCTGGAGCCTGGCCTCGATGTTCAGCACCTTCACCGGCAGCTTCGGCGGGCTGCTGCTGACTCGGGTCGCGCTCGGCGCGGTGGCGGCGACCGCGGGGCCGGCGATCGCCTCGCTCACCGGCGACTACTTCGCGGCTGACGAGCGAGGTCGGATCTGGTCCTACATCCTGGTCGGCGAGGCCGCCGGAACGGCCTTCGGCTTCATCATCAGCGGGTTCGTCGCCAGCGCGATCGACTGGCGCGTGGCCTTCTTCGTGCTCTCGATCCCCGGGTTCATCGTCGCGCGGGAGCTGTGGCGCACGGTTCCCGAGCCGCTGCGTGGCGGCCAGAGCCATCTCGAGCTGGGGACGACCAGCCTGGAGGAGGCGCTCGCCCAGGCCAAGGCCCAGGCCAACGCCCAGGGCGAGAACGCCCCGTCCCCGGCGGCCGCGGCGGAGGCGGCCAGCGAGGCTCAGGACGCCGCCCGCGAGGCCGCGCGCCGGGCCGGCGCCGAGCCGGATCCAGAGCGCATCCTGCACGAGGACGCCGCCGACATGCCCCTGATCCGTGCGGTCAAATACATCGTCTCGATCCCCTCCAACGTGCTGATGATCGCCGGCTCCTCGCTGGGCTACTTCTATTTCGCCGGGCTGCAGACGTTCGCCCTGCTCTTCGTCAAGGGCCATTACCACTGCAGCCAGGCGGAGGCCGAGCTTGTGCTGGCCCTGCTGGTGGTGGGCGCGGTGATCGGGACCCTCGTCGGGGGACGTCTGCCCGACGCTCTGCTCAAGCGCGGCGACCTCGGCGCCCGTGTGTGGTTCCCGGGGGTCTGTTACGTCGGCGCCGCGCTGCTCTTCGTGCCGGGCCTGGTGGGCAAGCACCTCACCCCGGCCGTGTGGTTCGACGTCGCCGGTGCGGCGCTCGTCTTCGCCGCCAACCCGCCGATCCAGGCCGCCCGCCTCGATGTCGTCCCGTCCGGGCTGTGGGGGCGGGCGCAGAGCGCCCTCACCTGCATCCGCTCGCTGGCGCAGGCCGCGGCCCCGCTGGTGTTCGGCGGCGTCTCGCAGCTGGTGGCCGGGATCGTCCCCTCGCAGGCGCCGATCGGCACCCGGCCCCACGCGCCGTCCTCGACGGCCAGCACCGCACTGGAGATCACCTTCCTGATCATGCTGTCCACGTTGGTGGCGGCCGGCGTGCTCCTGTTCCGTGCGCGGGAGACGTTCGCCGGCGACGTCGCCACCGCGGCCGCCTCGGAGCCCCAGGCGGACGCCAGCCTGCTCGAGTCGGCGGATCCCACGACGCCCTGACCGCCGTCAATCAGGCGACACGCACCGTTGCCAAGCCGCGCTCGCGGTGGTACACCGGAGCCACCCGGCGAGACCCGCGTCGGCGGTGGACGCGACGCGGCGGATCGCATGACGAAAAGGAGCGGCGTATGTCTTTTGGCGACGACCCCACCCAGGGCGCGGCCGGCCCCGGCGATGACCCCACCCAGGCGTCGGTGATGGGCGACGTCTCCGGTGACCCGACGCAGGGCGGCGAGCTCGGGGCCACGGCCATGGAGGACCCCAGTCAGGGCGCCGAGGGCGCCGGCGAGGACCCGACGCAGGGCGACGAGATCGGCGAGCGTCCCGGCGAGGACCCGACGGCCTGACCGCCCGGTCACCGGCCGGTGGCGCCCGCCACGAGGGCGGCGATGTCCTGGTGAGGCAGGGCGGGGCTGCGGTGGCCATCGATCCCCACCATCGACTCGGCGCCGATCAGGACGTTGAGCACCGCCTCCTCGGTCGCCTCGACCACCGCGTCGTAGTACGGGTCGATCAGCCCCGACGGGATGATCCGCAAGGTGGCGTAGGCGTGCTCGTCCGCAGTTCCCAGCCGGCTGGTCAGCGCGTCCTCGTTGGCGGTGGAGAAGGCGAGGAAGATGTCGCCGGAGAAATGTGAGCCGGTGGTACCGGTCCGCGCCAGCCCGAGCGGGACGCGCCGGGTGAGTGCCTTGCACTGGCCCGGCAGCAGCGGGGCGTCGGTGGCGACGATCACGATCACGCTGCCCGCTCCGGTCGGGACGAACCAGTCCTCGTCCTCCTCGGGGTTCTCGACGGCGAGCAGCCGCCCGGCGGGACGCCCGGCCACCACCAGCTCGCGGCGGCTGCCGAAGTTGGCCTGCACGAACACGGCCACGGTGTGGAGGTCGTCGCCGAAGGCGACCCGTCGCGACGCCGTGCCCGAGCCCCCCTTGAACCCGTAGCACGTCATGCCGGTGCCGCCACCGGTCGACCCCTCCGCGACGGGTCCACTGCGGGCGGAGTCGAGGGCCGCACGGGCGTGCGCGGCCGTGACGTGAGCGCCGTTGATGTCGTTGAGATAGCCGTCCCACGTCTCGGCGACCACCGGCAGCATCCACTGGCGCGCGACGGCGGGGTGGCGGGCCACCATCCACTCCACCGCCCCCGCGTGCACCGGCCCCACCGCGTGCGTGTTGGTGATGAGCACCGGCATGGTCAGCGCGCCGCTCTCCTCGATCCAGATCGTCCCGGTCATCTCGCCGTTGCCGTTGAGCGAGGAGAACCCCGCTGCGCAGGCGCGGCCCACGCCGTCACGCCCGCGGGGCAGGATGGCGGTGACGCCCGTGCGCACCGGCCCCTCCCCCACCCGGAGGGGACCGTCGCCGTGGATGAGGGTGGTGGCGCCCACCTCGAGGCCGGGCACGTCGGTGATCGCGTTCAGCGGCCCCGGCATCCCGTCGAAGGGGATGCCGAGGTCACGCGCGCGCGGGCGCGAGGCTCCGCTGGACTCGGTGGTGGAGGCGGACATGCGGCGACACGCTACACCCGGACCCTCACCGGTCAGCCGATGCCGGTCAGTGTTGACACGACAAAGCACACGGTCGTCGATCTCGCGCCGTGTGCTCTGAAACGCGCGTCAGGTTGACACCTCAGAGCACGCAGTCGCACACGTCGCACCGCGTGCTCTACAGCGTCAAGATCCGGGAACAAACCCCGGAAGCGTGTCCAGCACCACACCCTGCAATCGGTCGACGGCCGGGGTGCGCCGCCCCGGCCGCGTCAGCAGGACGATCGGCCCGCGGCGCACGCAGCGCGTTGCATCGCCAGGCGCCAGACGCCATGCTGTCAGCCATGGCACGGCTGTTTCGCAAGAGCGAGGAGAAGATCGCCCTCCAGACGGCGGCACAGGCTGAGATCCAGCGCCTGAAAGGCTTGAGCACCGAGGAGCTCGCGGTGCTGGTGCTCCCGGGGCTGGGTGCCGAGATCGCCGGTCCGGGGCGCAACCTGCGACCCCAGCAGCTGTGCGAGTACCTGCTGAGGGACTTTCCGGGCATCGGGCAATCGATGCCGCTGCTGCTCATGGCACCGGTGCGCCGGGCCCTGGAACGGCTCGAGGAGGCCGGGCTGGCTTCCTCGATGTCGGTGCTGACACGGTCCTCGCTGTGGTCCATCACCAGCCTGGGCACCAGCGTCCTGGCCGAGGGGACGGCGGAGCACCGGCTCGCCGCCCCCTCGTGATGCCCTGACCTGGGCCAGGGCACCGGTCAGGATCCGCGCTACTTCAGGTTGGGCAGGGTCGCCGCTTCGAGCGCGGCGATGATGTGGTACCCGGGCGTCTTCATGTGGATGTTGAACGTCCCGTCGCAGAAGTAGGTCAGGTTGCAGACCTTGGCCACGGGCACCGGGATCTGGCCGAACGTCGGGTCGGTGGTGACCGTGAACGGACCGTAGGCGCCGGTGGCCTTGGTCACGTCGACGAACGCTGCGCCCACCGAGTCATAGGCCTTCTTGAGACCGGGGTTGATGGTGTCCAGGAAGGCGCTGATGGACCCGGGGACGAGAGCGAGGGTGTTCGCCCCGAGAGCGGTGGGGTGCACCCACAGTCCCAGCTCGACGTCGGGGTAGGTGGAGCCGATGATCCGCAGCTGAGGACCGCCCGCCGCGCGCAGCTGCTTGACGATCTTGGTCAGGTTCTTGATCGCGAGCGGCATGTTGGCCTTCACACAACCGGTGGGATCGGCCGTCACCGGGCAGCCGTCGACGTCGTTGCCGCCGATCGAGACCGTGACCACCTTGACCTGGCCGTGGTGGCTCTTGATGAAGTCCACCGCCGCCTGCGTCTGGCTCTTGCCCGGATAGTTGGGAGCTCCCGGCTCCAGTGCGCCGGGCGAGCAGCCAACGGCGGACGCGGTCAGCATCGACGTCGTGGTCGCGCCCCCGCAGCCGTAGTTGACGAGCTTCAGATGCCAGCCCTTGGCCGCCGCGAGCGGCACCAGCTGGTCAGCGGGGCCGTTGTGCGTGCTGCCCGTGGTGCCCCCGGGAAGCTCCTGGGCTCCCACGGAGTACGAGTCGCCGAGCGAGAGCAGGATCCCCTTGACCTGCTTGGGCTTCGGCGCGGGGCGGTGATGAGCGGCCAACGCGGACGGCGCGAGCATGAGCATCGCGACGAGGCCGACGGCCAGCGAACAGAAACGACGTGACATACAGCTCCTCCTTGATCAAACGGCGTCCTCCGGCCGCAGAGCGTAGACGGCCAGCACGCTCCTGGTGGCGGCGCCGGGGATCTGTCAGCATCGGCGGGCGGTGTCACTGTTCGGAGATCCCCCCGGGGACGATGTGGTCGGCCAGCGGGCCGAGGCCGACCGTGAGCGGATCGCCCGTGGCGGCATCCCGCTCGGCGCCGAACAGCGGTTGAAACGCGTTGCGGCCGGGGGCTCGTCGGTGTTCAGCAGCGACCTGAGCGCCAAGGAGTACGCGCTGGCGCATGCCGCCGGACTGACGCCGGTGGCGCAGATCATGGGCTCCTCGGTCGTCCAGAACGGATGGCAGGACTATCTCTGGTCCAGGCAGGGCAGCGCGATCGCCCCGGTGCCGTCGTTCGCCGAGCGCTGGAACCTCTCGCGCCAGCGCGGCTTCGCGCGACTGCGCCAGGAGGCCGAGTTCGCCGGCGCCGATGCCGTCATCGGGATCGAGATGACCGCCCGCACCCTCCCCGGCGACCGTGGCGACGTCGAGTTCGTCGTCTTCGGGACGGCGGTGCGGGAGAACCCGCCCCGAGCCCGGGACGCGTCGAGCCCGCGGATGTGCGCCCTGTCGGGCCAGGATTTCGTGACCCTGCGGCGCATCGGCGCGGAGCCGGTCGGGGTCATCGGTCACATCGCGGTGGTGGGCGCCGCGGTCAGCGGGTGGTCCAACCAGAGGATGGGGTCATGGTGGGGCAACCAGGAGATCCCGATGCTCAGCGAGGCGGTGTACGCCGCGCGGCGGCTGGCGATGGACGAGGTGCGCCGTCAGGCCATCGCCGCCGGCGCCACCGAGATGGTGATGTCAGACGTGTCGCACCGGGTGCAGCGCGCCGGTGAGCAGGGCGCCGCGGACCGCCAGGTCTTCCTCGTGTCGATGAGCGTGCTCGGCACCGCCATCGTTCGCGGCGCCCATGACCCCCGGCCCGCGCCGCTCGGTCCGCCGATGATGGCGATCAACATCGGCGCCTGACGAAAAGGAGGCACCACGTCCTACGACCCGACAAGCACCGAAGGCCTTCCCGAGCACGCCGGCGAGCGGCTGCAGATGAACGCCCGTGGGCTGTTCACGTCCGATCTCTCGGTGAACGAGTACCTGTGCGTGGAGAAGGCGGGCTTTGAGCCGGTGGGGCTGGTGGTGGGCTCGAGCATCTACCACATCGGCTACCAGCAGGCGCGATGGAGGCGCAACCAGGAGATGGACGTCCTCACCCAGGCGATGTACTCGGCGCGCGACCGCGCGATGACGCGCATGGAGGAGGAGGCGGATCAGCTCGGAGCCGACGGCATCGTCGGGGTTCGTCTCGAGGTCGGGCGCCACGATTGGGGCGCGGACATGGCGGAGTTCATCGCCATCGGCACGGCGATCAAGCACCAGGGCGGCAAGCTGCACCGCGCGCCGAGCGGCCGGCCGTTCACCTCGGACCTCAGCGGCCAGGCCTTCTGGACTCTGATGCAGACCGGTAAGCGGCCGGTGGGCCTGGTCATGGGCAACTGCGTCTACCACGTCGCCCACCGGGGGATGCTGCAGTCGATGCGCCAGCTCGGGCAGAACGTCGAGCTCGAGCAGTACACGCAGGCGCTCTACGACGCGCGCGAGCTGGCCATGGAGCGGATGCAGAAGGAGGCCGAGGCCATCGGGGATGGGGTGCTCGGCATCGTGGAGGTCAAGCTCCACGAGTCAAACCACGGCTGGGGCAGCCACGTCATCGAGTTCTTCGCCGTCGGCACCGCCGTGGTGCCCAACGAGCACGCCGACCCGGGCCAGAAGCTGCCCGACATCACGCCGGTGCTCGACATCAACGACTGACCCGGCGGGCGCGCCCGCAGCGCCCGCCACGGCGCACTGTCACCGCACAAACGCGCCGTCGCGCCCGGCGGGGACGATCTCGCGCCCGAGCGGCAGCAGCGAGACCGGGATCAGCTTGAAGTTGGCCAGACCGAGCGGGATGCCGATGATCGTCACGCACAGCGCGATGCCGGTCAGCAGGTGCCCGAGGGCGAGCCACCAGCCGCACAGGATCAGCCACAGCACGTTGCCGATGCCCGACGCGATGCCTGCGTCGGAGCGCTTGACCACCGTCTTGCCGAACGGCCACAGGGCGAACAGCGCGATCCGCAGCGCGGCGATCCCGAACGGGATGGTGATGATCAGCAGAAAGCAGATGACCGCGGCGATCGTGTACCCGATCGCCATCCACACCCCGGCGAGGACGAACCAGATGAGGTTGAGGAGAAAGCGCACCAGCGTGCCTCGTGACCAACCTCAGGGTACCGCCACGCGGTCGCGGTCACGTCCGGTGAGCCTCGATCTGGCGCAGCACTCCCGCGGTGTCAAACCAGGCCTGCTCGCGGCAGATGAGGCCGTCCCGGAGATCGAAGACGTGCAGCATGCGAAAGCGGACCGGCGCCCCGCCGCCGTCGACGCCGAGGAAGGCGCCCTCCACGTGACCGGTGGCGATCGCTTCGTCGACGACGTGCTCGGCGTCGCCGAAGCGCATCACCGATGCGATGTGCAGGTCGGGGATCGCCGCCATGATCCCCTCGTACATGCCCGAGGTGGCCGCCTTGCCCTCGACCGGGCACGCCGGATTGCCCACGTCGTCCCACACCACGTCCTCCGTGTAGGTCTCCAGCGTCGCGCGGACGTCGTGCGCGTTCTCCGCGGCGAAATGCCGGTCGATGATGTCCATCTCACTCCCCTGCTCGCAGTTGGCGGGTTCCGTCCAGCGCTGCCCCCGCAGGGAAGCTAAGCACGCGGGTCAGGCGATTGATCCCTCGTCCTCCGCCCGCTCGATCGCCGCCCGGGCGCGTTCGGTGTGGCGGCCGGGCGCGGCAGCCAGGCGTGCGTCGCCGACCGCTGCGATGGGCTGGGCCAGCCGCGCCGTGGAGACGAGAAAGGCCTCGTCGGCGCCCTGCAGATCCGACAGCGGGAAGCTCCCCTCGTCGACCGGCGGCAAGCTCTCCAGGATGACGCGCCGCGTGATCGAGGCCAGAATGCCGGTCTCGAGCGCGGGCGTCTTGAGCCGGCCGGCGCTGACCCAGAAGATCGAGCAGGTCGGGCCCTCGAGCACCACCCCGTCGGAGCGCACCAGCAACGCCTCGTCGTAGCCGGCGGCCACCGCCTGACGCGACGCCAGCATGTTGGCGGCATACGAGAGCGTCTTGACGCCGTTGAGGAGCACCGTCGGGTCGTAGGTGACCGGCAGCAGGCGCGCCGGCTCGGTGAGCGCCGCTTGGTCGCCCGCGGACTCCAGGCGGCAGATGCGGTGCCCGCCCCGCGTGAGCACCACCCGCACCACGACATACCCATCGGGCGCGTGCGTGAGGAGCAGATCGATGTCGGCCTCGAGCTGCCGGCGCGGACAATCCAGCAGCAGCGACGCGCATGACCGCTCCAGCCGGTCCAGATGAGCCGCCCGCGCAAACGGGCGGCCGTCCCTGACCGGGAAGGCGTCAAAGGCCCCGTCCCCGCGGATCAGCCCGTCGTCGGACGCCGGGATCATCGCCTCGCCGGCGCGCATGAGCTCACCGTCGAGCACCAGCGGCCAATCGGCGGCGTCGGCGGGAGCCGCCTTGGCGACGGGATCGACGCTCGGTTCGGTGCTCATCGCGAGGCTCCTTGGTCGACGAATACCGACAGCGGCAGGGTGAGTCCGACGTTCCACATCCCGGCGTCCACGACCTCGAGGATCTTGAGATCGCCGGCGAGGCTGCACAGCATGTACGCGTCCTGTCTGCTCAGTCCGTGCTCGGCGACGATCCACTCGACCATCGCCAGCACGGCCTTGCGCGTCCCCTCCATCAGGTCGGGGGCGATCCCCATGGCGCCCTGATGCCCGCGATCATCGACCTTGGGCGTCAGCGCTCCCGCGGTGCGGAAGTAGGGCGCGGTGATGGTGCGCTGCTCGACCGAGAACCGCAGGGTGGCGCGCATGTCGCACTCCAGCGCCGCCACGCACACCTCCCCGTCTCCCTGCGCGGCGTGCGGGTCACCGCAGGAGAACAGCCCTCCCTCGCACCACACCGGCAGCCACAGCGTCGTGCCGGCGGTGAGGTGGCGGGTGTCGATGTTGCCCCCGCCCTTGTGCGGCGGGAACGCGGAGGCCGTGGCCGGCTCGTCGGGATGGTTGCCCATGGTCCCCAGGAACGGGGCGAACGGGATCCTGACCCCCGAGCCGAAATCGATGTGCGTCCCGCCGCGCAGATCGAACGTGCGCAGGTAGGCGTCGGGAAACTCGTCAGGGAGCGTCCCCAGCTCGGGCAGCTGCACGCACCATCCCCAATCACCGGGCGTCAGCTCCAGGATCTCGATCTTGAGGGTGTCACCCGGGCCGGCTCCCTCGACGTACAGCGGCCCCAGCAGGTTGTAGAGGGTGTCAAAGTCGAAGTTGGTCTGCTCGAACGTGTCGCCTTCGCGCACCTGACCGTGACCGGCCATCAGGATGTCGTAGTGCACGACGTCACCCGGCGCGATCCGCAGTGTCGGTTGAAGCGTGTTGTCCCACCTGTGGTGAATCCGTCTGGCGTCTATCTCATGCTCCATGCCGGTCTCCTCTCTGCCTCGAGCAATCTCCACTCGCGGGTTGTGATTGGCCACACATCGACGACCGTCTCGTCCCCCACCACCAGCATCTGGGAGTGGAGATTGGCAGCGGCGCAGGCGTGCGCAGCGATCGCCGACGACTTGTGGGTCTTGGCGTGAGGCCGCAGGGAGACGCCCAGCGACCGGGCTCGCTCGGCCATCGCCTGAACGTTGGCGAGGAGGCGACCGCGGTCGACCACCAGGGCCGGCGTGACGACCTCGTCGAGTCCCGGGAGGCTCACCATGGGGGCGGCTCGATCCGGAGCTCGAAGGTCAGCAGGTAGGGCTGGATGGTGTGATCGTGGCCGCTGCCACGTACGTTCGGCATCAGCGTTCGGCGGGCGCGAACGCTATCGCTGCCGCGGGCCGGCGGCAAGGGCGCCAGGGCTTAACCGAACCGCTGCACGCGGACAACCGTCGCTCCACGCCCCGGACCTACCGTTCTGTGGCGACTCCGGGCGGGGACCGCGTGACCACCAACTGGAGGCCCGATGCTCGAGCTCAAGATCAGCGCTTGGCGCCTGCCGCACGCCCGCGCCCTGGCGTCCCTGGCCGTCGTCGCCGTCGTCGCCGTCGTCGTGACCGCCGTCCTTGGCCTGCTGGCGCCGGGCGGGCACAACAGCGCGCGGTCCTCTGCACCGGTGCCCGTCGCCTCCTCGGCGCACAGCACCTGCGCACCGGGGTCGAGCGCGGCCGCCGCCGGCAACGCACCGCCCGCGCTGCGCCACGCGCTCGAGACCGCCCTCCAGGCCCAGCGCACCACCCTCCACGCCCCGGCGGTGACCGCGGCGGTGGTGGTGTGCGGGCATGTGGTCTGGTCAGGCGCGACCGGCGTCCTCGCTCTCGGCTCCCCGCGACCGGCCACCCAGCACTCGCTGTTCGTCCTCAACAGCTCGGCCAAGACGTTCGTGGCCGCGATGGTGCTGCTCGAGATCCAGGACCACCATCTCTCGCTGAGCACGCCCCTGTCTCAGTTCTACCCCTGGCTGCCCAACGCCCGTCAGATCACGGTGCGGATGCTGCTCAACATGACCAGTGGCCTGCGCGACTACCTCTACAACCCCCGGATCGAAGCGCTGATGAACAGCGACCCCCGCCACCACTGGACGGTCAACCAGATCCTGACCGGACTGGGCTCGGGGCTGGGTCCTCCCCGGTTCCTCCCGGGTCGCGGCTTTGAGTACTCCGACACCAACTACATCCTGCTCGGGGCGATCCTGCAGCGGATCACCCATCGCCCGGTCCAGAGCGTCTTTCAGCAGCTGATCGCCAGGCCGCTGGGGATCCCCACCGCGACCTTCGTCCCCTCACCCGCGGCCAAGGCGCTGATCGCCCACCCCTACATCCGCAACCGCGATGGCTCCCTGAGCAGCAAGTGGATCCCCGGCTTCGGCGTGTCCACCGCGGTGTGGGGACCGGTGTTCACCGACGGCGGCCTCGCCGCGAGCTCGGTGGACGTGGCACGGTTCGCCAACGCCCTGCTCGGCGGCCGGCTGCTCAACGCGACCTCGGTCAGCGAGATGAGCCACATCGGCGCCGGCGACTATGGCTTCGGCCTGCGCGCGCGCTCGTTCGACGGTCACTACTGGCTGGGACATCGCGGCTACTTCGGTGGCTTTGAGGCCGAGGACTGGACCGACCCGTCACGGCAGGTCTCGATCGCCGTCGGCACCAACCTGCAGGACTCCACCGGTGGCCCGGACTCGACGCAGATCTGGGAGGCGATCACACGAGCCTATGACGAGCATGCTCCGGCGACCGCCGGTTGACTCGCTGGGCTCAGAAGAACGGGTTGCCGTCCTCGATCCAGAACTGGTCCCCGTCAGGGTTGGGGCCCTGCTTCACGTCGTAGCCCTGGCCGCGGAGGTACCTCTGATAGTCAGAGCAGTTGGGGCCATCGGTCTCGGCGCGGCTCGGTCGCTCCTCGCCGTTGGCGTACGGCCCCTTGTAGGCAAGGTCGCCGCCGGCAAAGCCGAACAGGCCCTTGACCTCGGTGCCCGCGGACTCGTCGTAGTCGAACAGCTCATCCTCGGGAACGGCCAGCAGCCACTGCTCGGGGCCGCCGATATGAGTGTCGACCGGGTCATCGGTCTGCAGCACGTCGGCGTACCACTCGGTGCATCCGTTCCACACGCTGATGGGCCCCGACTGGACGGTGTTGGACTGGCCGTGTGGCGTGGTGGCGGTCACCTGGCAGCGCAGCGTGTCGTCGTACTGCAGCTGGCCGGCGCGCATGTCCAGATGCAGCGTCTGCCCGGCCTGGACGTAGCCCGACCAGCGGTCGTCGCTCCACTGATAGGAATAGGTGAGATCATCGCGGTTCCAGCTGCCGTGACCGCAGGTGAGGTCGACCACCTCAGCCACGCCCGCGCCGCCCGCCGCGCCGACCGTGACGTCGCTGGTTGGGCTCTGCGTCGAGATCTCCACCTGCGGCGTTCCGTTGGGCTGCGGAGCGCTCTGAGGAACGGTGTAGCTGTTGGTCCACGCGCTGGCCACCCCGTACTTCGTCTTGGCCGTCACCTTGCACTGGAGCAGCTGGTCCTCGGCCTCACCGGGAACCTGGAGCGTCTTGGAGGTCCCGAAGTGCTTGAGCACCTTCCCGTCGGGCTTGGTGACCGCGACCCAGGCATAGGTGAAGGTCGGGGAGCCGAGCCAGTCGCCGGGCGTGCACGCGGTGGTCCCGCCGACGCCGACCCCCGGTGTGATGTGCGGCTTGGCCGGCCGCGGATTGTGAAGCGAGGGGCCGGCCAGCTCGGGAGGCCCGGGGGTGACGGTGACCGTGGCCGAGTCGGCCACCGCCGACTGCGGGCCGGCCACTGTGGCGGTGACCGCGCAGTAGAGGAACTCCGGCTGATCCAGGAACGGAGCGGTGTACGTCGGCCCCGTACCCACCAGGACCGAGACCTCCGGCGGCAGCTTGCTGGTCAACTTCGGATTGATCAGCTTGGTGCTGCCCTTCAGCCCGAACACCTTGGCCTTGGTCTTGACCGTGACCTTGGTTGCCGGTGCCTTGGGTTCGATCGCGTACCACGCGTAGGTGAACGTCGCGCCCGGACGGCTCCACGTCCCCGGCGTGCAGGTCAGCGGGTGGTGAGGCCTGAGCGTGCCGTTGATCTGGGGCAGCGCGAGATCGCCGAGCACGGTCTGGGTCGGGATCGTGGCCGCCGCCGGGTTGACGGTCAGCCCGAGCTGGCGGCTCGCGCTCTGCCCGAAGCTGTCGGTGACGGTGAACGTCGGCGTTGCGCTGCCGGCGGCCGTCGGGGCGCCGGTGATCGCCCCGGTGCCGGCGTTGATGGTGAGGCCGGCGGGCAGGCCGGTCGCTGACCAGGTGTCGGGAGGTGTCCCGCCGGTGCCGCCCACCGCGGCGCTGTAGGCGCTCCCGGCCGTGGCCGCCGGCAGCGAGCCGGTGGTGACCGACAGGGGCGCGTCGCCGAAGGTGTAGACGCTGCCGTCGCCGGTCGGGGCGGCGGCCGCGACGGTCGCGCCGGAGATCGCGACCGCGTCGCCGAGGTCGGCGTTGGTGGCCGCGTCGCCGGCGGCCATCTCCTCGGTCTGGGTGAGGTTCACCCATCCGCCGGTCGGCTCGCGGTACAGGTAGACGGCCCCGGCATCGGTCTTGGTGCCCGCCGCCTGGGGCTGGAAGGGCGCGCCGACCACGACGGACGTCCCCGAGACGGCCACGGACGTGCCGAAGGCGGCGCCGGCGGTCTGGTCGGTCGGTGTCAGCAGCGCGTCCTGCGTGGCGTTGACCCACCCGCCCGAGGCGGGCTCGCTCCACAGGTAGGCGGCGCCGGTCGGGTTCGCCGCGGCCGGGCTCTGCCAGCTCGGCGCGCCGCCGACGATCGTCGAGCCGTCAACCGCCACCGACATCCCCACCCCGGGGTCGCCCGAGAAGCTGGTGGGGTCGGGAGCCAGGACCGCCGGAGGCGGGTTCGCGCTCGAGCTCCAGCCGCCCGGCGGCTCGGTGAACTCGACCACGGCGCCGGCCTGGGTGGCGCCGGTCACGGGCTGCGTCCACGTGGGCGCACCGGCGGCGACGGTCGCGCCGGAGATCGCCACCGAGGTGCCGAGCGAGCCATGGACCACGCTCCCCATGAACATCGTGGAATCGCGCAGCGTCTCGGTCGGCTGAGTGGTCGTCGCCCACGGCGCGGCCGCCGGCTGCACGAACACGTCGACGAGGCCGGCCAACCCTCCGTCGGCCGGGTCCCCCACGGCGATGGTGCCACCGCTGATGGCCACCGAGGTGCCGAAGCCCGTGTTGCCGGAGATACCCGAGTCGCTGAGCACCGCGGTGGGAGTAGCGGTGGAGGCCCACCCGCCGGCAGGCTTGGTGAACACGTCGGCGTAGCCGTTGCCGTGGGCGCCGACGACGATGGTGTCTCCGTCGATGGCCACGGACTTGCCGAGGCTGTTGGCGCTGGTGTTGCCGTCGGTCAGCTGCGCCGTGAAGGTCGCCATGTCGGCCCAGCCGCCGGCGGGCTCGGTGAACACATAGGCCGCACCGTCGCGCCGGCCGGCCGGGGTTCCATTGGTGTGCTCCGAGGCGCCGGCGACGATGGTGTCACCCGAGATGGCCAGCGCCCCCGATCCGAGCCCTTCGCCGCTCTCTCCCGAGCTGAGCTTCGCCGACTGCACCAGCGGATCCACGGTCACCGGATACCGCGCCCCGCGCACGTCGACGCGAATCGCCAGGCCGTGACCCGCGGCGCGGACGATCGCCGCGCTCAGCGCCCGCCCCGAGCCGTCGCGCGCGGCGAGGCCGCTGTAGCGCAGAACCGGGCGCCCGCCACGGACGAGCGTCGCGTCGTGCGCCCCGGATGACAGCCGCAGCTCGAGTCCGGCCGGGAGGCGGCCGACGGCGAGGGTGACGGTCCTCGACGCATTCGGGCGCATGAGGGTGAAGCCCTCCTCGACGCCAAGCGGCCCGGAGGCGAACCATTCCCGGATGCCGCCGTGGATGTAGGTGACGCGGTTGTCGTGGATGATCGGTCCGACCGCGGGGGCGGAGAGCGCCCATGTCGTGTCGCCGGCCGAGATGACGGCCCCCGCCGGCGCGAACTGGGCGTGCAGGCCGCCGGCGCTGACGCCGCGGCGTGCGCTGACGAAGTACCGCGGGTCGGTCGCGCCCAAGACGCGCGACACCATGGTCCGGGCGATGTCGCCGACCCGCCCGGAGCGAGCCGGCAGACGCGCCGACGGGTGCAGCGCCGACCGAGCCGGTGCCGAGGGACGCGAAGCCGACGGAGGCGTCGCGGACGAGCGCACGCCCGGAGCGCCGGCTCCGCAGCCCGCCGGTACGCACGCCATCGCCACGGCACACGCCATGGCGGCGATCACCCTCGCCGTCCAGCCCCGGTCCTCCATGCGAGCGCCACTCTGACCGCCCGCGTGGCTCAGGTCAAGGGAACGATCAAAAATCTTCACCCTCGGACCGCGAACTCGAGCTCGGCGTCGACACGGCGGCGCCGAAGGCGCCCTGCGTGCTGCCAGGGCAGGCCGGTACGCCGGCCGCTGGGCGGTGTACCCAGCGGCCGGCGAAGGCCTACGTCAGCGCGACAAGACGGCAGCCAAGCCGAGGCGGCCGTCGACGGCGCTGGTGAAGCGCGTGGCCTGAGAGGCACGCCTCGCCAGCATCTTGGCTTCCGGCGCCGGAGCCGTCGGGTCGGGCTGGGGCAATGGCGCGCACGTCTTGTCCCACGGCGCGAACCGCTGGCGCGGCGGGAGCGCCCCGCTGGTCAGGTAGTCGGCGATCGTGCTGTCGACACACGTGTCGCCGAACAGTGAGTCGGCATGACTGGTGCCACCCGGCTCGGCGAGCAGAGAGGCGTGCGGGAACAGACGGCGGACCTCCAAGCTCCCCGGGAACGGCGTTGCCGCATCGAGGGTCTCGTCGATCAGCAGCGCGCTCTTGATGCCGTCGCCATTGATCTGCACCGGGGTCGAGGCCTGTCCCGGCCACCTCGTGCACGGGCCGTTGAACCACGCGTTGCCCCACGTCTCAAACGGTGCGACGGTGAAGACCCGCCAATTGTCGGCGACGATCCTGGGCCACGAGTGCGGCCACGCCGTGTCGGTGCACTCGACCGCGAGGTACCCGGCGAACTCGTTGTCGTCACCCACACCGTCGGTGGAGTCGAACTCGCTGACCAGGTCAGCGGCCGCGTTGGCGTCGTGGTCATGGACCCACTCGGAGAACAGGCTCCCGAGGCCCAGCCACGTCTGCTCGTAGTAACCCGCCTCCAGGAAGATGTCGGTCCACTCATCAGGACCGACCACTCCACCGGCCGGCGAGACGGCCAGCTGACGCTCGACCGTGTTGAACGTGTTGGCCACCTGGCGCTCGGTCGATCCGAGCTGGTACACGCTGTTGTACTTCGCCAGCCACCCGAACCAGATCTCGATGTTGCGCTGGAAGGCCACGTCCTGATCGAAGTTGTCCTGATACCAGACACCCCGAGGATCGACGTTGGAGTCAAGGATCTCGCGGCGCACGTGCGACGGGAACAGCGTCGAGTACACCTGGCCGAGGTACGTGCCGTACGAGAAGCCGTAGTAGGTGATCTGCGGCTGGCCCAGCGCCTGGCGGATGCTGTCCATGTCCTTCGCGGTATCGATCGTCGTGTCGTTCTGGAGCAGCGCGTACTGGGCGGGACTGGCCGTGGCACAGTCGCGGCCGTACCCGTCAGACGCGTTCTCCCAGTAGTTCAGCAGCGAGCGCGTGAACGGGTTGTAGTTGGGACGGGGCCCGTCGAAGTAGTCGTTGTTGCAGCTCAGCGACGGCTGGCTGGAGCCGACGCCGCGCGGGTCAAAGCCGATCCAGTCGTAGTCGGCGGCCGCGGCTGTGTACCCCTCCTGGTCCAGCACGTCGGCCAGGATCGCGCTCAGGTCCAGGCCCGAGCCGCCCGGACCACCCGGGTTGGTCAGGATCGCGCCCTGGTAGTTGGCCGCCGAGGACGTGTGCTCCAACTTGGAGACCGCGAGCTGGATGTGCGGCCCCGACGGATGGTTGTAATCCAATGGCACCGAGAGCATGCCGCACTGGGCGCCGAGCGCGACCAGATCAGACTCGGTGCACGGTCCCCAATTGATGCTCGATACCGCCGCGGGTGTCAGCACCCGCGCACGGACCTTGGCGCCCGCGCTGGACGCCAGCGCTGAGCCCGATATCGCCGCGACGACCATCATCGCGCCGACCATGGACACGAAACGTCTCACCCCGTACCTCCCCACTCGTTGGCGCAGGCCGAACCACCTGCGGGGCCGCAACCTAACAAACGGGCGATCCGATTTCTAGCGTCCCCGCTGGTCCCCGGCGGTCGCCTCCGAGAGCACCACCACGGGGCGGGTGGCCGATGCGCTCAGCTCGGCGGCGACGGAGCCCAGCAGGGAGGCGCGCAGGCCTCCCAGGCCCCGCGCGGTGATCACGATGAGCGCTCCATGCTCACGATCGGCCACGGACTCCAGCACCTCGGCCGGCGGCCCGGGTTCGATGACCGCGGTCGCACCGGCCTGCGCCGTGTCCACCGCTCGCTCGATCACGCGATCCGCGGCCTTCTCCACCGCGTCCTCCTGGCCGGTGACCGGCGGTGTCTCAGAGCGAGCGCCGGGATAGGCCATCGCCGCTCTGACGTTCTGGCGGGCGTGGACGAGGACCAGCCGGCAGTCAAGCCGGCTGGCGAGCTGCCCGGCGAACACGACCCCGGCCAGCGCCTCGTCCGATCCATCCACGCCACAGACCACGCTCGCGTCCTCGGTGGCCGCACCCCGGTTCTCGGCGGTCCACGCCCCACCAGGTGGGACGACGACCACCGGGCGACGCGCCCGGCCCGCCAGATCGCGCGAGACGCTGCCGAGGACCGCCGACCGTAGTCCCCCGCGGCCGCGCGAGCCGACGACGAGAAGCTCCGCGTCCTCACCATCCGCGATTTCCTGGATTGCCTGAGCGGGAGATCCGGCCACCAGGCGCACCTCGGCCTGGTCATCACCCAGTCGCGCCCGCACGCGAGCGACGAGCTCATCGGCTCGGTCCGAGCTGTCCTCTGCGACATGCATGACGACCAACGCCGCGCGGAGTCGCTCGGCCAGCTGGCGTGCCGTGTCCACGATGCCGTCGGCAGCCTCGGAGTCGTCCACCGCACACAGAATCATCACAACCACCCAGTCTTCGGCCGCAGCGTTAGGTTC
Organism: Solirubrobacteraceae bacterium; assembly: GCA_035503355.1. Taxonomy (GTDB): domain Bacteria; phylum Actinomycetota; class Thermoleophilia; order Solirubrobacterales; family Solirubrobacteraceae; genus Palsa-465. The sequence continues at coordinate 38,971 of DATJTQ010000011.1, forward strand.
ATTTCGTGCGAGGATCGTCCGCCGACGGTGGGTGAACCCACGTCACCCCGAGAGGGTGAATGCGGCCGCGCCGCGGCCGCGGGGGGCGTCAGCGCTCATCGAGGCCCTCCTCGTGCCGGCTGGCCGGGTCAGCGGCGAGGAGGTCCTCGAAGACGCGCAGCAGCTCCAGCGTCCCGGAGAAGCTGTGCAGTTGCCCGTCGACGGCGCGCACGGTGCCACTCAGGCGGTGGTCCTGCCCGCGGGCGACGTGGATGTGAAGGTCGATTGCCATGGGCGGTCCCGGTCAGATCCGGCATGGGAAGGCTGACGCTCAGGAGCTGGTTCCGCACTGGGGGAACCCCCTGAGTGATCCCTAGGAACGCGCCCCTGGGTGATGGGGCGAGCGACCGTCAGGCCGTCGCGTTGAGGCGAGCGGCCAGGTCGTGACGGGAGCGCACGTCGACCTTGGCGAACACGTTGGAGAGGTGGTACTCGATCGCCTTGGTGGAGAGGTACAGCTCCTCGGCGACCTCGCGGTTGGACTTGCCCGAGGCGACGAGACGCGCCACGACCTCCTCGCGCGCGGTCAGCCCGTAGCGGTTGTCGCCGCTCTGGCGCCGGGCGCGGATGCCGCAGGAGGACAGTTCGGTCTCGCAGCGCGCGACGAAGGGCGCTGCCCCGAGCTGGTCAAACCCCGCGCGCGCGGCGCGCAGCGCGCCGATGGCGTCGCGGCGCCGGTGAGACTGGCGCAGGAACCGCCCGTAGGAGAGGTCAAGCAGCGCCTGGGCGAACGGCGATCCCGCCTCTGCCGCCGCCTGCTGGGCCGCGTCGAAGGCCGCCGCGGCCTCCTCGGTGCGGTCGGCGGCGCGCATCACCTCGCCGCGCAGCCGCCAGAGGTCGACCCGGCTGATGTCGCTCAGGGCGGCGTCGCCGAGCTCGATCCGTTCCAGGGCCGCCTGCGCCTCCTCGAGGCGATCGGTGCCGATGAGCGCCTCGGCGTACATGAGCCGGGGCACGCGGAACCCCATCCCCATGGAGGCGTCGACCCGAGGGTGGGACACCAGCGGTGCGAGCGCGGCCAGGACGGCCGGCCACTCGGTGCGCACCCACGCGAGTTGGGCGGCCGCCAGGGCGGCCCAGTAGACACACAGGGGCACCGGCGCCCGCGCCGCCGCCTGGGCCGCGGCGGCGACGTGGGCCTCGGCGAGGTCCCATTCGCCACGGCCCGCCGCCAGGTGTGACCGCATCGCGTGCATCGTCGGCAGGTCCCAGGTCCGGGTCGCGTCCTCGCCCAGCTCGACGCCCATCTCGGCGTGCCCGGTCCCCTGGGCCCAGCGCCCCAGGTAGTAATCGGCCACGGCCAGCGAGCTGTAGGCGTTGGGCAGGCTGCGCAGCCGGGCGCCGGCACGTGACCAGCGCAGCACCGCTTCGAGATCCTCGGTGGCGCCGGCCAGGTCCCCCCACCACAGCTTGATCGTGCCCCGGACGGCCAGCAGGTCCGGCTCGAACGGCGCGGGATCGATGTGGGCCGGCGATACGTCATCGAGCTCGGCGATCGCCTGCACGGCCCCCCCGGCCATGCTGAGGCCGATCGCCTCGGCGTGGCGTGCAGTCACCCGGACCGTCGGCGCCGAACCCGGGGCCTCGATCGTCCGCTCAGCCCACGCGATCGCCTCCTCGACTCGGCCGAGCAGGGCGTAGACCAGCGCCAGCGACGACGCCAGCGGCCCCTCGAGCTCGGGGTACAGCGCGTAGTCGGGGCGGGCCACGACCTCCCGGAACAGGTCGGCGGCCTCGGCCAGGCGGCCCTCGGCGGCGGCCAGGATACCGACGGTGAAACTCCGTTGCGGGCTGTCGGCGCAGCGCAGGACGTCGTCGTGGCGGCTGACCGCGGCCGGCACGTTGCCCGCCAGCAACGTGCACTCGACCGCGCGCAGGAGCGCGCGCTCGCTCCGGCCCTGGTCCGCGGCGATGCGGGAGGCCCACAGCAGCCGCTCGATCCCGGCGGCGAGCCGTCCCTCGGCCACCTCGCTCTCGGCGGCGACCGCCAGCTCCGCGGCCAGCTCGTCGTCGCCGCCGTGGCTGGCGGCGGCGCGGTGGGTCAGCACCTCCGCCCCGGTGCTCTGCTGCGCCCAGCGCAGATGGAGGTTGCTGCGCCGGGCGGGCGAGAGGTCGTCGTAGACGGCCGCTCGCAGCAGCGGATGGGGAAAGGCGACCTCCTCGGGGAGGCGGCCGGGCACGACCGCCAGCATCTCGCCGGCGAGCGCCTGCTCGAGCGCGCCGGCGGCCGACTCATCCAGCTGTGCGACAGCCTCGGTCCGGGCCAGCGGGGACCGGGCCCCTCCCACCGCGGCGGCCGCCACCAGAGCCTGGGCGTCGGGGCCGAGCTCCGAGAGGCGGGCGAGCACGGTGGCCGCGAACGAGTGGGGAGCGGGCAGCGCGCCGGGGGAGAAGTTGAGCGTCTCGAGGGGGATCTCCTCGAGCAGCGCCTTGACGTAGAGGGGCTGGCCTCCGGTGTGCTCACGCAGTCGCTCGCCGGCGGCGAGGGTGAGCTGGCCGATGCCCAGGGACTCCGAGAGCTGGCAGACCTCGGGAGCGCTCAGCCCCGGAAGGCGGATGCGCTGGACACGTTCGGCGTCGGTGAGAAACCGCGCCCAACTCGCTCCCAGCCGGGCCGGTGGGTCGGGCCGGCCGGCGATGAGCACCAGCACCCGGTCCCCGTGCAGCCGCCGCATCGCGAACAGCAGCGCACCCGCCGATTGGGCGTCCATCCAGTGGGCGTCGTCGATGGCGACAACCACCGACCCGCTCGCCTGAGCGGCCCCGAGGACCTCGAGAACATCGGCGCCGACCGCGAACGGGGTCGCCGTCGGCTCGGGGTCTGACCGGATGTCCTGGCCGGCTGCGGACGCCGCGGGCGCCCGCGCGAAGAGCTGGGTGACCACTCCGTAATCGAGGGTCGTCTCCGACTCGTCCCCGCTGGCCTGCAGCACCACCATGTCGCCCGCGCCGTCCAGGCACCGTGACAAGAAAGCGGTCTTCCCCATGCCCGCCTCCCCCTCGACCCACAGCACCCGCGGGCGGCCGGCCCGCGCCGCATCCATCGCCGCGGCCACCGCTCTGGCCTCGGCTTCGCGGCCAGCCAGCGGTGTTCGCGCCCTCTCCCGGTCCGGTCCGGCCGGCCCCACCTCTGTGATCACACCCGGCTCACCCCTGGCTGAGCGAAGCAGATTCCTAGGGGGTTGTCTAGGGGCGTACCTATGGCGTTCACAGGCGCCCGATGAGAGTCTGAATCACGATCGATAACACGCCATCGCGGGCCGCAGGCGGCGGTCGACGCGGGGCCGGGAAAAGGACGAACTGACGTGACTCGGATACTGCAGGCGGTGGCGCGGACGTGCGTGCGACGGAGATTCGTCGTGCTGGCGGTGTGGGTGGTGGCGACGATCGCGCTCGTGGCGATCTCGCATGGCATGGGCGACAACACCAACGACAACCTCTCGCTGCCCGGCACCAACAGCCAGCAGGCGACCCACCAGCTGCAGCAGTCCTTCCCGGCGCAGGCCAACGGCACCAGCCCGATCGTCGTCCACGCCAAGACGGGCAAGCTCACCGACTCCAAGAACGCGCAGGCCATCAACCAGGCGGCGTCCGCGCTGAGCAAGGACCCGGACGTCGCCTCGGTGGTGAGCCCACTGACCTCCCAGGGCGCGTCGGCGCTGTCCAAGGACCAGCAGACCGGCTACCTGTCGGTGACGCTCGCCGTGTCGCCCGGCTCGCTGTCCCAAGCGGACGCCCAGGCGATCGTCGACACCGCCGCCGAGCCGATGCAGGCCGCGGGGCTCCAGGTGCAGACCGGCGGCCAGCTCGGACAGAAGGTCTCCAAGACCGCCACCGAGTCCAGCGAGCTGATCGGGATCGTGGTGGCGATGGTGATCCTCGCCTTCACCTTCGGGACGATCACCGCGATGCTGCTGCCGATCATCACCGCCATCTTCGGCCTGCTGATGACGCTGGCCATCATCCGCATCCTCGGCCATGCTCTCACCGTCCCCTCGGTGGCGCCGACCCTGGCCACCATGATCGGACTCGGCGTCGGCATCGACTACGCCCTGTTCATCGTCACCCGCCACTTCCGCGGGCTCGGCGACGGGATGGGCATCAACGACTCGATCGTCCGCGCCACCGCCACATCGGGAGGCGCGGTGTTCTTCGCCGGCAGCACGGTGACGATCGCGCTCGTCTCGCTCGCGGTGGCCGGCATCCCGCTGGTCACCACGCTCGGGCTCATGGCCGCGATCGCCGTGGTGGTGGCGGTGAGCGCCGCGCTCACGCTGCTCCCGGCGGTGCTGGCCATCCTCGGCCCCCACATCAACTCGCTGCGCATCCGCCACCCCGCCACCGAGGAGGAGGCGCGCACGGGCAGGTGGGCGGCCTGGGCCAACGACATCGCCAAGCGCCCGCTGGTCGCCGGGCTGGCCGCCCTGGTCATCCTCATCCCGCTCTCGGTGCCGCTGCTGTCGCTGACGCTCGGCCAGCAGGACACCGCCGCGCTGTCGACCAGCACCACGGCCCGGCGCGCCTATGACCAGCTCAGCTCGTCCTTCGGCGCCGGGGTCAACGGGCCGCTGGTGGTCGCCGTCTCGCTCGGCTCCCCGGCCACCTCGTCCAGCGACCCCCGCCTCCAGACCCTCCAGAAGGACATCAAGGCAACCCCGGGGGTGGCCGCGGTGGGGCCGGCCCAGATCGACAAGGCCGGCACGGGGGCCTTCTTCAACGTGATCTCGACCCACGGCCCAGCGGAGGACCAGACCACCGATCTCGTCCACACGTTGCGAGACAACGTCATCCCCAGTGCCGAGAAGGGCACCGACCTGCACGCCTATCTGGGCGGCAGCACCGCCGCTTACGACGACCTCGCGGCCAAGATCTCGAGCAAGCTGCCGCTCCAGATCCTGGTGGTGATCGTCCTCAGCTTCCTGTTGCTGATCGTGGCCTTCCGCTCGGTGGTGGTGCCACTGCAGGCGGCGGTGATGAACCTGCTGTCGATCGCCGCCTCCTACGGCGTGCTCACCGCCGTGTTCCAGTGGGGCTGGTTCGACGGGCTGATCGGCCTGCACGGCGGGGTGCCGATCGTCTCCTATGTCCCGCTGTTCATGTTCGCGATCCTCTTCGGCCTCTCCATGGACTACGAGGTGTTTCTCGTCTCCCAGATCGAGGAGCACGTCCGCGCCGGCGAGGACAACCGCTCCTCGGTCATCGGGGGCATGGTCACCAGCGCCCGCGTCATCACCGCGGCGGCCGCGATCATGGTCTTCGTCTTCGGGAGCTTCGTGCTCAACGGCGATCCCACCATCAAGCAGTTCGGCGTCGGCCTCGCGGTGGCCGTCATCCTCGACGCCACCGTGGTCCGCTGCCTGCTCGTCCCGGCGCTGATGATCCTCATGGGCAAGCTCAACTGGTACATGCCGAAGTGGCTGGACCGGATCGTGCCCCACGCCGACATCGAGGGTGCCGAGGCGTTCCGGGACGACCGCGAGCCCGAGCCCGAGTCCGGCGAGCTCCCGGCCGAGCCCGCACCCGCCCCGTGACCGGGCCGGCGCGGCGGGCCGGCCGGCGGTGGGCCGGCCGGCGGTGGCCCGGCGGCGCCGGGCCGGCCGGCGGTGGGCCGCGGTTTTAGTCAGACATGCCCGCCACGAGCGTGGCGATCACGCCGTGCAGGACCTCGAGCGCCTGCTCGGTGTGCCAGCGGCGGCGATCGGTCGTCGCCGGGTGGTTGGAGACGACACGGACCTCCACTGCGGGTACGCCGGCCAGCGCGGCCGCGCGCAGCACGCCGAATCCCTCCATTGCCTCCACCGGATAGCCCTCACCTCCGCCCACGCGCGCCGCGGTGGCGATGGGAGCGGTGACCGCGTGTGGCAAGAGGCCGCGCACAACCTCGAACAACCCAGGTGAGGGGGTCAGCCGCGAGACCCTCGGGAGGGTGGCGTTGGGGTCCAGGACGTCGCAGTAGATCGACTCCGAGCCGATCACCACCGTCCCCGCGTCGAGACTCGATGAGCCGGCGATGCCGACATGGAGCACCGCTGACGCGGCGCCGACCCGGAGGGCACTCGCGGTCCCGGCAGCGGCTTCGACCGGGCCGATGCCACAGCACATCGTCCGCGCGCCGTCCACGGTACACAGCTCCCGCTGCGTCGCCGCGATGACCAGGACGGAGCCCACCGGCACAGCAAAACAGACGGTCCCGTCGACCGACATCCCCGACGCCACAGAGCCTGGACCGCCGCGCGCGGCGAGATCTTGACTCTCCAGAGCACACGCTCGCCGTCCGCACGGTGCGTGCTTCAGAACGCGTGTCATGTTGACGCCTCAGAGCACACGGCCCATCCAGCCCGACGGCGCGCTCTGTCGTGTCAAGATTGGTCACGGGCGCTCGCGGGCGCTCGCGGGCACTCGCAGGCGCGCGCGGCCGGTTGCCTCGAGATCGCGGCGGCGGCAATCCTTCTGCGTAGGCTGAGCTCGATGGACGACCTCGTGGCGGAGACCGAGCGTGTTCTCCTGCGCCGGTGGACGCCCGATGAGGCGGACCGGTTCTATGACATGCACCGGCGCGAGGCGGTCGCGCGCTGGATCGGTGGCAGCCCGATGGTCGCGCGCGCTGACGCGACGGCCCTGTTGATGCGAATGCGGGCGCGACACGACGCCGATCCGCGTTTTGGCTCGTGGGCGGTGGTGGAGCGCTCGACGATGCAGCCCGCGGGCACCGTCCTGCTCAAGGCGCTGCCCGACGGAGACGGCGAGATCGAGATCGGCTGGCACCTGCACCCCGACAGCTGGGGCCGGGGCCTGGCGACCGAGGCCGGCGCGGCGCTGCTCGCCTACGGCTTTGCCCTCGGGCTGGACGAGATCTGGGCCGTGACCCATCCGGACAACGTCCGCTCGGCGCGCGTCTGCGAGAAGCTCGGGCTGCGCCTGCTCGGGATCACCCACCGCTGGTACCACGAGCCCGCTCTCATGTTCTGGGCCGGAGCGTCCCCGGGCCGGCGGCCCTCGTTGGCGCCCGACGTGCCGGACGCCGGGCCGTGACCTCCCCGCGCTGGCCGCGGCGCGGCCCGGAGCGCGGCGGGAGGATCCCGCCGGCCGGCCGGCCGCCGAGCTGGCTGTCACGACCCAGCCCCAAGGCCGGCTAATCGAGCGCGGCCGCGTGCAGTCCCGTGGTGGGACGGTCACGCTGATCCCACCAGTCGTTGAGGACCGCCAGGCCACCACCGATGACGCCCTCTTTGAACGCCGCGGTGTCGTTGGCGTTGGGCACCGGCTCCTCGGGCACCGCCACCTCGAGGAAGTCGCACAGCGGCGCCCAGCCGTCGCGGGGGTTCCACACCAGCAGCCGGTCGGCGGGGACCTCGCGCTTGACCCGCTCGTTCCAGCGGTCCATCGAGGCGGCAAAGGCCGCGTCGTCGAAGGTCGACTCGGGCGGCCCCAGCTCGTCCGGGCCCCAGGTCATGGTCGTCATCAGTGCCATGAACCGCTGCCACAACGGGTCCAGCAGCGCGCGCGCCTCGCACACGTGGTGCATCACGGAGTCTCCGAAGTAGATCGCCCACACCGTCTCACGCATGCTGCGGATCCAGCCTTCGGCGTCGCGGACGCTCAGCACCACCTTCGCCTCCGGGTAGTGCTCCAGCAGTTCCTTGTAGTAACGCGCGCTCGGCCAGTCACAGCACGATTGGGCATCTCCGATGATCGCGTCCCAGTCAGCGTTGCCCGCCGCGGCGGCCTCCCACAGCGGTAGCCCCGCCTCGAAGTTCATCATCAGGTCGCGCATGTGGTAGCAGCGGCCGAAGCCGAGCATCTCGAAGGCGATCGCCTGCGTCGTGGTGGCCGTCCGTGGCAGTCCTGCTCCGATGACTTTCATCTCGCTCCTTGGTCGCTGGCGCACCAAGGTAGCTGCTCGGCGCGGGCCGGCCCGCCCTCAGTACTCGCCCTTGATGGTGAAGTAGGAGCCGCGGATGGTTCCGGCGAGCTTGGACTTCTGGCGGGCGAACTTGAATCGCTCGGCGAGCTCCTCCGGGACATCCATCCCCTCAGAGAGCTTGAAGCCGACGGCACGCTTACCGGCGTCGTCGATGGTGTACATCACGTTGATCGACAGGCCGCTCTCGTAGAAGACGTAGGCCATCCGGATGTCCTCGACCTGAAACGCCGTGGCCTCCAGCGGTGGCGAGGCGATGACGATGTCGCGCTCGTCCTTGAGGATCCGGTGGACCCACTGGACGGCCTCGGTGGCCTCGGCGGCCGGCTCGACCGTGAAGACGTGGTCGTACTTGTTCTTGAAGTAGCGAGCCTCATTCGCTCGCAGACCGGCGAGCGCGGGTGCGACCGGAGAGGACTCCAGCCCCACCGTCGACACCTCCTTGAAATCCACGGCGTAGGCCACGGTGCACTCTCCCTCAGGTTGGTTGGTGTGAATTGGTATACCGCTACCGGTCCGCGCCACACAGCCGAGGAGATCGCATGTCCCGTTTCGCGAAGGTCAACCTGCTCGAGGTCGAGGACTCCGTCGCGGGGCGGGTCGAGGGGCTGGAGGGCCGCTTCGGCCGCAAGCATCTCGACTCCCGCGACCTCGGGGTGAGCCTGTTTCGCTATGCCCCCAACCTGCGCAGCCCCATGGCCCACAGCCACACCGAGCAGGAGGAGGCGTACGTTGTCGTGGCCGGCTCGGGCCGGGTCCTGCTCGACGGCGAGACCGAGGAGCTGCAGACGTGGGATGTCATCCGCGTCGCCCCCGAGGTCATCCGCGCCTTCGAGGCCGGCCCCGACGGGCTCGACATCATCGCCGTGGGTGGCCCCAAGCCCGCCGACGGCGACGGCGTCCGCGCCGAGGTGACCTGGCCCGATGCGCCGTAGCCGCGCCAACGTAGACTCGGATCGAGATGCCTCTCACCCAGGACCAAGCGCGGAGCATCGTCGACGGAGGGCAGCGTCATGCCCGTTCACTGGGGATCGCCGTCACCGTGACGGTGGTCGATGAAGGCGGTCTGGTGAAGTCGGCCGACCGGATGGACGGCGCGCCGCCGTTGAGCGCCCAGATCGCCGAGGCCAAGGCCCAGGGGGCCGCCGTGTGGCACCGCGACGGGCACGTCCTGGCGGAGGTCGCTCAGGAGCGCGCGGGCTTTGTCGCCGCCGTCAGCCAGATGACCCGCCTCCCCCTCATCGCCGGCGCCGGGTCGATCGTGATCAGAGATGACGCCGGCAACGTGCTCGGCGCCGTCGGCGTCAGCGGCGGCGCGCCTGACCAGGACCGGGCGTGCTGCGAGGCCGGCATCGCCGCCGGCGGCATCTGAGCAGCCCTGGAACGCACACAGGCTCCCCAATCGCGTCCCGGCGACGGCCCCGTTGATGCGTACGTGACGGCGTTTCGGGCTCGGTGCGACGCCGAGCGGTCCTCAGGCACCGAGATGCTCGATGAGCCCGGGCTCGATGGTCTCCTGCCCCGCGGCAGCGACGGGTTCGCGCGGCTACTCGTCACCGATGACCGGGCGTGCGACAGGGTGGCGGCGCTCCTGCCGAACACCCGCGCCGGGTTGATCATCGTGTGCGCGGCCGCTGTGCGGTCCGCGGGCCTCCTCGATGCCGACCCGGCCTGGCGCGCCGGCAACGCCACCGCGATGACGTGTCACGACCTGCGCACGGTATGCGGACCGGAGCTGCCCGCGGAACTGACACTGCGACCCGTGCAGCGGCTCGATGGTGACGACGCCGCGGGCGTGCCGCTCGGCGAGGCCGTCGGCGCCGCGTGCCGGGCCGACCCCGGACTCATCGACCCGCGCACACTCGTCGATCACCTGAGGTCGCTGCCGCACCAGTTCGCGCTGTGGGCCGCCGTCGACCCTGAGGGGGTCGTCCGCGGCACGTCGGGCTCAGCCGCGTTCGGGACGACCGCGAGCGTGATCTTTGTCAACACCGACCCGGGCTGGCGCCGTCGCGGGATCGCTCAGGCGATGACCGTGACCGCCCTGCGAGCCGCCGAGCAGGCCGGAGCGCGGCAGGCCTCCCTCGACGCCAGCGGCGCCGGACGAGAGCTCTACCTCAGCCTGGGCTTTCAGACCGCGACGTCCATCAGACGCTTCCGCGCAGAACCCCAATAGCCCCGCCGCAGTGGGTACCCCACGGAGCTGATGTCCTGCCTCACCCTCGGTCCCTTCGGCGGGCAGCATATCGCCCCCCACCAGCGCGCGGGCCAGAGTTAGGATCGGCTGCCGTGACCTGGCCGCAGACCAACTTCAGAGTCGTCATCGGCAAGACCGAGCTCGGCTGCGCCGAGGTCTCCGGCTTCGGATCGCAGACGGCGCCGGCCTCGCCTGGCGCTGCGGGCGTCAGCGGGGCGGCCGGCGCGGACCCCACCACCGGCACGCCATCCACGCAGACCCCGTGGGCCAACGACGTCGGCCCGTGGATCGGAGCCGACCCCCACGGGCACCCGCCCGGTGCGCGCGCCCCGGCGCTCCAGTGGACGCTCACGCCGGTGACGATCCGGCGCGCTCTCGATCAGAGCCAGGCCCTGTTCGAATGGCGCTCGGCGGTCGTCGCGGGCCAGCCCGACACGCGCGACGTGCTGATCCAGTTGCTCGACGCGCCCGGCGGGCAGCCGGCCCTCACCTGGGTGCTGCATGACGCCTGGCCGGTGAGCTGGTCGGGGCCGGTGCTTGACGCGTTGGTGCCCGGGGTCGCGCTCGAGCAGGCCGAGCTGGCCTACGCGCGGCTGCAGTGGCTGAACCCCACAGAGACAGGAGAGGCGTGAGATGTCAGCGACCCGGCAGGTGCCGTACGGCGCCTTCAACTTCACCGTCGACCTCGGGGCGGGAACCACGACAGGACCCGACGCCGGGTTTGAGGAGTGCGGGCCGTTCGCTGAGCGAGTCGAGGTGATCGAGTACCGCAACGGCAACGCCCTGACCAACGAGCCCAGCAAGCTGATCGGCCTGAGCACGGTCCAGGATGTCTCCTTCAAGCGGGGGGTGATGGGATCCGCGACGCTCTACGACTGGTTTGACCAGACCCGTAACGGCAGCATCTCGGCGATACGCGACGTCACGGTGACCCTGCTCAGCGAGGACCGCTCGACCCAGGTCACGATGTGGAAGCTGGTGCGCACCCGTCCCGTGCGCTATCGCGGCGGGCCGCTGCACGGCCGCAGCAGTGACCTCGCGATCGAGGAGCTGGTGCTCGCCTATGAGCGCCTCGAGGTCATGGCTTCCTAGACCCGCGACGCGACCGGCAGAGCACGGATTCGCCGAGTCGACGATCATGGGTGGCCATGTCTGAGAAGAACACCGCACGCAGCGTCAAAATCGCCGCCGACGAGCGCACCGGCTGGTCATCGGAGCGGCCACGGCCCGGCGGCGGGCCGCCACGGCCGGTCGATATCTCGGTCCGCTGCCGCGTTCTCGCTCCCTCGCATCGACTGCGCTACTCACCGGGCAGCCTGGTCATCATCGTGGGCGCCGATGCCGCCCAACCGGCCCGGTTCGCCGAACGCGTCATCGAGGAGCGAGGCGCGTCACTGGTGCCGGCTCGGGTCCGTGCGCTGCTCGCCGGCCGGGTCCCGGAAGCCGAGATCGAGGAGCGCGCCGCCGAACTGCTGGCCGGCGCCGTCCTCAAACGACTCCAGGCCGGGGAGACCGTGGTGCTCCCGCTGGAGGGGTTCGATGCCGCCGAGCGCGAGCGGTACGTGCGCATGGCGCACGGGCTCCGGCGCCCGCGGCATCTGATCCTGCTCGAGGCTCCGCGCGATGCCGTGCGCGACGACGAACGGCCGGCCCTCGACGAGCTCCGGCGGTCGCTGGACGCCGGCGAGCTGGGCGCCGAGGGCTTCCAAACCGCGCTCCGCCTCGGCGGCCAGGCTCTCTCTGAGCTCAAGCGCATCGTGTTCCAGCCCCCTCCGCGCGACGACTGACCCGCGCTGAGAGCGGCGCCCAGGGCACGCCGTGACGCCACGTCCGGACCCCGCCGGGCGCCGGACCCGCTCACCGGGGACGTCGAAGACGACGCTCACCTGGCTGGCGATGGCGCTGCTGACGCTCGGGTCGGTGGGCGATCTCGGGGCCACGCCCGCGACGGCGGTGCTGGGTCTCGCCTCCGTGGCGATCTACGTCCTGCCCGCGATCGCGTTCCTGGTGCCGGCCTCCCTGGTGTCGGCCGAGCTCGCCTCGGGCTGGCCGGGCGGGGTCTACAACTGGGTCTCCGAAGGACTCTCCCCGCGGATGGGCTTCGTCGCGATTTGGTGTCAGTTTGCCCAGACCACCTTCTACTACCCGGCGCTGCTGGCCTACGTGGCCAGCACCCTCGCCTACGTGTTCGCGCCGGGAGTGGCCCACAGCGGCCTCTACACGACGGCGGTGATCATCGTCGTGTTCTGGGCGGCCGTGCTGATCGCTGCCCGCGGGGTGCTCTCCACCGGCCGGCTGGCGTCATACGGGATCTTCATCGGGACCCTGATTCCCGGCCTGCTCCTCGTCCTCCTCGCCGCGCTCTACCTCCTCCAGGGCCACGCGTCGGCCGCCCCGCTCACCGGCCACCACGTGCTCCCGCCATGGCACGGCCTGACCAGCGTCGTGCTCATCGTCAACAGCTTCTTCCTCTACG
>DATJTQ010000012.1:0-19234 GCA_035503355.1 Solirubrobacteraceae bacterium
AGCAGCTCGCGGCTGGCCGGGTCGCTGCGAAAGAGGTCACGGACGGTGTCCAGCGACAGGCCCTCGCGCTCGCAGAAGGCGGCAAACGACGCAAACACGTCGGTGGTCATCACCCCGCCCCAGTCGACGAGGAGCCCTCGCTTGGAGTCGGCCACTAGCCCTGAGCCCCTGCCGATGACCTGGTCACTAGAAGCCGTTTCGCGTGACGTCAAGCGCACGTTGGGCCAGCTCCACGACGCCCTCGCCGAACGTCTTCAGCCACGGGTCGTCGGTGGTGCCCATCACCGCCCGCTTGTAGTTGCCCTCCATGAACACCGACGCCTTCCACATCGCCAGCGCCACGTACCAGTCCAGCGAGCTCATCGGGCGACCAGAGCGCTCCTCGTAGCTGGCCACCAGCTCCTGGCGCGTGGGAAAGCCCGGACGGTCGGTGACGGTGTGCATGGCAAAGCGGCTCTTGTCGTCTCCCGCCTGGACCCAGTGGAGCATCATGTACCCGACGTCGGCGAGGGGATCGCCGATCGTGGCCATCTCCCAGTCGAGGATCGCCACCAGGCGCGGCGGGGCCGTGTCGGCGAACATCGTGTTGCCGAGGCGGTAGTCGCCGTGCACGATCGTCGCCGGGGGCGACTCCGGGATGTTGGCGGCCAGCCACGCGCCGACCTCGTCGAGCGCGGCGATCTCACGGGTGCGGTTGTGCTCCCACAGCCCGCCGAAGCGCCGCAGCTGGCGCTCCAGGTAGCCGGTCGGCTTGCCGAATCCCTCCAACCCCAGCGTCGTCCAGTCGGTGCCATGCAGCTCCACCAGGCCGTCGATGAGGTCGTCCGCGATCGCGGCCCGATGCGGGGGGGTGTCCAGCGGCGCGGGGATCTCGTCGGTGATGACGGCCCCCTGGACGCGCTCCATGACATAGAACGGCGCCCCGATCACCTCGAGGTCGTCGCACACCGCCAGCACACGCGGCGTGCGCACCGCGGTTGGCTCCAGCGCGCTGAGCAGGCGCGCCTCGCGCAGGACATCGTGGGCGCTCGGCGGCAGCGGCCCTCGCGGCGGTCGGCGCAGAATGACGTCGGTGGACAGGCTGAAGGTGACGTTCGAGTGGCCATCGCCCACCGGCACCGCGGCCAGGCCGGCGGGGGCCTCCAGGCCGTTGGCGAGCAGGAACTCGCGCAGCGGCTCGATCACGAGCAGCGGCTCGCGCTCATTGGCCGCGCCCTCGGCGTGCGTGGCGACGATGTCGTCGGGGGCGAGCGTCGCGCTCATCGGTGCCGGAGGCTACCGGTCACGGCGGTAGGCCTCGCACCGGTCACGCCAGGAGGCCCGCCACCGGCGGGCGCTGCACGCCCCGTGCAGCGAGGATCGCGGCGGCGATCAGGCGGCGACCGGCGTGCGGCCGCTGACCTCGCGGTCAAACCGCCAACCGGTCAGCTGGTCCCGCGAGCCGGCCAGGCCGGTCACGATGGCGCCGGTGTCACGCTCGATGGCGGCCATGAGGGCCGCCAACCGGTCGCGCAGCTCGACGCCGGCCGTCGAGTCGTCGTACGCCCAGTTGGCGTCGACGTCCTCGATGAGCACCGTGACACGCCCCGGATGCAGGCGGGAGATCTCGCTGATCAGGTCGGTATCGCTGTCGGAAGGTCCGAAGATGGCAAGGAGGTCACTCATGGCAGTCAGTCTTCTCATCCTGCGTAAAGAAAAACTGAAGAGCCGTGAACAATTGGGGTCCTTTGTCTAAGACCTTCTTTCTGAGTGCCCACGGGCCGTCAGTAGCCTCTTAAAGGCATGCCAGAGCTACCTGAAGTTGAGATCACCGCCCGGCTCATCTCCGACGCCGTCACCGGCGCCACGATCGAGTCGGCGATGGCCCCTGGGATCAATGCGCTGCGTTCGTTTGACCCGCCGCTGAGCGCGATCGAGGGCCGCAGGATCACCGGCATCACCCGCCGCGGCAAGCTCTTCGTGATCGGCATCGAGGGCGACCTCTCGCTGGTCATCCACCTCATGTCAGCGGGCCGGCTGCAGCTCTTCGACACGCGCGCCTCGCTGCGTGACCGGACCTCGCGGCTGCTGCTGCGTCTGGACGACGGCCGGGAGCTGCGGCTGCGGGAATTCGGTACCAAGCAGGCGGCGTGGGTCAAGCTGCTCACCCCCGAGGGAGTCCAGGACGAGGAGCACATCGCCACCCTCGGCCCCGAGGCCTACCCGGACCCGCCGGAGCTGGGGCCGCTCCTCGACGCTCCCCGCCCGCTGCACGGGCTGCTGCGCGATCAGCGCGTCATCGCGGGCATCGGCCGCTCGTGGGTCGACGAGATCCTCCACGAGGCCAAGCTCTCGCCGTTCAAGCGCGGCTCGGAGCTGTCCGACGAGGAGGCCGAGCGGCTGCGCGCGGCGATCGTCTCGGAGCTCGGCCGCGCCCTGGCGCACTATGAGGAGCACCTCGCCCTTCCCATCCCCGACAAGCTGCCGATGCCGCTGCGCGTGCACCGGCGCAACGGGGAGCCGTGCCCGCGCTGCGGGGATCAACTGGAGGCCGTCTTCTACGAGGACTACGTGATGTGTTACTGCCCCACGTGCCAGACCGACGGCAAGCTGCTCAAGGACCGGCGGCTCTCGCGGCTGCTCAAGTAGCCGGCCCGGCGTCGCGCATTCCGTACGCCGAGTCCAGCGCCGAGCGCAGCCGCCGGGGCTCGGACCCCGCCAGTACGCCTCGGGCGTACTCGGCAACCTCACCGGCGGGGGCGAACCACACCCCGCCGAGCTCGCGGGCGAAGCTCACGAACCTCCCGATGTTGCGAGACCGGGCCGGCCGGCCCGACAGAAACGGGTGCATGGTGAGCACCTGCAGGCATCCCTCCTCACGGAAGGCCTCCAGCTCGCCCTGCCAGATCTCGAGCAGCTTGCTCGGCGCCTCCAGGCTGTCGCCCAGCGGCGGATCGACGAAGAACCCGTACTGCTCCCAGTCGTCAAAGGACCAGTGCACGGGCAACTCCACCAGCGTCCCGGCGTCGGAGTCCAGGAGGTAGGGGACGTCGTCATCCATCAGGCTCGAGTCGTAGCGAAAGCCCGTGCCGGCCAGCAGCTCGGGCGACTGCAGGCTCAGCTGCCACCACGGCGCCCGGTACCCCACCGGCCGCGTCCCGGTGAGCGGCTCCAGCACCTCGGCGGCGCGCTCGATGATGGCTCGCTGCTCGGCCACCGGCAGGTCGAGCGGAAGCTCGTGCATGTAGCCGTGCCACCCCACCTCGTGGCCGCCGGCGACGATCCGCCGGATGGTGTCGGGGTAGCACTCCGCGGTGAAGCCGGGCACGAAGAAGGTCGCCCGGACGTCAGCGCGCCGCAGCTGCTCGAGCAGGCGCGGGACTCCCACCCGCGGGCCGTAGGCCTGGTGGCTCATCGTCGTGGCGTGGGTGGCGTATTTGCGGTCCACCTGCAGGACTGCCGACTCGGCATCGACGTCGAATGAGATGACACAGGCGCACTGGCTGCCGTCGGGCCAGACGAAGCGCGGCTCGGTCATCGGGCGGACACCGGCTCGCGGCGCAGCTCGTGGCAGGAGCAGTGCACCCCGCCGCCGGCCAGGGCGAACTGGTCATACTCGATCGCCGTCACCTCGAAGCCCTCCGCCTCGAGCTGGGCGTTGACCGTCGTGTTGTGGGCCATCGAGAGGATCCGGCCGGCGCCCAGGTTGACGAGGTTGCCGCCGAGCTTGACGCAGTCGCGGTAGGCCACGGGCATCCAGCTGACGCCGTGCGCGCGCAGGAAGTCGAGCACGTAGTCCTCCAGCGCGTCCTCGCACACCAGTGCGTATTTCTCAGACAGCATCACCAGGGTGGCGTCGAGATGGACGAACTGCGGCGCCAGCGGCACCGTCAGCGCCTCCCAGCCCTCGGCCGCCATCCACCGGGCGACCTGCTCGGCCCCCTCCTTGGTCGAGCGGTTGCCGGCGTAGCCCAGCACCGCCACGCCCGGCTCGATGATCCCGAAGTCGCCGCCCTCGAAGTGCCCGGCGGTGACCCACCTCCAGATCGGGATCCCCTCGCGGGCAAAGAACGACGCCACCACGGCATAGTCGCGCCGGCGCGGCGGCGTCTGGATGCTCGCCACCACCGGGCCCCACGGCGTCATGAAGCTCGAATCGCGCGCGTAGACGGACGATGTCAGGCCCTCGTCGGCGTCGAGGAAGTGACACTCCACGCCGGCCTGGCGGTAGACGTCCACCATCTCGCGATGCTGGGTGAGCGCCCGCTCCTGGTCAAAGTGGTGTCCGGAGCGCTCCATGTTGGCGAAGGTCACCGCCGAGATCGAGTTGAGCGGCACCCAGCGGAAATGATCCGGGCGCCCCAGCAGGACGTCGGTGAGAACGCCGCTCTGGTTGTCGAGGCCGAACGCGCGGGCGGCGGGCGCGGGCGACGTGGTGTCGGTGACGCTCATGGCTGCGCGATGCCCGCGCGCGCCCGCTCCTCGACGGGCGCCGGCGTCGAGATCGTCGTCTGGCGCGGGCGGCCCAGGATCCAGTAGGCCGCTCCGGCGGCCAGGATCGCCGCCAGCCACGAGAAGTCCACGCCGTTGGTGGCGCGCGACAGCGGCCCCTGGAAGAGGCTGACGCTGCCGTACTCCCACGCCCAGCCGGCGACGAGGCCGATGAGCAGCGACGCCAGCGCCGACCACCGGATGTCGCCGTAACGCGATGTCTCAGGCGGATCGAAGAGCGCCTGCACGTCGGTCTTGCCCCGGTTGATGACGAAGTAGTCGAGCAGGATGATCGCGCCCCACGCCGCGGTCCAGATCACGAACGAGTTCATGTAGTTGGTGAACGATGTGGCGAACGTGCTGGAGGCCAGGAAGGCGACCAGCACGCCGCTGGCGATGATCCCCGTGATCACGCTGCCCACCCAGCGCTTGAGCTTGATGCCTCCGGCCAGCATGCACAGCGGCGCCGAGTACACCGACTCGATGTTCACCGCCACGGCACCGTGGATGATCACGATGAGGACCGGGATGGTCATCACGCCGAAGAGCGACGCCACCTCTTCTGCGGGGTCGGCGTTGGCGGCCGAGCTGGCCATCGCCGCGCCCAGGACGCCGAGCCAGATCATCGCGATGAAGGTGCCGCCCGCCGACGCCCAGTACAGCTTGCGCTCGGTCACGTCAGACCGAGTGAAGCGCGAGTAGTCAGAGGCCCACGCCACCCACGAGAAGCCCCACCCGATGCCGACCGCGGTCATGAACTCGCTGCCGGCGGTGAACAGGCCCGAGCCGTGCACCGTGGCGTGATTCCAGGTGATGTGGCCCTTGACGAAGGCCAGCACCGTCATCACTGCCATCACCACGCCCAGCACCGGAACCGTCCACTTCTCAAACGTTCGGATGGCGTAGAAGCCGAGCGTCCCGATGCCCAGCTGGATGATCATGATCACGGCGGCCACCGTGTACTGGACCGCGTGGTTGTTGGGCAGCCCGAGCTTGTGCAGGCAGTACGTGGACAGGCTGAGGACCACGTAGGTGTTGAGGCCGACCCACGACAGGGTGATCAGCGCCTGGAGGATGGCCGGAGCGTTGTTGCCCCGGCGCCCGAAGGCCATGCGGCCGAGGGCGAGCTGCGACACGCCGGTCCGCTTGCCCATGAGGGTGAAGAAGCCGAAGATCAGCGCGCCTGCGGCCTGGCCCACCACCATCAACACGATCGACTGCACGAGACTCAGTCCGATCTCCGGCCCGATGGCCCCGACGACCCAGCTGGTGGGAGTGATGTTGGCCCCGAACCAGATCCAGAACTGCTGCCACGACGTCGAGTCGCGGTCTGCCTCGGGGATCGGCTCGATCCCGTGCTGATCCACCGAGAGCGCCTTTTCGAACTCGTTGCGCTCAGCCAAACCGCTCGTCGACATGCTCCTCGTCTCCTCGGATCTCCGATTGCTCGTCGCGGCCTGTCACCGCGAAGGTCCCGGCGGCGTTCACCGGCCTGCTCTTGGATGCGTGTCTTCCCCATCGGCGCAACGCGGCCACCTGCAGTGGCCCGGCGTCCAGGCTGCGCAACAGCTCGGCGATGAGGCGGGCGCGGGGCACCAGGCTCGACACCAGCAGGTGCTCCTGAGCGGTGTGAAAGGCGTCGCCGCAGACTCCGATGCCATCGAGCGTCGGGACGCCCAGCGCGCCCGTGAAGTTCCCGTCGCTGCCTCCACCCACGGTTCCGTGGCCTGGATTGAACCCGATCCGGTTGGCCAGGGCGCGCGCCTTCTCATACAGCGCGAGGCTCTCGGTGGTGGGGGCGAAGAGCGGGCGCACCGGCCCCGGCCGGACCTCGAGCTGGATTCCGGGGCTCAGCGGCTGCAGACCGCGCAGGCGCCGGCGGACGCCGTGGAAGTCCTCCTCGGTCGCGGTCACCGCCAGTACTTCGGCCTGACACTGGTCCGGCACGACGTTGACGAAGGTGCCTCCGTGGACGACACCGACGCTGACGGTGATGTCGCGATCGGGGTCCGAGAGCGACTCGATGGCCGGGATCTGCGCGGCGATCTCCCGGATCGCCGACGCGCCGCGCTCCCCGGCGCCGCCCGCATGTCCGGGGGTGCCCCGCGCCTCGACCACGAACCGCTGGAACGCCCAGCGCCCGGTGATCAGGTTGCCGCGGTCCTGCGCGGGTTCGGGAACGAGGACGTAGTGGTGGCGCGAGGCCTCGGTCTCGATCAGCGCCCGCGTGGTGGGGCTGCCGATCTCCTCATCGGGGATGAAGAGGAAGGTGACGGGCAACCGCGGTGCCTGGCCGTCATCGAGCAGGGCGCCCAGGGCGTAGGCGGCGAGGAACGCCCCGCCCTTCATGTCGTAGGCCCCGGGACCGAAGAAGCGGTCGTCCTCGCGCCGCATCCGCTCACCCGCGGACCCCACGGGGTGCACGGTGTCCAGATGCGCGAGGACCAGGATCCCCGGCTCGTCTGGGCCCACCCGGGCCAGCACGGCGTCGCCCAGCCCCTGGCGGCCCGGATGGCGCGTGATGGCCGCGCCCAACCCGTACATGACGGCGGCGGCGGCGTCCATCATCCGGTTGACCGCGTCCGCGTCGTGGGTGGGGCTGTCGATCTCCACCCATCGCGCGATCCCCTCCAGCATCTCCTGCTCGTTGAATAGATCCGACGGGACCGAGAGGCTCATGACCGCACCCCGCCCGGCCGCATCCGGCCCGCGTTGCCCTCGAAGGCGACGAGCAGCGTGCGCAGGATGCGGGTGAGCTCCTCGCGGGTGTCGCCGTCCAGCGGCCCCAGGAGCTCGTTCTCGTTGACCACGTGGGCTTCGATCGCGGCCTCCTGGAGCTCCCGGCCCGCCTGCGTCAGGGCCACCACGACCCCGCGGCCGTCGGTGGCGTCGGGGGTGCGGATGACCAGGCCGCGCGCCTCGAGGCGCTCGATGAGCTTGGTCATCCCGCCCGAGCTCAACATCAGGCCGCGGCTGAGCTCGGTGGGCGACAGCGCGTAGGGCTGACCGCGGCGGCGCAGCGCCGAGAGAGCGTTGAACTCCGAGATGCTGAGGCCGAAGCTGCCGAGCTCCAGCTCAACGTCGCGCTCGAGATAGCGCGCGATGCGCAGGAGGCGCCCGATCAGCGCCATCGCGTCAGTGCCGAGCGCCGGATACTCCTCGGCCCATTCGCGCACGATGCGGTCGACGTGGTCCTCGTCGGGTCCCTGGGAGTGGCTCATGCCGCCGCCCGCGAGATCGGCAAGGTGACGCAGCGGACGGCACCGCCCCACGCGCTCAGGTGCTCCACGTCGATGGGGACCGCCTCCATCCCGTGGCGATCGAGCTCGCCGATGAGGCGCTCCAGCCGCGCGTCGATCAGGTGGCGACGGGCGTCGAGGTTCATCCCGACGGTGGCGAGCATCCGCGCCTCCTCCTCGGTGACCTCGATCACGTCCCAGTCGGCGATGGGCGCGGGCAGGGCGCCGCCCAACGCCGGCAGGTAGGCCATGGCCAGGCCCTCGCGAAGCACGCACATGACGCCCAGCAGGTGCAGCCACGTTCCGGTGACCGGCACGGGGTGGACCGTGTAGCCGAACGGCTCCAGGTAGCGGCGCAGCCACGCCGACCCGGCGGCGTTGGAGGTGAGGTCGGTGTTGCCGCACAGGATGTCGCGGCCGACGACGATGATGTCGCCGCCCTCCAGGAATGGCCCGACGCCCTCATCCCCGGCCGCGCCCAACTCCGCGCGCGGGATGGCGACATGACGGGCCTCGGGATCGGCGTCGATGAACGGCTGCAGGACCGCGCGCGTGGCCCACGCCTCCTTGCGGCGGAAGGGCCGGCGGATGCACGTCTCGATGACGTGCTTGCCCAGCACATAGATCGGGTCGGCCGGGTACAGCAGGCTCGCGCCCTCCTGCAGTTGGCCGAGGTAGCGCGTCTCCGCGGGCTCGAACGGGCGCGGCCGCAGCACCGTGACCCCCTGCGCGGTGAAGGTGTCGGCGACGCGCTCGACCGCCTCGGTGAGCTGCTCCCACAGATGCGGGGCGCTCTCGCGCACGTCCACCGAGCTGCCGGGCGGCGCGCTGGACAGAAGCTCGGCGATCTCCCCGGTCAGGTACCGGATGTTGCGGTTGAACGCCGGGTAGCGCAGTCCGTCGGTGCGCCCCACGACGACGGCGTCCAGGCGCCCGTACTCGCTATGGCACCCCAACTGAAACGACGGCGTTGCTGGCACAGCTCCCCCTCGAGGCTCTGGGCGAGGTATATCTCGACCGATAGCTTTCTGTCAAGATATTTAGCCACCTGGCCAACCGTGGTTGAGGGGTCACACGGGCGGCGCAACGGCTCGGGTAGGGTTCGCTCCATGGCACTGAACCCTGGAGATCCCGCCCCCGATTTCACCCTTCCCGACCAGGACGGCAACGACGTCTCGTTGTCGAGCCTGCGCGGCAAGACCGTCGTCCTCTACTTCTATCCCAAAGCGGACACCCCGGGCTGCACCACCCAGGCGTGCGGCGTGCGCGACCACCGGCCCGACTACGACGCCGCGGACGCGGTGGTGCTGGGGGTGTCCCCGGACGCCCCCAAGAAGATCGCCAAGTTCGCCGACAAGTACGACCTGGGCTTCACGCTGCTGGGCGACGAGGACCACTCCGTCGCCGAGGCCTACGGCGTGTGGGTCAAGAAGTCAATGTACGGCCGCGAGTACATGGGCAACGAGCGCACGACGTTCGTGATCGCGCCCGACGGCACGATCAAGACCATCCTGCACAAGGTCAAACCGGCCGAGCACGACGATCTCGTGCTGGCGGCGATCGCGTAGACCGAGCGAGACAGCAGCGACGGCTACTGCAGGCCCTCGCGCGCTTCGCGCACGAGCGTCACGGCCTCGGGGAAGATGACCGCCATCACGGACCGGAGCTGTTCGGCCTGCTGTTCGGTGGTCCCCTGAATATTGGCGCGGTTCATGGCCGCGACCGTCAAATCGACGGCGAGCTTGATGGCGTTGTCAGCCCAGGCCAGACGCTGCGCGCCCTGCATCTGCTCGGCGAACTCACCGAGCCGGCGCTGCAGATCGTCCGGATCCCCGAACAGACCGCCGAATCCACTTCCTTCCATGTCTCCAATGGTAGCTGGCGCCTGAACCCGCCCCGTGGCGTGGCCCATTCCCGACTAGCATTGGGCGCCTCATGAGCCCCGACGAGGCCCTGCTCTACGAATCACGCGTGCGCTCACGCCAGGTGGCGGTGGCGGTGGTGGCGGGCGTGTGTCTGCTGATCGCCTCGATCATCCAGCTGAGCGGCCCCCACACCAAGGTCGACGAGCTGACCCTCGACCTCCTGGTGGCCAACCAGCGCTTCCCGCTGGACCTGATCTCGGCGGTCATCAACGCCATCGGCTCGCTGGGCATCGCCTTCACGCTGCTCTTCCTTTTCCGCGCCGCCCGTGCGCGCAACCCCGAGAAGGTCCGTCCCTGGGTGAGGATCATCGTGCTGGTCGCCGGCGGCCTGTCGGCCCTGGCCGGTGTGGTGTACGCGATCGTGGTCGCCATCAAGGTCCACCAGTTCGCCACGACCGGAGCGCAGACCTACGCCGAGGCCAACCATCTCACCAGCGGCGCGGGCCTGCTCGGCCTGCAGCTCCTCGGGCAGGCCGCCGCCCTGCTCATGGCGGTGGCCTTCGTGCTTGTCTCGATGCAGGCCATGAACGCCGGCCTGCTGTCGCGCTTCATGGGGTATCTCGGGATGTTCGCCGGAGCCCTCGTCCTCTTCCAGATCATCCAGGTCCCGGTGGTCCAGACGTACTGGCTGCTGGCCGTCGGCTACCTCATCTCCGGCCGCTGGCCCACCGGTGTGCCCCCGGCGTGGCGCTCGGGGCGCGCCGAGCCGTGGCCGTCCTCGGCCGAGTTGCGGGCCCGCCGGGCCGCGCAGATGGATGATCGGCGCCAGCGTGGGCCCAAGAAGCCCGAGCCCGCCGCTGTCAGCGAGGATCGCGAGCCCGCCGCCACGCCGGTCAACGCCCGTACTCGGGCCGACACGCCCAAGCGCAAGCGCAAGCGCCGCAGCTGATCGCCGCTCGTCCCCGGACGGTCGCCGTTCGTCGGCCATCCGCGACCGTTCGGCGGTCCGGCGCGACCGCCCGCCGATACCCGCTTTGCGCGACGGGCCGCCTTTGCGAGTTTTCGCGTCCGTCTCGTCAACTCACGTAGGAGGAGAGATGGAAGCAGCCAACCTGCCGTCCCGCGAGGCCGATGTTGCGCCTGCGCCGGACCCGACCGGGGGGCGTGCCATGGGGTGGACGCCGGCTGATCCGGGGCCGTTGGGGCTCGCCGGCTTCGCCGGCACGACGTTCATGCTCAGCCTCATCAACTCTGGCCTGGTCGGATCTCCGAAGGCGCCCGGCGGCGGACTGCTGCCGATGGTCGCTGCGCTGGCCCTCGCCTATGGCGGCGCCGCTCAGCTGCTGGCGGGGATCTGGGAGTTCCGGACCGGCAACACGTTCGGCGCTGTGGCGTTCTGCTCCTATGGCGCGTTCTGGATCTCGTTCTTCTTCATCGTCCAGTCCGTGGGTAAGAACGTTCCGACCGAGGTGTTCAGCGGCCTGGGCCTGTACCTGTGGATGTGGGGCATCTTCACCGCCTACATGTTCATTGCCTCGCTGAGGACCACCGGCGTCATCGCCCTGGTGTTCCTGCTGCTGGCGATCACGTTCATCGTGCTCGGTATCGGCAACTCCGCTCTCGCCGGGACCACCAACGTCATCAACGGCACCATCAAGCTGGGCGGCTATCTGGGTATCGCGACGGCGATCGTCGCGTGGTACGCGTCGTTTGCCGCGGTGATCAACTCGACGTTTGGCCGGATCATCGCTCCGGTCTTCCCGCTCCGCGGCTGACGAAAGGGGCCGCCAGGCCAGCCCGAGTGGGGTACAACTAAGTGGCCACCCCCGCACGGCGCGCGATTGCGCCCACCGGGGGTGCCCACCGACAGCACAGCCGCGCATTCGCGGCCAGCACGGGCGCCGGCAACCACTGCCGGCGCTCGCGGCTGACCCGGAGAGCGAAACGCCAAGGGTTCGAGAAGGAGAGAGGCTTCTATGGCAGACACGGCATCGACGAGCGAGGGCACGCTCGAACAGCAGCTGGAGGAGATGCTGCAGATCGAGAAGTTCGACCCGCCGGAGTCCTTCCGCGAACACGCACTCCTCAACGATCCGGCGGTGTACGACACGGCCGACGGCGATTGGAAGGGCTGGTGGACCGAGCAGGCGAAGAACCTGCACTGGTTCAAGGAGCCCACCAAGGACGTCGACGAGTCAAACCCGCCGTTCTACAAGTGGTTCGAGGACGGCACGATCAACGCCTCCTACAACTGTCTGGACCGCCACGTCGAGGCCGGCAAGGGCGACAAGGTCGCCTACCACTGGCGTGGTGAGGAGGGCGAGGAGCGCGAGGTCACCTACGCAGACCTGCACCGCGACGTCCAGAAGCTCGCCAACGCGCTGAAGGACCTGGGCGTGCAGAAGGGCGACGTCGTCGGCATCTACCTGCCGATGATCCCCGAGGTCGTGGTCTCGATGCTGGCCTGCGCGCGCATCGGCGCGCCGCACAACGTCGTCTTCGGGGGCTTCTCTCCCGACTCGGTCAAGGAGCGGATGGAGTTCTCTGAGGCCAAGGCCCTGATCACCGTCGACGGCGCGCGCCGCAAGGGCAAGACCGCGCCGATCAAGGAGGCGGTGGACAAGGTCATGGGCGACGTGAAGTCCATCGAGCACATCGTCGTGGTCAAGTCCACCGACACCGACTGCGACATGCAGGAGGGGCGTGACGTCTGGTACCACGAGATCTGCGATGCCGCCGATCCCGAGTGCCCGGCGGAGGAGCTCGACGCCGAGCATCCGCTCTACATCCTCTACACCAGCGGCTCGACGGCCAAGCCCAAGGGGATCCTGCACACCACCGGCGGCTATCTCACCGGCGCGATGACCACCCACAAGTACGTGTTCGACCTCAAGCCCGACGAGGACGTGTACTGGTGTGCGGCCGACGTCGGCTGGGTCACCGGTCACTCCTACATCGTCTACGGGCCGCTGTGCAACGGGGCCACGTCGGTGATGTGGGAGGGCGCGCCCGACTATCCCCACAAGGGCATCTGGTGGGAGATCGCCGAGCGCTACGGCGTGACCATCTTCTACACCGCGCCGACCGCGATCCGCGCCTGCATCAAGTGGGGCGCCGAGCACGTGGAGAAGGCTGACCTGTCCAAGCTGCGGCTGCTGGGCACGGTGGGTGAGCCCATCAACCCCAAGGCGTGGCTGTGGTACTACAAGGTCGTCGGCGGTGAGCGCTGCCCGATCGTCGACACCTGGTGGCAGACCGAGACCGGCTCCATCATGATCAGCCCGCTGCCGGGGATCGTCTCCACCAAGCCCGGCTCGGCCACTCGGCCGCTGCCGGGGATCCAGGCCGACGTCGTCGACGAACGCGAGGGCAAGCCAGTGGACGAGGGCCAGGGCCTGCTGGTGCTGACACGGCCGTGGCCGTCGATGCTGCGCACCCTCTACAAGGAGGAGGACCGGTTCATCGAGACCTACTTCTCCAAGTTCGACAAGACCGTCTATGTCGTCGGGGACGCCGCCCGCAAGGACAAGGACGGCTACTTCTGGGTCATCGGCCGCATCGACGACGTGGTCAACGTGTCGGGTCACCGGCTCTCGACCGCGGAGGTCGAGTCGGCGATCGTCTCGCACCCCAAGGTCGCCGAGTCCGCCGTGATCGGGCAGACCGACGAGGACACGGGGCAGGCGATCGCCGCCTTCGTCACCCTCAACGGTGATCTCGCCGGCTCCGACGCGCTGATCGAGGAGATCCGCGGCCACGTGGCCGACAAGATCGGGAAGTTCGCCCGGCCCAAGCGGATCATCTGGGCCGACGATCTGCCCAAGACCCGCTCGGGCAAGATCATGCGCCGGCTGTTGCGCGACATCGCCGAGGGCCGGGCCCTGGGCGACGTCACCACCCTGCGTGACCCCACCGTCATGCAGCAGCTCGAGGACAAGATCAAGGAGGAGCAGGCCGCCGAGGCCTGAGCTGCGCGCGACCGGCGTCCGCTGCCCACGGTGGGTGGTGGACGCCGGCTGTGGCCGACGGTTCGGACTGGCGCCCGGTGCGTTGCGCAGTTAGAGTGCGCACGCGCCCGACGGATCGGGCCGCCCCGATTTCAACTGGTCTGCCGCGGGAGGGATTCATGAGGCACATGCGCTGGGTGCTGGTGTGTTTGGCCGTCGCGCTCGTCGGCGTCGGAATGGCAGCGTCCGCTGCCCTGGCGGCCGGGAGCGATCCCATGACCAAGGTCGCGCAGGGAGTCAACCCCGCGTCGCTGCCGGGATCGACAGTGTTCGGTGACACACCGGCCAACACGCCCGAGACGGTGTCCTTCGTCCTGCGTGCCCAGAATCTCGGTCAGCTCGAGTCCGCCGTCACCAATGGCGTCAGCCATTTCCTGAGCGTCGGTCAGTTCGCGTCGATCTACGGCCAGGACCCGTCGACGATCGCGGCGCTGAGGAGCTACCTCGCCGGCTTCGGGATCAAGACGGCCTCCTACCCGGACAACATCGACGTGGTGGCCAACGGTACCGCGGGTGAGTTCGACAAGGCACTGGCCATCCAGCAGCATCAGTACCGCGTCCCCGGCTACGGCGGCCACGGCGGGCTGCGTGGCCTGCGCGCGCAGACGGTCCACGGCTCGCCGCAGTCCCCCGAGCTGCCTGCCTCGCTGGCCCGCTCGGTGCTGGCCGTCCTCGGGCTGACCAACTACTCGTCGATGGTGTCCAACGCCGTCCACGCCGACCAGGAGATCCTTCACCCGCAGTCCAGCAGCACCCAGCAGTGCATCGCCGAGACCGGCCTGCCGCTGGCCTGCAACACCCCGGAGGACTTCGCCTCGGACTACAACCTCAACGGGCTGTATCGCCGCGGCGCCACCGGGCAGGGCCGGACCGTCGCGATCGTGACGCTGGCCGCCCTGGACCCGGGTGCGCCCCAGTTCTTCTGGAAGAACATCCTGGGCATCAAGCCCTCCGGCCGCACCGTGACGACGGTGAACGTCGATGGTGGCCCCGGCGCTCCCAGTGACGCCAGCGGCACCGGAGAGACCGACCTGGATGCGGAGCAATCCGGCGCGCTGGCTCCCGGTGCCAACGTGATCGTCTACCAGGCCCCGAACACCGACCCGGGGTTCTTCGATGGCTTCGCCCAGGCCGCCAGCGACAACACCGCGGACTCCGTCTCCACCAGCTGGGGCGAGTCCGAGGTCGTGGTCAAGGAGCTGGTGGCGTCGGGCACCGAGACCCCGGCCTACCAGGCGGCCTTCGACGAGGTCTTCCTCGAGATGGCGGCCCAGGGCCAGTCGGCGTTTGACGCCAGCGGTGACGAGGCGGCCTACGACGACTACGACGAGCTCGGCACCACCGGTCTGGCGGTCGACACCAATTCCGACAGCCCGTACATCACCGCGGCTGGGGGGACGACGCTGCCCTTCAGCGGCACCGTGTCCTCCCCCGACGGCAGCATCACCGCCCCCATCACCTCGGGTCGCTCCGAGCGGGCCTGGGGTTGGGACTACACCTGGCTTCCCGAGTCCAAGGTGCTGGGCGAGCCGCTGGCCACGGTGGCCGAGGACCCGATCAACGGCGTCGGCGGCGACGGCGGTGGCTTCAGCTCCGACGAGCCGCAGCCGTCCTACCAGCGCGGTGTCCCCGGCACCAACGCGTTCAGCGCGGTGAAGTACTTCACCTCCACCGACGTCCAGGACATCGGCGGCGGGGTGTTTGAGCCCACGGGCTTTGCCTTTGACCCCAACCCGCCCGTGGTCCACGGGTTCGGCAGCGGGCGGGCCAGCCCCGACGTCTCCACCGACGCTGACCCGCTGAGCGGCTACCTGCTCTACGAGCCGTCGTTTGCCGGGGTCAACCAGCCCGTGCTCCAGCCCGACTGGGGCGGCACCAGCTTCGTGGCGCCGCAGCTCAACGGCTCCACCGCGGTGATCGACTCCTACGTCGGCCATCGCGTCGGGTTCTGGAATCCGTCCATCTACCAGTTCGCGACCCAACGCAACTCGCCGTTTGACCCGCTCAACACGACCGGGACCAACAACGACAACCTGTTCTACACCGGTACTCCGGGGACGGTGTTCAACCCGAGCTCGGGCCTCGGGACCCCGGATTTCGCGGCACTCGGCAACGCGTTCGCTGCCCAGCACTAAGGGGGCCGACTCGCAGCGACAGCCGGCGGTTCAGTTAGACGCTGAGCCGCCGGCCGAGCTCGGCCGTGTGCCGGCGGGCCACGGGGATCATCTGGCCATCGGCGAAGGTCAGCTCCGCGGTCCCACCCAGCATCGGGGCCAGCTCCACCGCGTTGCGCAGGTTGGCGACGTACTGGCGATGCACCCGCACGAACCCGTGGGGCTCCCACCGCCGCTCGATCTCGGCCAGCGTCGAGCGCAGCAGGTAGCGGCCGTCGGCGGTGACGATGCGGACGAAGTCGCCGTAGGACTGGACGTAGAGGATCTGGCGGCGCGCCAGCAGCCGCGTGGAGCCGCCGTGCAGGTTGGCCACCGCCACCATCTCGTGGTCCTCGGTTCCCGCCGCCGGCGCACCGGCCGGCAGCGAGCCCGGCGCGCCGGCGCGCCGCTCGCCGGCGCTTGACTCCACCGCGGTGGCCACCCGCTCGATCGCCTCCTCCACGCGGCGGCGCCCCACCGGCTTGCGCAGGTAGTCGAGCGCATGCAGCTCGAAGGCGTCAACGGCCGCACTGTCGTAGGCGGAGACGAAGACCAGCTGCGGTGGCGCGGCGAAGCGGCGAAGCACCCGTCCAAGCTCCAGTCCATCGAGGTTGGGCATCCGGACGTCGAGGAAGATGGCGTCATAGGCCTGGGTGGAGGCCTTGACCAGCGCGTCGTGGCCGTCGTAGGCGCACTCGACCTCCTTGACGCTGGGCGAGTTGCGCAGCAGGCGGGCCAGATCCTCGAGCTGGGTGCGCTCGTCGTCGACGGCGAGGATGGTGAGCTGATCGCCGCTCATCGCGTCGCTCCCGCCGTCAGCGGGCCCCGGCCGCCGGCCCCGGCCGCCCCGCGGGGGCCGTCCTCGCCGACCAGGTTGGGCACGGTCATGATCGCCGTCGTCCCCTGGCCGAGCTCTGACTCGAGCCGCAGCGCGTAGCGCTCGCCGAAGGTCGCGCGCAGGCGGCCGTCCACGTTGGAGAGCCCGATGCCGCCGCCGGCGCCGGCGATGAGCCCGGGCAGCCGGTCGGGGTCGATGCCGATCCCGTCGTCGAAGACGCGCAGCTCGATGTCCTCGCCCACGACGCGGGCTTGCAGCTCCACCCGTCCCGTGCCGGCGCGCCGTTCGATGCCATGTCGGACGGCATTCTCCACCAGCGGCTGCACCGACATCGCCGGCACCACCGCCCCCACCGTCTCGGGGGCCACGTCGACGCGCACGTGGAGCGAGTGGAACCGCGCCTGCTCCAGGCGCAGGTAGCGCTCGACGTGGTCGAGCTCCTCCGCCAGGGTCACGTAGGAACGCCCGTCACGGAACAGGTAGCGCGTGAACTCGGCAAAGTCGATGAGCAGCTCACGGGCGTCGTCGGGGCGGGTGTGGATGTCGCCGGCCACGGCGGCCAGCGCGTTGTAGATGAAGTGGGGCGAGATCTCGGCGCGCAGCGCGCGCAGCTCGGCGCGAGCCAGGCGCTCCTCCTGATCGGCGACCACCGACAGCTCCAGTTGGGCCGACACGAGGCTGGCCGCCTCCATGACCACCCGGACCTCGCTGGGCGGCGGGCGTCCCGGCCGCCGGTAGAAGGCGATGAGCGTGCCGGCGCGCCGGCCCTGCACCAGCACCGGGGCCAGGACCGCCGAGCGCAGCGGGCAGGTGGGGTCAGACGAGGTCAGGCGCGGTTCGATCCGCGCGCGATCGTCGCGGGTGCGCTCCAGCAGCCGGCTCAGCATGTCGCCCGGGCGAACCTGCTCACAGCCCTCGCCGTCGATGGCCAGCACGGCATGCGTGTCGGCCAGCGCGACCGACGCGGAGCCGGTGAGCCGGCGCAGGTGGGGCACGGCCTGCTCGGCCGTGGAGGGGGTGAGGCCGCGCCGCAGATGCGGCAGGGTGGCGGTGGCGGCGTGCAGGGCCGACTGCATCCCGAGCGCCGCCGGCGTGCGGGCCGCTCGCGGCGCACGGATGACCGCCCACCCGATTCCCATCACGGTGGCTAGCCCGGCCCCGAGCAGCACGCCTACAACGACGCTCATGGGTGACTTCTAACCATACCGGCGGCCCCGGCAGCGCTTTCTCGTATGGCGGCGAACATCCGCACCGCCGCCGCCCGAGCAATATGCTCAGCGGCCACAGTGGACGTGGTCCTCGGTGTTCTCCTCGGATGGGCGATCGCCGCGTCGGTGATTGCGGCGTTTCGGCTGATCCGGCCACCGCGCGTGATCTCCAACGAGCAGCGCGCGATGCAGGAGGCGCTGCACGCCGCCACCGCCACCCTGCCGCACCTGCGGCGCGGGCTGTCGGCCGACAGCGCCACCCGGACGATCGGGCACCTGCTCACGCTCACCCAGGCACGCGCGGTGGCGCTGCTGGACGCCGACGGCGTGCTGGCCTTCGCCGGGGCGGGGACCGAGCATCACAAACCCGAGGAGTGGGTGGCCCTGGCCGCCCACGCGGCCCGCGACGACCGGCTGCACGTCGAGAACCGGATCCGCTGCTCGGAGCCGAGCTGCCCCATCGGCGGGGCGGTGCTGGCGCCGCTGGTCGTCCGCCAGGAACGGGTGGGGACGTTCCTGGCCCTGTTCTCGCGCGGGTGGCGTCTCACTCCGGAGGAGACCCGCACCGTGGGCGATGCCGCCAGCCTGGTCTCCGCCGAGCTCGCCCTCGCCGAGTACGAGGCGCAGTCAGAGCGCCTGGCCCGCGCCGAGCTGCACGCGCTGCGGGCCCAGATCTCGCCCCATTTCGTCTACAACGCGCTGGCCGCGATCGCGGGCTACATCCACTCCAACCCCGAGGAGGCGCGCGAGCTGCTCACCGAGTTCGCCGAGTTCACCCGCTACGCCTTCCGCGGCCGCAGCCCCTACGTCACGCTCGCCGACGAGCTCAGCTACGTCGAGAAGTACCTGCGCCTGGAGCGCGCCCGTTTCGGTGACCGGCTCGAGGTCCGCCTGCAGGTCGCCCCCGAGGTCCTGCCCGCCGTCCTCCCCATGCTCTCGTTGCAGCCCCTGGTGGAGAACGCGGTCCGCCACGGGGTGGAGCGCAACGGCCGCGGCCGGGTGGAGATCGTGGGCCGCGACATCGACGCCGACGTGGAGCTCCGCGTCACCGACGACGGGGTGGGGATGGACGGGGCGCGGGCCAGCGAGATCCTCGCCGGCCAGGGCAAGGGGGTGGGCCTGATGAACGTCCAGGCCCGGCTGCAGGCGGCCTTCGGCCCCGCCTACGGCCTGGAGATCGATTCGGCACTGGGTCGCGGCACCACCGTGACGATGACGCTGCCCAAGTTCCGGGCCGGGGTCCGCGCCGCGTGAGCGCCGCCGACGGGGACCGGACGCCCCCGCCACTGCGCTCGCCCCGCCAGGAGCTCGCCGACTCCACCGCCCACGGCGACGTCTACCTGCGCCGCCTACGCCACGCCCAGCTCCAGCTCTCGCTGCTGGCCCTGGTCGCCTTCGGCGCCGTGTTCGGGGTGCTGCCGCTCGCGCTCTACCTGCTGCCGGGTCTCGATCAC
>DATJTQ010000013.1:0-7383 GCA_035503355.1 Solirubrobacteraceae bacterium
GTTGACCAGCCCGAAGCTGATTGCGCCGCTCCAGATTGCACGTGGCATGTGCTGCTTTGTATAGCGGACGGCGGGGATGGGCAAGCGTTGATTGCGGTCTTGCCGTGTCCGCAGTGTGGTGGAGGGGACGGGGAGCGGCGCGACCGATCAGCGGCCGAGGGTGCGCCGGTCCATGGCGCTGCGGAGATTAGGGTGCGTGGAGACTCATCTCACGCCTCTCCGCGCCATGGCGTTTGATCACACAGTGCGCCTGCCACCGTTCCAGAACCTGCTCGACGCGCATCACCGCGACGTGCACCGCTTCCTGATCGCCACCGTCGGGCACGTCGATGCCGACGACGTCTATCAGGAGACGTGGCTGGCGGCCCTGCGTGCGTATCCGCAGCTCACCGACGCCGCCAACCTGAAGGGCTGGTTGTTCACCATCGCCCACCGCAAGGCAATCGACCACATCCGCGCCCGCGCGCGGCGGGCGACGCCGGTGGCCGAGCCCGCCGACCTGCCCGAGGCCCCCGCCGACGACGCGGTGGCGGTGGTGGCCGACGAGGAGCTGTGGACGGCGGTGGCGGCACTTCCCGACAAGCAACGCACCGCGGTCGCTCTGCGCTTCATCGCCGATTCGGCGTACGCGGAGATCGCGATGGCGATGGAGATCTCAGAACCAGCGGCACGGCGCAACGTCCACGAGGGACTCAAGCGCCTCAGAGAGGAACGGGTCAGATGAGCGAGATCAGCGTCAATCACCACGCCGGCGACGGCGACGAGGAGATGGAACGGGCACTGCGCGCCGCGCTGCGCAGCGGCGCCGGGGCCGGCGACACCGCGCCGCCGTCGATCATCGACGCCGCGGAAACCGCCGGATTGCTTGACGTGGCCTATGCCCGGCTGGACTCTCCGGTGGGCACGCTCGTGCTCGCGTCCACACCGCAGGGCCTGGCCCGCCTCGCCTACGTCGACGAGGGCCAGGAGGAGGCGGTGATGGAGGACATCGCGGCCCGGCTGTCGCCCCGCATGCTGTCGGCCCCGGGCCGCCTGGACGCGCCGCGCCGTGAGCTCGACGAGTACTTCGCCGGGCGCCGTCGCGCCTTCGACCTCCCGCTGGACCTGTCGCTGCTGTCGGACTTCACCCGGCGGGTGTTGAGCGCCACCGCCGCCATCCCGTACGGCGAGGTCGCCACCTACAAGGAGGTGGCCAGCGCCGCCGGCAGCCCCCGCGGCTTCCGGGCGGCAGGGAATGCGCTGGGCTCCAACCCGTTGCCGATCGTGCTCCCCTGCCACCGTGTGCTGCACAGCGGGGGTGGGCTGGGTGGCTACACCGGGGGGCTGGCGCGCAAGCGCACCCTGCTCGCGATCGAGCGCGGCCCTGGTGAGTGACTGATCTCACACTGGGGCCTCCGCGGTCTGAGAAGCTGTGGCGACGCCCAGCGAGGAGGCCGGATGAGACGGAGTGAGAGAGCGCAGCTGCCCCCGGGACCGTCGGTGCCCAAGGCGGTCCAGATGGTGGCGACGTGGACGCGGCCGGCGGCGTCCCTGGAGCGCCTGCGCCCCTACGGCAAGCGGATCACGGTGCAGCTGCCGTTCCAGCCGCCGTTCGTCATGCTGTGGGACGCCGCCGACATCAAGCAGGTGTTCACGGCGCCCCCCGACGTCCTTCACCCCGGCGAGGGCGCCCGGATCCTGGAGCCGCTCATCGGGCGCCACTCGGTGATCCTGCTCGACGAGGACGAGCATCTGGAGCAGCGGCGACTGCTGCTGCCTGCCTTCCACGGCGAGCGGATGCTCCGGCTCAACGGGTTGATGACCGACCTGGCCGAGCGGGAGGTGGGGTCGTGGCCGACCGGCGAGCCCGTCGCGCTGCACCCGCGCCTGCAGCGCGTGACCCTCGAGATCATCCTGCGTGTGGTCTTCGGCCTCGAGGAGGGCCCGACGCTCGACCGCCTGCGCGACCTGCTCACCGACGTGCTGGCCTTCACCGAGAGCCCGCTGTCGGTGCTGCCGCCGATGATGCGCGCGCTGGGGTGGATGCCGCGGCTTCGCCGCTTCAACGCCCAGCTGCGCGAGACCGACGCGCTCATCTTCGGTCTCATCGAGGAGCGCCGCGCCGCGATGGAGCGTGACGGCGATGCCTCGGCCGGTGACGACATCCTGGCCATGTTGCTGGCCGCGCGTCACCAGGACGGCTCGGCGATGTCTGACCAGGAGCTGCGCGATGAGCTGATGACGGCGCTGGTGGCCGGCCATGAGACCAGTGCGTCGCAGCTGGCCTGGGCGCTGGCGCGCCTGGCCCGGGAGCCGGCCGTGCGCGCGCAGCTGCGCGCGGAGATCGACGCCGGGCAGTCCGAGGAGTATCTCGGTGCGACGATCACCGAGGCCCTGCGGCTGCACCCGGTGCTCCCCAATGCCGAGCCTCGCCTGACCAAGCGCGAGGTGGAGATCGGCGGGCACCGCTACCCGCCAGGCGTGGTGCTGATGGCCAGCGCCTACCTCATCCACCACGATCCAGAGCTCTATCCCGAGCCCTACGCCTTCCGGCCCGAACGGTTCCTCGGCACCTCGCCGGGGACCTACACCTGGATCCCGTTCGGCGGCGGACGGCGGCGCTGTCTGGGGGCGAGCTTCGCCGTGCAGGAGATGAAGGTGGTCCTGCGCGCCACGCTGCGCCGGTTCGAGATCGAGGCCGCCTCGGACCGACCGGAGACGACGCGGCGGCGGAGCATCACCTTCAGCCCGGCGGGCGGGACGACCGTCGTGCTGCGCCGGCGCGTGCCCGCGGCGGCAACCCAGCCGGCCGTGGCCGTCGGCGTCGCCTGATCGCCCGGCGGCAACACACCTGCCCCCGGAGCGTCAGCACACCGGAAAATCTTCGGAAGTTGCGAACGTCCGGGGCGGGGTAGCGTCCCCCGTATGGACGTCATGGGACCTCTTCACCGCTTCGACGATTACCAGCAGGACCGCCGCTGGCTGGCCGTCCCGATGGCCGTCATCAAGAAGTTCGGCGACGATCAGGGCGGCAACCTCGCCTCGCTGGTGGCCTGGTACGGATTCTTCTCGCTGTTCCCCCTCCTGCTCGTGTTCGCCACCATCCTTGGCTACGTGCTCGCCGGGGATCCGAGCACGCGCCAGTCGGTGGAGCACTCCGTGCAGAGCCAGTTCCCGGCGATCGGGAGCTCGTTGCCGCTGAAGTCGATCTCGGGCTCGGTGTTCGCGCTGGTGGTCGGCGTGCTCACCGCGCTGTGGGCCGGCCTCGGCGTGACCACGGTCTCGCAGACGGCGCTCGACACCGTGTGGGCGGTTCCGTACAAGAACCGGCCGAACTTCATCAAGTCCCGGCTGCGCGGCCTGGGTCTGCTGGTCTTTCTGGGCGTCCTGTTCCTCGTCTCCACGGTCGCCTCCGGCGCGGTGAGCGCCGGCTTCGGTGGCGTCCTGGCCAAGCTCGCCGGCTACCTCGTCTCCCTCGGGGTCAACTTCGTGCTGTTCTTCGCCGCCTACCGCCTGATGAGCGCCAGCTACATCCCGGGCCGGGATCTGCGCTGGGGCTCGGCGGTGGCCGCGGTGCTGTGGACGATCCTCCAGTCGGTCGGCGGGCTGTACCTCAAGCACGCCGGCGGCCACGGCTACGGGGTCTTCGCGATCGTCATCCCGCTCCTCATCTGGCTGCGGCTCGGCACCCAGGTCTTCCTCTACTGCGCCGAGGTCAACGTGGTGGTCAGCCGCCGCCTGTGGCCGCGCAGCTTCTTCGGCCCCCCCGTCGAGCCCGCCGACAAGCGGGCCCTGCGCGCGCTGGCCAAGGTGGAGGAGCGCTCAGACCACCAGCACATCGACGTCGAGTTTCAGGCGCCGCCCCCGGCCGACACGCCCGAGAGTCCGCCGCGGACCTAGTGTGATGAGCGACGCAGCGCACTAGAACAAGGTGTCCGGTGACTCGCGCCGGGTCATCTCCACCGGCCACGAGCACAGTCCGCCCTGTGCCGGGCAGCCGGCGCAGACTCCGAGGTAGGGCGCCGGGGTGACGGCGAAGCGCCGCTCCAGCACGCCGCCGCTCAGCGCGGCCAGCCGGGCCCGCAGCTCGTCCATCTGTCCGCGCTCGAAGGTGGCCGAGACCGGCGCGTCGGGCACCTCCAGGAAGCAGTGGGCGATCTCCACCGCCTCGGCGCCGGCGTGCAGCGCGGCCAGCGCGTAGACCAGCCGCTGGGTCCCGTACGCCCGCTGCACCACCGCGGCGGGGTCGGCGCCGTCGAGCCGGTCGCTCTTGTAGTCGACGACGAGCATGCGGCCCGCGGGCTCGCGCGCCAGCACGTCGATGGCGCCGATGACCAACGGCTGGCCGGGATCGGCGGAGATGGGGAAGGCGAAGCGCTCCTCACGCCGGGTCTGGGTGGCCCGGCCCAGCCGGGCACAGAGTTCGCTGTCGGCAAAGCGCCGCACCAGGGCAGCCAGCTCGTCGGCCTCGACAGGCCCCGGCGGCGGGTACAGGCCCGCCTGGGCGGCGGCAGCCGACACGGCCGCGGCGCTCGGGATGGCGGGGCGGCGGAAGTCCAGGCCCTCGAGCAGGGCGTGCAGCAGCACCCCCCGGTCGGCCGCGCTGCGCGGGCCCTCGAGCGGGGGCGCGGCCTCACCAGCCTCGGGAACGAGCGGCAGGCGCAGCACGCGCTCGGCATAGAAGCGGTAGCCACAGCGGGCGTACTCGCCCAGCGACGAGTAGCTGAGCGCGCTGACCGGCGAGCCCGCCCTGGGGGACGCGGGTGCGGGGCCGGGCGGCGTCGCCGTGGACGGCGCCACCGCGGATGACATCGACGGCGATGGCGTGGACGCCGCTGGAGTCGGCGCCGATGGCGTGTCCCCGAGCGCTCCCTCGGGCGACGCGTCGCGCTCGCGCGGCCGATCCCCGGGGCGCCCGATCCGCACGGCGATGCGCACCCCGTCGCGGTCGACCTCGCCTCCCCCCCGCTCCATGACCTCGCCCAGGTCCGGAACGAAGGCGGGGGCCAGCCACGCCGCGGGACCGCCGCCGGTGGCACCGCCGTCGCCGATGAACCCGTCGAACTTGAGCGCACCGCTCAGCACGAGGCGCTCCTGCGCGCGGGTCACGGCGACGTAGAAGAGGCGGCGCTCCTCGGCCTCGGCCGCCACGCGCTGCTCATCGCCCAGCGTGCGGTAGTCCAGCGCGTTCTCGCGCCCGCTCGTCCCCGCCCGCGACAGGCGCAGGCCGAGACGGCCATCGCCGGTGACGCGCACGATCTCGGAGGCCGGCCGCACGGCGCGGCCCAGGTCGGCCACGACGACCACTCCGAACTCCAGGCCCTTGGCGCGGTGGATCGTCATCAGGCGAATGGCATCGAGCCCCTCGCCCTCCATCGGCGCCTCGCTCTCGCGTGAGTCCGACGCACGCCCGGCCTCGCGATCGGCCACCAGGTCCAGGAAGCCGTGCAGGTCAGGGCCGTGGGCGTCCTCGTGCTGGCGGGCCAGCCGCATGAGCTTGCGCACGTTGGCCAGACGCCGGCGCCCGCCCGGCATGGCCAGCATGGCCAGGTCATAGCCGCTGGCCACCAGGGCGGAGTCGATCAGCTCCTCCATGCCGCAGCGCCGCGCCCGGGTCCGCTCTGCGGCAAACCACGTCGTGAAGGCCTCGAGCCGTGCCCGGTCGGCCTCGCCGATCCCGGCCAGCTCGCCACGAGGCTCGCGCAACAGCCACCACGGGTCGCGCTCGGACTGCCGGCGGGCGGCCGCGAGGATCACCAGCGCGTCCAGCGACACGCCCACCAACGGCGAGGCCAGTACTCCGTAGAGCGACTCCTCGTCGCGCGGGTTGGCCAGCGTGCGCAGGTAGGACACCATGTCCACCACCTGAGGGTGTGACCAGTACCCGCGGCCGCCGATCACGTAGGTCGGCAGGCCCCGGCTCTCCAGCGCCCGCTCGTAGGTGCGCATGTCGGTGGTGGCGCGCATGAGGACCACGATCTCGGCGGGGGCGTGCCCGGCGGCCACCAGCGCGGCGACGCGGTCAGCGAGGGTGCGCGCCTCGGCGACGCGCCAGGGTGAGGCCACGCCGTCGTTCTCCCAATCGGCCGCCTTGTCGACCAGGACCAGCTCGACGAGAGCCGCGGGATCCCGCGGGCCACCCTCCTCGGCGGGGCCGGCGGGCTGGGTGCGGCGGGCGCCATCGCCTGGGGTGCGCCCCGGCAGCAGGGGCCGGAACCGCTCCCCCAGCGCGTCGGCGAAGGCCAGGTTGATCGCCTCGAGGATCTCCGGGCGGCTGCGGAAGTTGGTCTGCAGCGTCTCACGTGCTCCGCGCTCGGCGAGCCGGTCGCCGCGACGCTCGAAGAGCTCCACCTCGGCGTGACGGAAGCCATAGATCGACTGCTGCGCGTCGCCGACGGTGAACAGGTTGTCGTGGGCGATCGACTCGATCAGCTCCAGCTGCACGCGGTTGGTGTCCTGCAGCTCGTCCACCATGATCCGCTCGAACCGGCTCGCGTAGCGCTGGCGCAACTCCGAGTCGTCGCGCAGCAGCCGCCGCGTCACGAGCTCGAGGTCCTCGAAGTCCAGGCCGGAGACGGAACGCTTGCGCTCGGCGTAGTGACGGCCATAGTGGCTGAGCAGACGGTCGAGCAGGTCACGAACCGGCCGGGCCGCCACGGCGGCACGGTGGGCGCGGAAGCGGCCCAGCGCCTCGGTGTAGCGCACGCAGGCGTCGGTGCTCAGCGCCGCTCCGTTGCGCGGCAACTGGACGCGTCCCAGGTCGGCGGGCCATACCTCCCCGCCGGCGAGCAGCTCCAGGCAGGCACCCACCCGGTCGATCGCCTCGCAGACACGAGGACTCGGATCGGGAATGGCGGCCAGCTCCCCGGCCACTGCGCGCGCCGCCGCCGTCAGCTCGCCCGTGCGGGCGTCGGCCTCGCCGGGCTGCTCCGGCGCGATCTCGGGCAGCCGCGGCTGCTCCTGTCCGGCCGAGCGCAGCTGCGCGTAGACGCCGAGGACGGCGGTGCGCAGCGACCACTGGCTGTAATCGGCGATGAGGTCGACGACCCCCGCGCCGTCTCCCTCCCCCGCCAGCTCGTCGAGCGCCGCCTCGAACGCCGCCGCCGACAGCGGATCTGACTGGGAGCGGTCCAGGACCGCGAACTGCGGGTCCAGGCCGGCGGCGAGGGCGTTGACGCGCAGCACCCGAGCGCAGAAACCGTGGATCGTGGAGATGAAGGCCCCCTCGGTGCGGCGTGCGACATCGGGGGCGCCCAGCTCCCGCAGCCGCGTCCGGATCCGGTCACGCAGCTCGGCGGCCGCCTTCTCGGTGAAGGTGATGGCCAGGATCCGGCCCACGCCCACTCCGTCCTGCACCACGGCGCGGACGAACCGCTCGACGAGCACCGAGGTCTTCCCGCTGCC
>DATJTQ010000014.1:0-12540 GCA_035503355.1 Solirubrobacteraceae bacterium
GACCAGGCGCAGCTCTGACGGTGGATTGACTCCACAGAGCACACGGTCCCCCGCGTGAGGCGGTGTGCTTGGTAGTGCGCGTCAGGTTGACTCCACAGAGCACGCCGTCCGGGGAAGCCGACTGTGTGCTCTGACGTGTCAACAACGCGACGGAGGGCGGCGGCCCCCCATCGAACCGGTACAGATGTACCTCTGTTTGGTACGCTTGTACCAATGGCGACCACCGCTGCCCGCAAGCCAAAGCCACAGCCAAAGCTGAAGACCGAGAGCCCACGCCCGCGCGGGGCCGCGCGGCGCGAGGCGCTGCTCGAGGCGGTGCTGAAGATCGTGGC
The DNA here is from genome assembly GCA_035503355.1 of Solirubrobacteraceae bacterium. Lineage (GTDB taxonomy): Bacteria > Actinomycetota > Thermoleophilia > Solirubrobacterales > Solirubrobacteraceae > Palsa-465. The sequence goes on from DATJTQ010000014.1 coordinate 333, forward strand.
CGAGGTCGGGCCCGACGCGGTGACCCACCGGCGGGTGGCCGAGGTGGCGGAGCTCCCGCTGGCCTCCACCACGTACTGGTTTGACTCCAAGGAGCATCTGCTGACGGCGGCGCTGGAGTTGGCCGCCGAGCGCGATACCGCGCGGCTGCTGCAGTACGGCGCCGAGATGGAGCACTCGGACATCGACCCCATCGATGCCGTGGTCGGCGCCATCGGCGAGTGCGACGACGGGTCCCAGCCCAACCGCGGCTCGCTGATCGCCACCTTCGCCCTGCTGCTGGAGGCCGCCCGGCGCCCGGCGCTGCGCCAGATCGCACAGCGGTGGACAGAGGCCTACATGCTCATCCTGAGCCGGCTGCTGGAGCGCGCCGGCTCGGCCACCCCGCGCGAGGACGCCGAGCTGCTCATCGGCGCCACCGACGGGCTGCTGCTCGAGCAGCTCGCCGCCGGGCGTAACGAGAACCTCAACCCGCGGCTGCGGCGCCTCGCCGCCGCGCTGGTGGCCGGCTCATGAGCTGGATCATGTGCCTGCTGCGCTCGCGGCTGCAGGCGGCCAAGTACGGCCGCCAGGACCCGGCGCGCGGCACCGTGATGCTGATCCGCGTGCTGCTGCTGTTCGAGTCGGCCATGTACTCGGCCATCACCCCCGTTCTGCCCCACTACGCCCACGCGCTGGGCGCGTCCAAGCCCGCGGTCGGCGTGCTGGCCGGCGCCTACCCCGCGGGGATCATCCCGGGATCGCTGCTCGGGGCGTGGATCGCCTCGCGCACCGGCGTGCGGCGGACCACGACCATCGGGCTGCTGGTCTTCGCCGTGTCCATCGCGGGCTTTGGCTTTGGAACGAGCATCGCCACTCTTGACGCGCTGCGCTTCATCCAGGGCATCGGCTGCGGCTTCATCTGGGGCGGCGGGCTGACCTGGGTGATCACCGTCGCCCCCCGCGAGCGGCGCGGCGAGATGCTGGGCTCGGTCCTCGGCGCGGCCATCTTCGGCACCCTCATCGGCCCCGTGCTGGGCATCCTCGCCGTGGCGGTGGGGACCGGTCCGGTGTTCGCCGTGGTGGGCGCGGCCGCCCTCGGGCTGGCCGCCTGGACCGTGCGCCACCCCGAGCCCGTCGTCCACGCCCCGGCCGCCGAGACCGCCTCGCCGCTGCGCGACATGGCGCGGAGCCCGCACATCCGGCTCGGCTCCTGGCTCATCCTGCTCGAGGCGGCCACGATCGGCGCCACCAGCACGCTGCTGCCACTGCGCCTGGCGCGTTTCGGCGCCGACAGCATCGTGGTCGGCGGCGTCTTCTTCGTGTCGTCGCTGATCAGCATGGCCGTCTCGGCGCCGATCGGGCGCACCGTCGATCGCCGGGGGGCCGGCGTCCCCCTCTGCGTCGGCCTGACCCTCACGGCGATCCTCATGGCCCTGCTGCCCATCCCCCAGACGGCCGCGCTGCTGGCCATCATCAGCGTGATCGCCCTGGGTGGCCCGCTGACCGCCTACACGATCCCGGCGCTGACCATCATCACCGACACCTCGGAGCGGCTCGGCATCCCGCTCGTGGTGGCCACGATGATGCTCAACCTCGCCTGGGCCGTCGGCGAGGTCATCGGCGCGCCCGCGGCCGCCAACCTCTCCCAGGCCACCAGCGACACCGTGCCCCTTCTCGCGCTCTCGGCGATTATGGTGCTCACCTTGCGACCTGTGATCAGAGCCCGGCTGACCGCCCCGAGCCAACGCGCCGACAGCGCCGACAGCGCCGACAGCGAGGAGCGCGAACAGTGGGTGCCGGCCGCCACCGCCCGGTGACCGCCGCGCCCGACCATCCGGGGCTGATGGCCCCGATCAGCTTCGGACCGGTCACGCTGCGCAACCGCGTCGTCTCCACCTCGCACCAGACGAGCCTCGTCCATCACCACCTCCCCACCGACGACCTGGTGGCCTACCACGCCGCCCGAGCCCGGGGCGGAGCGGGCGCGATCTTCATCGAAGCGACCGCCACCGACCCCACCGGGCTGCTCACCGCGCACACCATCGGTGGCTTTCTTCCCGAGGTCGTGCCCGCCTACCGGCGGCTGGCCGACGCCGTCCACGCGCACGACACGCGGCTCTTCGTCCAGTTCAACCACGGAGGGCGCGAGCAGATCTCGGCGTCACCTCGCGCGCCGGCGGCCGCTCCGTCGGCGATCCCCAGCCAGCGGTTCAAGACCGAGCCGCGGGCGCTGACCCACGCCGAGATCGACAAGCTGATCGAGGGCTACGCGATCTCCACCGAGCACGCCGCAGCGGGCGGCCTGGACGGCGTCGAGCTGTCGATCTCCCACGGCTACCTCCCGGCCCAGTTCCTCTCGCGCCAGAGCAACCGTCGCGCCGACGCCTGGAACGGCGATGACCTGGCGGCGCGGCTGCGCTTCTCCACCGAGGTGCTCGCCGCGATGCGCGAGACCGTCGGTGACCGGCCCATGGCGGTGGGCGCCCGCCTCTCCGCCGACGAGCTGACCCCCGGCGGCATGACCATCGAGGACTGCATCGAGGCCACGCTGCAGCTGCACGCGCTGGGGCTGGTGGACTTCGTCTCGCTGGTGCTCGGCCACTCGGCGTTCCCGGCCGCGTCGACGTGGATCGCCCCGCCGCCGCCCACTCCGCCCGCCGCGATCGGCCTGCCCGCGGCCGCCGTCCGGGCCGCGCTCCCCGCCGATCTTCCCGTCCTGGCCACCACGCGGGTCGCCGACCTCGAGGCGGCCGAGCGTCTCATCCATGACGGCGTCGCCGACGCCATCGGCCTCACCCGCGCGCTCATCGCCGATCCCGAGCTCGTCGCCAAGAGCCTCGCCGGCCGGACCGACGAGGTCATCGCGTGCATCGGCTGTAACCAGGCGTGCATCGGCCACTACCACGCCGGGGTCCCAATCGGCTGCGCCGTCAACGCCCGTACCGGACGGGAGCTCACGCTGGGCGAGGCCGACCACCACACCATCCCCCACGCCACCGGCCACGCGCGCCGCCTGCTGGTGATCGGCGCCGGTCCGGCCGGCGCCGCCGCCGCGATCGAGGCCGCGCAGGCCGGCGACGAGGTGACCCTGGTCGAGCGCGAGCCCGAGCTCGGCGGCCAGCTGCGCCTGGCCGGGCTGGCCCCCGCGCATGTGGAACTGTGGGAGCGATACCGCCGCTCGACCACCGCCCGGCTGCGGGCTGCCGGGGTCACGGTGCAACTGGACACCGAGGCCGACGCCGAGCGGGCCGCCGGCTACGACAGCGTCGTCCTGGCCAGCGGTGCGCGACCATACCTCCCCACCATGCCCGCCACCGACCTGGCCATCGTCGCCGCCTGGGACGCCATCCGCTCGCCGGAGGACGTCACCGGGCCGGTCCTGGTGACCGACTGGGGCGGTGGATGGGACGGCCTGGACGCCGCCGAACGCCTCGCCGGCGCGGGCCGCGAGGTCACCCTCGCCTGCGCGGGGCTGCTCCCGGGCGAGACCCTGCACCAGTACCAGCGCAACCTCTACCTCGGCCGCCTCGACGAACAGGGCATCGCCATCCTGCACCACCACGAGCTGGCGCTCGACACCCCCAGCCTCGAGCTGCGCCATGTCTTCTCGGGCGCCCGCAAGCCGGTGCCCGACGTGGCCACGGTCGTGCTGGCCCAGGGCCGCGTCCCCGCCGACGAGCTGTGGGAGGCGCTCGAGTCGCACCCCGATGCGGTGCGCGTCGGCGATGTGCTGGGTCCGCGCACGCTGGAGGAGGCGGTGCTGGAAGGCACCCGCGCGATCCTCGAACCGCCGGGCCGCGCCACCATGGAGGCGAACTGATGGCCACGCGCATCGGCGGTCACCTCGTGGCCGAGAGCCTGGCCGCGCTCGGGGCCGAGGCGGCCTTCGGCGTCCCCGGGATCCACGCGCTGGCGATCTGGGAGGGGCTGCGCGAGGGCTCGATCTCGGTCTACGGCACGCGCAGCGAACTGGCGGCCGGGTTCGCCGCCGACGGCTACGCCCGCTCCAGCGGCCGGCCCGCGCCGCTGCTGCTCTCCACCGGCCCCGGCGCGCTGAACTCGCTCACCGCCCTGATGGAGGCGGCCAGCGCCCACGTGCCGGTGGTGGCGATCTCCAGCCAGATCCCCTCGCACCTGATCGGGCGCGGGCGCGGCTACCTGCATGAGTTGCCCGATCAGCTCGCCTCGTTCGCCCCCATCGTCAAGGACGCGGCACGGGCCCACAGCGTCGAGTCGATCCCGGGCCTGCTGGCCCAGGCGTGGCGGATCGCGCTCACCCCGCCGAGCGGGCCGGTGTACCTCGAGATCCCCGTTGACCTGCTCACCGCCCCCGCCCCGGGCGGCCCGGTGACGACCCTCGAGGCGATGGTGGAGCGCCAGTGCGCCCCGCTTGACCAGGTGCTGGCCGCGGCGACGCGTCTGGCTCACGCCCGGCGGCCGGTCATCTGGGCCGGCGGCGGGGTCCTGCGCTCAGGCGCCACCGGCGAGCTGCGCGAGCTGGCCGAGCTGCTGCAGGCCCCGGTGGCCACGACCTACATGGGCAAGGCGGCGATCCCCGCTGACCATCCGCTATCGGCCGGCGCGGGCTGCGACGAGGCCGCCCTGCAGGAGCTTCTGTCCGGAGCCGACGTTGTGCTGTGCGTCGGCACCGAGCTCGGCGCCGAGACGACCGCCCAGTACGGGCTGCGCTTCGGCGGCCAGCTCATCCACCTCGACGCTGCCGCCGAGCGGATCGGAGTCAACTACAGCGCCCTGCCCCTTGTCGGCGACGCCAAGCTGACGCTATTGGCGCTCGTCGCCGAGCTCTCCCAGGAGCATCCCGAACCGCCCGCCTCCGACGCGCTGGCGCGGGTGGCGGCGCTGCGCGAGCGCATCTCGTCCGGGCTGGCCGGGCAGGGGCGAGAGGTGGAGCTCGGCCTGCTGCAGGCGGTCCAGGACACGCTGCCCCCCGACGCCGTCACCGCCTGGGACATGACGATCCTCGGCTACTGGGCGGCCCCGCACCTGCGCCTGGCGGCCGGCCAGCAGTTCCTGTACCCGATGGGTTCAGGCACGCTCGGCTACGCGTGGCCGGCCACCATCGGCGGGGCCGTCGCGCACCCCGACCGGCCGGTGCTCGGCGTGATGGGCGACGGGGGCCTGCAGTACACCATCGCCGAGCTGGGCACCGCGGCCCAGCACAGGATCGCGGCCAAGCTGCTCGTCGTCGACGACGGGGGCTACGGGATCCTGCGCGAGTACCAGCGCGAGAGCTTCGGCGAGACGACCTCGGTGGAGCTGCCCGGCAAGAACCTCGAGGCCATCGCCGACGCCTACGGCGTGCCGGTGCGCACCGCCACGCCCGAGGACCTCGGCCAGCAGCTGCAGTGGGCCCTGGACGAGCCCGGACCGGCGATGGTGGTCCTGCGCCAGCTCATCGTGGCGGCCCAGCCGACCGCGTAGCCGCGCCGGCCGCGCGCTCGAGCTCGCCCAGCTCGCACCCGAGCTCCAGCGACGCCGCCGCCAGCGACATCGCCACGTAGGCCGCCGGGGTGTGCTCGGCGTCGCCGAGGACCATGTGCACGGCCAGCCCGTCGGTGAGCGCCGACAGGCGCAGCGCCACCGCGTCGGGGTCGGCGACGCGCCACTCGCCGCGCTCGCAGCCGTGGGCCACGACATCGGCGATCGTCCGGCGCCAGCGCTCGTGGAAGTGGCGCTGCGAGGTCGCCGTCTCGGGATGGTGGCGCGAGTACACCCACAGGTCCATCCACAGCGGCCAGTCGCTGGTACTGGAGCGCACGAACAGGCAGGCGATCCGCTCGGCGGCGCTGTCGAGCGCCTCGAGCTCGGCGAGCAGCGGCTCATAGAACGCGTCGTCAGCCTCGGCGATCGCCTGAGCGAACAGCTGGTCCTTGGATCCAAAGTAGTAGACGACGCTGGTGGCGCTGATTCCGGCGCGCTTGGCCACGTCGGCCAGGCGCACGTCCCACAGCCCCCGCTCGCCGATCAGGGCCACCGTCTCGGCCAGGATCTGCGGCCGCCGCACGTCGTCGAGACGCCGCCGCGGCCGCTGGTGTACGTTTCCACTTGAAACGGCCATTTCAACTTAGTATTCCAAATGCTCGTTCGGCCAGTCACCCCGTCCATGACCGCCCGCCCCATCGACGTCCTCTTCGACCCCGCCTCGGTGGCGGTGGTCGGCGCGTCCGAGGACCCGCGCAAGTGGGGCAACTGGCTGGCCCAGGGCGCCCTGCGCGGCGAGGCCCACCGTCCCGCCTACCTCGTCAACCATCGGGCGTCGGCCGTCCTCGGCCGCCCCGCCTACCGGTCGCTGCAGGAGCTGCCGGCGGCGCCGGAGCTGGTGGTCGTCGCCGTGCCCGGCCCCGCCATCGCCGCCACCGTCGACGCCGCGCTCGACGTCGGGGCGCGGGCACTGGTGATCATCAGCGCCGGCGCCGGAGGCGAGGCGCGCGCGGACCACGACGCCGAGCTGGCCGCCCGCGTGCGCGACGCGGGGGCGGTCCTGCTGGGCCCCAACTGCCTGGGCGTCCTTGACTCGGGCCGGAGGCTGGAACTGGTGCCCAACCCGCTGCCCGCCGGGCCCATCGGGCTCATCTCCCAGAGCGGCAACCTCGCCCTGGAGCTGGGGCTCATGGCCGCCCCCGACGGCCTGGGCTTCTCCCGCTTCGCCTCGCTGGGCAACCAGGCCGACGTCGATGCGACGGAACTGGTGGAGGCCTTCGCGGCTCACGACGCCACCGAGGTCATCGCCGTCTACATCGAGGACTTCCGCGACGGGCGGGCCTTCGCGCGCGCGGCCGCCGCAGCCGTCGCGGGCGGGACCCCGGTGCTGGCCCTGGCCATCGACACCAGCGGAGCCGGGGCGCGTGCGGTCCAGTCGCACACCGGCGCGCTGGCCTCCGACGGCGCCGCCATCGACGCGGCCCTTGCGGCCGCCGGCGTGCAGCGGGTGCGCACCCCGCGCGAGCTCGTCGACGCCGCCCAGGCGCTGCTCCGCTGCACTCCCGCCCGCGGGCGCCGGGTGGCGGTGCTCGGCGACGGCGGCGGCCACGTGAGCATCGCCGCCGCCGTGGCGGCGAGCGCCGGCCTCCAGGTCCCCGAGCTGTCGGAGCGGACCGTCGCGCCACTGCGGGACACGCTCCCCGCGGCGGCCGGGGTCTCGAACCCCATCGATCTCGCCGGCGCCGCCGAGCAGGACGTCCATGTCTTTGACCGCCTGGCGCTGACGTTGTTGGGCGGCGGCGAGGTCGACGCGCTGCTGGTCACCGGCTACTTCGGCGGGTACGCCGAGTACGGCGCCGAGACCGCCGCCGAGGAGGTGCGCACCGCCGAGCTGATGGGAGCGGCGGCCACCGCCACCGAGCGCCCGGTGGTGACCCAGACGATGTACCCCCACGGGCCGGCGGCCCAGGCGCTGCGCCGGGCGGGCGTGCCGGTGTATGAGTCGGTCGAACAGGCCGCCTGGGCCCTGCGCGTGCTGGCCGACGGCGGTGCGCGCCGTCCCTCGGCGACGATCGCAACCCTTCCCAATCCTGATCCTCCCGTCGTCGGCGACGGCTACCTGGCCGCGCGCGCCCTGCTGGCGGCTGGCGGCATCCGCTTCGTGGCCCATCACGAGGTGACCGGCGTCGAGGAGGCGGTCCAGGCCGCGCTGCAGATCGGCTACCCGGTGGTCCTCAAGGCGCTCGGCGAGACCCACAAGTCAGACGCCGGCGGCGTGGTGCTCAACATCGCCGACGAGGCCCAGCTGCGCGCCGCCTACGCGCAGGTGCACGACGCGCTGGAACCCGAACGGTGCACCGTCGAGCAGATGGCGCCGCTGACCGCTGGCATCGAGCTGCTCATCGGCACCCGTTGGGACCCGCGCTTCGGGCCCGTGGCGCTGGCCGGCAGCGGCGGGCTCTACGCCGAGATCCTGCGCGACACCGCGGTGCGCCTGGCCCCGGTGACCGAGGACGAGGCGGAGGCGATGCTGCGCGCGTTGCGCATCGCCCCACTGCTCACCGGCGCCCGCGGGCGCCCGCCGCTCGACCTCGGCGCCGCCGCCGGCGCGCTGGCCGCGCTCTCGCGGGTGGCCGCCGCGCACCCGGAGATCGCCGAGCTTGAGATCAACCCCCTGCTGGTCACGCGCGACGCGGCGATCGCCCTCGACGCGCGCTTCATCAAAGACAAGGAGCGAGAGAGTGCAGTTCACCTACACCCCTGAGCAGCAGGAGCTGCGCGACCGCGCCCAGCGGCTGACCGAGTCCATCATCGGATTCGAGGACCCCTGCGAGCAGGGCCGAGGCCTCCCCGACGAGTCCCTGTCCGAGATCCGCCGCCTCACCCTGGAGCACGAGCTCAACGCCATCAACATGCCGGGCGAGTGGGGCGGGCAGGGCCTGTCGGTGCTCGAGCAGGTGATCGTCCAGGAGCGGCTGGGCCAGCTCACCAACGCACTGTGGGACGCGGTGTGGCGTCCGGCCAACGCGTTGCGCCACTGCACTCCACAGCAGCGCGAGCGCTACCTCATCCCCGCCATCAACGGCGAGCGGCGCGACTGCTTCGCCGTGACCGAGGAGAAGGCGGGCTCGGATCCGTCGCTGATCGAGACGGTGGCCGTACGCGACGGCGACGGGTTCAGGATCAGCGGCGAGAAGTGGTTCGTGACCGTGGGCGACGTCGCCGACTTCCTCATCGTGCAGGCGCTGGTGGGCGACGAGCGCGCCCCCACCCTGTTCCTGGTGGACAAGAACCTCCCCGGCGTGTCGGTCAAGCGCACGCCCGCCTACATGCACACCTTCGTCTTCGAGCACCCCGAGTTCATCTTCGACGAGGTGGCCGTGGGCGCCGAGCAGGTTTTGGGCGAGATCGGGGGCGGCTACGACCTCACCCGCGAGTGGTTCGTCGAGGAGCGGCTGATGATCGCCGCGCGCGCCACCGGAGCCGCCGAGCGCGCGCTCACCATCGCCTCCGACTGGGCCAACAGCCGCATCCAGTCCGGTGGCCCGATCGCGTCGCACCAGCTCATCGGCGCCATGATCGCCGACAGCGTGTGCGACATCGCGCTGTGCCGCACCCTCACCCATCAGATCGCCTGGGAGGCCGACGCGGGCCTCGAGCCCAAGCTCCTGCACGCCAAGGCGGCCATGGTCAAGCTCACCGCCTCAGAGGCGGCGGGCCGCGTCATCGACCGCGCCCTGCAGATCCTCGGCGGCCGCGGCTACATGCGCGAGAACCCGGTCGAGCGGCTCTACCGCGACATCCGGGTGGACCGCATCTGGGAGGGCACCTCGGAGATCCAGCGCATGATCATCGCCAACGAGGTGGCCAAGCGCGGCCTGGAGGCCCTCGTCACCTACCGCGTCGAGCAGCCCGCCGTCCATGCTTGAGCTCACCGACGAGCAGCGCGAGATCCAGCGGGTGTGCCGGGAGTTCGCGGCGCGGGAGATCCGTCCGATCTCGCTGGAGGTCGATGAGGCCGACACCGAGCTGCCCCGCGCGATCTGGGCCAAGGCGTCGGGCGTCGGGTTGACCGCGTTCATGCTGCCCGAGGCCTACGGCGGGGGCGGCATGACCGACTGTGTCACCGGCTGCATCGTGCAGGAGGAGCTCTCGCATGGCTGCAGCGGGATCGGGAACCTGATCACCTCCAATGGCTTCTTCGCCGAGCCGGTTCTCGCGCTCGGCTCTGAGGCGCAGAAGCAGCGGTGGCTGGAGCCGCTGGCCGGCGAGAACCCGCCGTTCACCGCGCTGGCCATCACCGAACCCCAGTCCGGCTCAGACGCGGCCTCCATCCGCACCCGGGCGCGGCGCGTCGACGGTGGGTACGTGCTCAGCGGCCAGAAGGCGTGGATCTCCAACGGCGGGGTGTCGGCCTTCTACGTGGTCTTCGCCACCGTGCAGCCCGGCTCCGGGCACCGGGGGATCACCGCGTTCATCGTGCAGGACGACGACGAGGGGCTGCGCTGCGGCCCGACCCTGCGCAAGATGGGCCAGCGCGCGATCCCCAACTGCGAGCTATTCCTCGACGACGTGTTCGTCGCCGAGGACCGCCGCCTGGGCGCGGAGGGGACCGGCTTCACCGGGCTCATGCACACCTTCGACCGCTCCCGGGTGACCCTGGCGGCCTCGGCCACCGGCCTGGCCCGCGCGGCGCTGGAATACGCCACCGGCTACGCCAAGGAGCGCGAGCAGTTCGGCAAGCCGATCGCACAGCACCAGGCCGTCGCCTTCCGCCTGGCCGACATGGCCCTGCGCGTCGACGCCAGCCGCCTGCTCACCTGGCGCGCCGCGCAGCTGGTCGACCGCGGCCAGCGGGCCACCACCGAGGCGGCGATGGCCAAGCTGCATGCCTCGGAGACCGCGATGTGGTGCACCTGGGCCGCGGTGCAGACCCTCGGCGGCTGGGGCTACAGCCGCGAGTACCCGGTGCAGAAGTGGATGCGCGACGCCAAGCTGGAGGAGATCGAGGAGGGGACCTCGGACATCCAGCGGTTGGTGATCTCACGGGGGCTCCTCCGCTAGCGGGTGGCCGCGTCGGCCTGCTGGGCCAGCGTCGTCACCGCGCTGAAGAACGCGGGTGACTGGCCGCGGAACAGGCCCATGGCGGTGAGGAACTTTGCCGCGCCCATCGCCGCGCCGGTGGTCTCGGTGGGGCGGATGATCGACACAGCGGGGAACCGCGCCCCCAGCCAGCTCGTCGTCGGCTCCGGCATGATGAGGTTCTCCTGGAAGTTCGGGCCGCCGAAGGGCTTCTTGTCGAGGTCCGGGAACACCAGGCCGGTCGTCGGGTCTCTGACCGGCGGTGCGTCGCCGGCCTTGTCTGACCAGGTCTGGAAGTGCATCGTCTCGGTGGGGCCGATGCTGAGCAGGACCCGCAGCACCTCAGGGTCCTGGACGCGCTGGGCCAGCGACGGATAGAGGCTCGACCCGCCCTGCTCGACGGTGGCGAAGTGGAACCCGGCCGTGTTGGCGATCGCCTGCAGATGCTTCTTGTTCTTCAGATCGGCGTCCGTGCGCGGGATGGCCGGCCACCGCCCCTTGGCCACGCCCGGCACCGCCGGCGGGAACGTGTCGCCCAGGTCGGGGTTCTTGTGGCGTGAGCGGTACCGGGTCCACCAGCTCGTGTCGATCGTCAGCTCCATCAGGTTGGTCAGCCGCTTGAGCTTGGCCGCCCCCGTGGCGGTGCTCCCGGGCAGGGTGCGGAACGGGTCGAGGTTGACCGGCTGGGCCCCCCGCGACTGCAGGTAGGCGTTGATGAACGTGAAGTGGGTGACCTCGTCGAAGGTGTTGTCATGGACGTACTGGTCCATGTCGTCGTCGAGGTTCTCCAGGGCCTCGGTGAACGGCTTGCTGCCGGTCCCGTCGGGGAGCTCGTGGTCCCGGATGCCGCACAGCTCGTTGTACTGCTTCCACAGGTCGGCCTCGAGGATCTCGGCGGCGGCCAGGAAGCGCAGGATGGCGGCGTCGCCGGTGGACAGGTCGCCCTTGCCGAACGCCGCGGGGGCGGCCGACAGTGAGCCGGCGCCGAGCACGGTGAGCCCAGCGCCCGCGAGAAAGCGGCGGCGATTGGTCGTCGTTGAGGTCACTTCTACTCCCATCTGAGTTGTGCGCCGGACGGCGGGCCGCCAGGGCACGGCTCGCGAGAGTCAGTGACCCTTAAGACGCCGTCGGCCCGGCAGCCTTCCCGGCATCGGGAAGGTCCGGGTGATCGGCCACGTCGCGCGCGACCAGAGCGGCATAGGCGCCGCCACGCTCCATCAGCTCCTCGTGGGTGCCGCGCTCGACGAGATGGCCTCCGTCGAGGACGACGATCTGGTCGGCGTCGCGGACGGTGGACAGCCGGTGGGCGATGGTGATGGTGGTCCGGCCCTCGGCGAGCCGCTCGAGCTCGGCCTGGACGGCGTACTCGGTACGGGTGTCCAGCGAGCTCGTCGCCTCGTCGAGCACCAGCACCGGCGGGTTGCGCAGCACCGTCCGGGCGATCGCCATGCGCTGCTTCTCCCCGCCGGAAAAGCGGTAGCCCCGCTCGCCGACGATCGTGTCGTAGCCGTCGGGCAGCGAGGCCACCAGCTCGTGGATGCGCGCGGTGCGCGCCGCGTCCTCGATCTCCTCATCGGTGGCGTCGGGCCGGGCGAAGCGCAGGTTCTCGCGCACGCTGGCGTGGAACAGATACGTCTCTTGGGAGACCACTCCGACTGTCGCGGCCAGAGATGAAAGCGACGCGTCCCGCACGTCGACTCCGTC
>DATJTQ010000015.1:0-3323 GCA_035503355.1 Solirubrobacteraceae bacterium
TTGTCGACACGCTGGTTCCACGGGTTGTCGGCGGGAAAGACCGAGCAGTGCGTGCCGGGCAGCGTCTGGACGGTCGAGACAGCAGCCCGTGCCTGCGCACGGCGCGCGGTGGCCGACCGCCCGACGCCGGCCAGGTGGACGATCGTCACCGCCGCGACCCCGGTGGCGAGGACCAGACGACGGAGCGTTCCGCGGCTCATGACACCACCATGATTCCCCCGGGCAGGCACGTGAACACCGCGTCGTTCACGTCGCCGATGTAGTCGCCGTCGACCTGGAGCGGCAGCGGACGATCATCCAGGCTGGTCACGCGCACCTCGCTGACCCCGCGGTAGCCGTGGACGTGACGGTGCGCCACCACGTGGGAGCGGCCCGACAGCGCCCGCCACCCGATCGACGGCACGTCGATCGGGTTGGCGCGACGCAGCACGATGCCCGCCAGGTCGCCGCTCTGAAGCGACGCGCCCTCGGCCATGCGCACCGCCCGATCGCCGAAGTACGTGTAGGGGTGGGCGTTCTGGACGATGGCGGTGACGCCGTCCACGCTCTCACCACCGATCTCCGCCCGCAGGCGCAGCGGGTTGACGAGGTAGCGGCGGTTGAAGGTCTTGACCGCGGCCCACGTGTAATACCACTCGCCCAGCCGCGCCTTCAGCCGTGGGTGGGCGTCGACGATCTCGACCACGCTGGCGTCCAGGCCGACCCCCGCCGAGAAGGTGAAGTAGCGGTCATTCACGCGGCCGACATCGACGCGGCGCGGCGTCCAGTCATACGCCATGCCGAGCAGGTGCTCGGTGGCGTCCACGACGTCGGCGGGGATCCCGAGCATGCGGCAGTACACGTTGGCCCGGCCGCCGGGCAGGCAGCAGAGGGGGGTATCGGAGCCCACCAGGCCGTTGGCGGCCTCGTTGACCGTCCCGTCGCCGCCGAAGGCGACCACCACGTCATAGCCCTCTGACGCGGCCTGGCGACACAGCTCGGTGGCGTGGTTGCGCCGCTCGGTGTCCACCGCATGCACCTCGTAGCGTCCCCGCAGCGCGTAGACGACGAGGTTCTTGAGCCGATCGGAGACCGTCGTGGCGTACGGGTTGACGATGACCAGCATGCGCCGGCTGGGGACGTCGGCCTGCTCGAGGTCCAGCATCGCCTCCAGGCGCGCCAGCGGATCGGACGAGGCGGTGCTCATGCGTCGCCGGGGACGGTATCGGATCGCCCCCCGGATCACGGCTCGCACCAGCGCGCCGATATAGTGTCCGCCAGACATAGCAGTACGCATCCAGAGGGGTGGAGGGAATGGCCCTATGAAACCCCGGCAACCTCCCGCAAGGGAACGGTGCCAAGTCCATCAGGTCCCCACAACATGGCCTGGGAGATGTGGCAGGGCGGTTTCACTGACCTCCGACCACTGACCCCGGCGGAGGTTTTTTCATATGCCGCCAGAGTCGCTTCGCTGCAAGGAATGCCAGACGGTCTATCCGCTGGACGCACGGTACGTGTGCGAGCAGTGCTTCGGCCCCCTGGAGGTCGCCTACGCGGCCCCCGACGACATCGATCCGGCGGAGCTGCGCCGCCGCATCCAGGCGGGTCCGCACTCGCTGTGGCGCTACGGGGACTTCCTCCCCGTCAACGCGCTGCCGCAGGGGCATCTGCCCGCGGGCTGGACACCGCTGCTGCGCGCCGACCGGCTGGCCGAGCGCCTCGGCCTCAAGGAGGTCTGGATCAAGAACGACGCCGCCAACCCGACGCATTCCTTCAAGGACCGCGTCGTGTCGATCGCGCTGGCTCGCGCGCGCGAGCTCGGCTTCGAGACGATCGCCTGCGCCTCCACGGGCAACCTCGCCAACGCCGTCGCCGCTCACGCCGCCGCGGCCGGCCTGGAGTCCTACGTGTTCATCCCGTCCAACCTGGAGGAGCAGAAGGTCCTGGCCACCGGCATCTACGGCACTAACGTGGTCGGGGTGCGCGGCAACTACGACGACGTCAATCGGCTGTGCACCGAGATCTCCGGCGAGCACGAGTGGGCCTTCGTGAACATCAACATGCGCCCCTACTACGCCGAGGGGTCAAAGACGCTGGCCTACGAGACGGCCGAGCAGCTCGGGTGGGAGCTGCCCGACCGCGTGGTGGCGCCGATCGCCTCGGGATCACTGTTCACCAAGATCGCCCGCGGCTTCCAGGAGTGGATCGATCTGGGCCTGCTGGACGGCACGCTGCCCACCTTCAACGGCGCCCAGGCCGCCGGCTGCTCGCCCGTGGCCAGCGCCTTTGCCGACGGCAAGGACTTCTGCCGTCCGGTCAAGCCCGACACCATCGCCAAGTCGCTGGCCATCGGCAACCCGGCCGACGGGCCCTACGCGCTGGATCTGGCCCGTCGCAGCAGCGGGACGATCGAGTCGGTCACCGACGACGAGATCCGGGAGGGCATCCGTCTGCTGGCGCAGACCACCGGCATCTTCACCGAGACCGCCGGCGGCGTGACCACCGCGGTGCTGGCCAAGCTGGCCCAGCGCGGCGACATCGACCCGGACGAGCGGGTGGTGGCCTACATCACCGGCGAGGGCCTCAAGACCCTCGATGCCGTGCGCGGCACCTTCGAGGCCTGGGAGATCGATCCCAGCATCGAGGCCTTCGAGGCGGCCAACGAGCGCGTCAGCGCCCTGGCATAAGATCCCGCCATGGCCGTCAAGGTGAAGATCCCCACTCAGCTTCGCGCCGCCACCGAGGGCGAAGCCAGCGCCAGCGTCGATGGGGCAACCGTCGGCGAGGTGCTCGACGCGCTGTATGAGCGCTTCGGCGAGCTGCGCAACCGCATCGCCGAGGACGGTGGGCTGCGCCGCTTCGTCAACGTCTACGTCGACGGCGAGGACATCCGTTTCCTGGACGGGCTGGACACCGCGGTCAAGGACGGGGACGAGGTGACGATCCTTCCCGCCGTCGCCGGCGGGTAGCCGGCAGGTAGCCGGCGGGCGCGGAAGGATACGCCGCGGGCGGTGGGCTCAGGCCGTCGCGGCGGGGACGACCGCGTAGTCGTCGATCCACGGCGAGCGGTACCCGTCGCGCCACAGCATCGGGAAGAAGGCCTCGTCGATCTCGACCTCGCCCGGACGCCGGTAGCGCGAGTAGATCGGGTGGTTGTGCGCCGGGTTCCACCGGGTGTCGCTGGTGATGAGGTGGCTGATGATCGAGCGTCGCTGAGCGTCGGCGCGCTCATTGGGCGGGCTGCCGTGAAACGTCCAGCCGTCATGGATCGCCGCGCCGCCGGCGGGGACCTCGATGGGGACGAGCTCCAGCTCGGAGTCGATCCCCGCCCGCCCCGCCGCGTC
>DATJTQ010000016.1:0-5198 GCA_035503355.1 Solirubrobacteraceae bacterium
TGGCCAGCCACACCAGACCTTCCAGCGACCTTCGGCCTGGACCACGCGCCCTCCTCGCTGCCCGCTCCCGACCCGCTGCTGACTGTCTTGTCGTTCGCTGTTGCCTGGTCTCTCCTGCCCTTTTGATTCACATGCCTCCAACCACCTCTGATCCTCTGACTGGTGGCTGTGCTGTTGACGCCCGCCCGCTGCCACCACCCACCCATGGATCCGGAGCTGCACGACTACCCGCACCCTCCTTTGTGATCTACGTGGGGGGCGGGTAGTCGTGCAGCTGAGGATCCCTCCAATCCCAGTGGTGGCGGCGGGCGGGCGTCCCTGTGCTACAGCACCGCTACAGCACCCGCCGCTGTAGTTGTTGCTGTAGCCCGTGCTGTAGCTGACAGCCATCAGAACGCCCGCCGCTCGTTCTCCGCCACCCGGCGGCGGCGCAGCAGCTCGGCGACCTCGGCCGCAGTGCTGGGACCTTCCTCCAGCAGCGCGATGATCACCTCGGTCAGGCTCGGTCGCCGCAGCCGCGGATCGGTCTGCTCGACCTCCCGGACCAGCTCGCGGTAGTGATCATGCAGGTCGACCGGCAAGCGGAAGTTCGCCAGCCGCGTGGTCGAGTAGTCCGCGCTCATCCACCGCCCCGACGCTGGCCCGCCCGACGAGGAGCGACTCGCTTCAGACCTCGTCCGGCCGTCGTGACGGGACGCGCTCTCAGCGTCACTATGCGGCGTCATCAGAGCGTCGGTGCGCCGCCCCGGCGTCGCCGGCGCGGTTGCCGTGGACGGCGCCGCGGCCTCGATGGGCTCGGTCTGGATGGTCGGCTCAAGCACCGTCGCCGGCATGCCCGGCATCGGCCGGCGCAGGGTGCTCATCGGCTTGGCCGTGCTCACCGTCCGACCTCGTCCAGCAGATGAGCGGCGAGCCGGCGATAGGCATGGCTGACGCGGCTGTCGGGCTCCAGCACCACGGTCGGGGCGTGGTAGCGCGGCGCTGACGCGACCCGCACCGCCCTGGGCACCTGGACCGGCAGCATCCGCATCTGCTCAGCCGCCATCTGCGCGCTCGCGTCGCGCGCCACGATCCACCGTTGATCGGTGGCGGCAACCAGCACACCGAGGATCCGCAAGCCAGGGACTGTCGACTCGACCAGGTCATACAGCTTCCCGGCGCCACGGACGTCGAGGTCGGCGGGTCGCGCCGGGATCAGCAGCCCGTCGGCGGCGAGCATCGCCATCCCCGACAGGCTCCCCAACCCCGGTGGGGTGTCGAGCAGCACGACGTCGAAACAGTCGCGCTGGGCGGCGATCACCTCGCTCAGGCGCCGTTCCCAACCGTCCCCCACTCGCGCCGGGAGATCGGCGGCGACGTCGGCCAGCACGTCGGTGCACGCGATCAACCGCAGCCGATCGCGCCACGCCACCCCCGCCCAGGCGTCGTCGTGCAACGCGACCCCAGGCTCATGCCTGCCGACCGCCTCAGGGTGATCGAGGAGGTCCTCCAGGCGTTCGCCGGGAAGCTCGTCGCTCCACCCGAAGACCTCGCTCAGGTTCGCCTGCGGATCGGCGTCGACCATCAGCACCCGACGGCCCGCCTCGGCCAGGCACGCGCCGAGATTCGCCGTCGACGTCGTCTTGGTCACGCCACCCTTGTGGTTGGCCAGGACGATCACAAACGCGCCACGACGGGCGGCTCGATCGTCACCGTCGCTGTCTTGACGGTCGTCTACACACGGATCTGTCTGTCTGTCTCTACAGACAGTGGGATGGGTGAGGGTCATATCGCCTCCCGGCGGTCGTGGTCATCAAGCAACGCCAAGGTGGGCGACGCCGAGGCGCAGGCCTGGTGCAGCGCCAGCTCGCGGTCACTGGCCATCCGCACCACCCGGCCAGACTCGGCAAAGAGCGCCTCGAACAGCCGGCGATAGCGCGACGCGACCCAGGCATGCACATCGCCCGGCGCGGCGAGCAGCAGCGCACCGTCATCACGGCTGACCGCGATCGGCACCACCGCAGCCAGCCAGATCTCGAACATCGACGCGCCGACCGCCTCGCGCAACCGTCCGCGGACCACCGACCAGACGGCACCATCCTCGTCACTGACCGCCAGCAATTCGTCCGGGTCGGCGGGGACGCGACGGACGCGACGGCGGCCCGTGGAGCTGGTGAAAACCTCGGTGATCTCCACCCGGCCGGCGCGCCCCCCTTCAGGGGGGCCGGGGGGTCTGATTCCCAGGTTCAGAGATTCCACCGACCCCGCGCGCACGTAAGGCGGTGGGGTTTCTGCCGGGGTTTTCGCCGGGGTTTGTGCCGGGGTTTTCGGAGCGGAGGGTGTGCAATTTTGACCGGGGTTTACGCCGGGGTTTCTGCCGGGAATCCCGACCGCCGACCGACCGGCGTGCGGACCGGCGGCGAGCAGCTTCGGCCTGGCGGAGCGCGCGTCGCGGGCCATGCCAACCAGCGGGAGCTGACGCGGAGCCGGTGCCGGTCGCGCCGCTCTGGCTCTCGCGGCATCGCCCACCGACGCACTGGCGCCGATCACGCGCCAGACGTTCTGACACCCCCGCCCGCCGCCTAACTGCTCCAGCCCAACCTCGCCGCTGGCCAGAAGCTCGGCGCGGGCGCGGCGGTAGGTGCGATCCGACAGGCCGCTCGCGTCACACAACTCCTCAGTCGACACTCCCTCGACAAGCCCCTCGGCGCCGGTCAGCGCAGCGAGCGCGGCGAGCAGCGCCCTGGCCCCACCACGCGCGCGGCTGCGCGACAGGACCGCCTCAAACAGCTCGGCGTTGACCTCCCGCTCGACCGACGGACCCGCCTCGGCGAACACCAAGCGCGACATCACGCCGCCGTCGGACTGCTGCACGGTGATGAGCCCGCGGTCGACGAGACGATCCCGCGCCGTGAGGTACTGGCGGCGGCCCAAACCCGCACGGGCTGCGGCGCTCCGCGCCGACGGCCACGCCAGATGAGCCCGGTTGGCGTAGCTGGCCAGCGAGAACGCGACCAGCCGCTCGCCGATCGACACGTCCTCAAGCGCCAACGCGCACCCGATCGCGCGGTGGCTCACCCCACACCTCCCAATGAACCCGGCGGGCGCCGCGGGGCGTGGCGCGGATCGATGCCGCTCTGTGTCTGGCTGAAAGCCATCGCCAACACCACGCAGCGCGGTGCTCGCGATGGACCCAGCACTCGTCAGCGGCACACAGACCCCCGAGACGGGCTTGGAGTCCGTCCGCGCAGGCGGTACGATTGGATCCATCTTCATACGAGGGCGCTCACGCGCCGTTGTGTCTGAGAGACCGGGTGGCCGCCCGGTCTTTCGCGTTCCCAGATCAGAACGCGGACCGCGCCCGCCGGCGGACCGCGAGCCCGGCCGCTCACGACAGCCGCTCCTCAAACCGACGCCCGCCGCGGGTCGCGATCAGTTCGACCTCGCGCTCGTCGCCGAACCACACGACCTCACCGGTGATTTGCGGTTGGCCGACGAACGTGCCGAACCGCGCCCACACCGGCGACTCAAGCGCGAAGCACAGCTCATCCCACGAGCTCCACAACTCCACCTCAGACAAGCCGCCGCCGACGTCGTCGGCGCGGAGCAGCTCGATCGGCGACGTCTGGCCACCTCGCCCGGCGCGGCCAGCAAACGGCACCCGCGCGATCGACGCGCCCCGCCGCCCGAGCTCCGCCCACACATCACCGGCCAGGAACAGCTCGCCGAGGCCCGGGTGCAGCCGCGCCGCATGGATGCGCGCGGTCTCCCGCCCGCTCGGTGTCACGCACGGATAGCCGGGCCACGCAGCGCACTTGCGGCACGTCCGCTCCCGCCACCCGCGAGCGACATGCAGATGACAGCCGGGAACCCACCGAGCCCGACAGCCGCGCGACCAGGCCCACCGCCCGCAGCGGGCGCCCGGCTCCGCGCCGCACATCGGACAGGCGACCTGCAGCCACGCGCTCCGATCGCTCATGAGTGATCTCCTGGTCCCCGATCAGGCAGCGAGCGAAGCTGGCTCGCCGCTTCGAGCGCGCCCAGGAGTCCGGCGCCTTCGCTCCATCGAGTCGTATCGATGACGGTCTGCGCTGGAGGACGGCCGAAACGCGCCGATGACGGCTGCCGCGCCGCACAGCGATGCTGCAACGGTGCTGCAACTCGCGCAGTCGCTAAGGATGCTCGCGCCCTTTGTTGTCCCCTCGTGGGAGCGGCGCCAACACTCCAAATCCCCAGCACCGGCGCCGGATTCTGTGACTCCCTGGGGCGCCCGGTAATCCCTTCAGTCGCCCCGGCACTTGCCTTACCATGGAAGTGCTCTACCAACTGAGCTACGAGGGCGCTCGCACGGAGCGTATCGGGTCGGAGCCGGCGGTGGCCGCGACCCGCGACCGGGCGCTCGTGAGAGGCCCGGCTCCGGCTCAGTGGCGGGGGCAGGATTCGAACCTGCGAAGGCAGAGCCAATGCGTTTACAGCGCATCCCCTTTGACCGCTCGGGAACCCCGCCGGGGGCGGTCAGTGTAGCGACGAGTCGGCCTCGATCAACGGCCGGCCTCGGTCGATCTCCCACGCCGCGTACTTGGGTCCACCGAGTCGCACCGAGGACCCGCCTGCGACCTGATCGGCTGGGATCAGCCACCGGCGCCCGTCCCCGACGACCACGAAAAGGAGCTCGTAGCGGGCAGGGTCAAGGCGCTTCACGACCCCGTTCCAACTCTGGTTGCCGCCTCGGGTGCAGACGGTGACGTCCCAGCGCCCGTTGCGGAAGACCGTCGAGGTCTTGACCTGAACGCGCTCGGGGCCGCGCTCCCAGTCGATGATGAAGTCGAAGTCGCGGCTGGTGTGGAACAGCGGTGGGAACACGGAGGCCCCTCGTTCCGCGAACCACAGCGCGGCGATCATCTCACCCCGCTCGCCTTGCCCCCGTCAATCGCGCTTCACGGCCTCGTGCATGAATAAGAACATACGTTCCCGTTCGGACGGAATCAACCTGCAAATCAAAAGGTTTGCGGAGCTGTGACACCTCACCCGGCCGGCCCCGGCGGGCCGGCCGAACGTGCCCCTCTCCCCTTCCGCAGGGCTAGGAGGCGTCGCGCAGGCGCTGGGCCTCGGGCAGCGCCTCGAGCTTCTTCAGGGTGTGGTTCTCGATCTGGCGGATGCGCTCGCGGGTGACGTTGAACGCGCGCCCGACCTCCTCCAGCGTGTACGGGCGCTCGCCG
>DATJTQ010000017.1:0-4214 GCA_035503355.1 Solirubrobacteraceae bacterium
AACTCCGCGATCCCGCGCGGGTTTAGAAGTCCGGGTTAGGGTGCTATTAGGCTCCAACCCAGCAGGGCAGACAGGACGCGTGGCTCCCAGGCCGGTGCAGATCAGCGCGTGCTCACAGACACGACAGGAGAATCCCCATGATGAGATCTCACCGACGACTGGCCGGCATCGCCTTCACCGCGTGCTGCCTGGTGCCCGCCGCCGGCGCCGTGGCGGCGCCCGCATCGGCCGCCACGCTGACGGCCGACAAGGCGTGCTACGTCAACGACAACCCCAGCACGGGCGCCGGGATGGTGATCACCGGTACCGGGTTTGAGCCGGGAGCCACGGTGGATCTCAACGGCGGGACGACGGACGCCAGCGCCGTGGCCGACGCCAACGGCAACGTGATCATCCAGGCCAGCGCGCCCGAGCTGGCCACCATCGCCCCGGCGCAGAAGATCACCACCCTCACCGCCACCGCCGACAACCCGGACTTCACCCAGACCGTCGCCACCATCAAGGTCGCCTCGGCGAACCTCGCCGTGGCCACCAAGCCCCTCAGCGTGCGCAACGTCCGCACCCAGAAGGTCACCTTCGCCTTCTCGGGCTTTGCCCCCGGCAAGCACATCTACGGCTACTACCTGCACGGCAAGCTCGTGGCCAAATCCAAGTTCGGCAAGGCCCAGGGCCCGTGCGGGATGCTCAAGCAGAAGGCGCTGCTGTTCCCGGGCGGCCGCCCCAAGAAGGACAAGTACACCGTCACCTTCGAGAGCACGAGCTCCTACAACAAGAGCGCCTTCCCGCGGGTCACGGGCACGCTGAAGATCATGCACTTCTAGAGGTGATCGCCGGCCAGTGGCCCCGCTCGCGAGCAGGGGCCGCCGGCTCGGCACGCCGGGGCGGCGCCGCGGGCCCGGTCTAGCTCACGGGCTGCTCGGCGCCGGAGGGCATGCGCAGCGCCGACAGCGCGGCCAGCCCCATCGCCATCACGGCCAGCACGAACGGAGCGCCCACCCCGGCGGCGGACACCGCTCCGCCGCCGACGGCCGACCCGACGGCGAGGCCGCCGACCAGCGCCGACGACACCCACGTGAAGGCCTCGTTCTCAACGCCGGCGGGCACGGTGCGGCCCACCAGCGTGTACTGGCAGGAGAACACCGGCGCGATGACCAACCCGGCCAGCGTCGCGCCGACAAGCCCCTCGGGGATGGTGCGAGCCGCGATCAGCGGCGCCATGCAGATCACGCCGGTCCACAGCAGCGCCCGGTAGCGGGAGGTAATCGATGCGTGCCACTCGCGCGCGCCGTACCACAGCCCTCCGGTGATGCTGCCGACGCTCCACAGCGCGAGCATCACTCCGGTGGCGGGGCGCGACCCGGCGTGCAGGGCCAGTGCCGGCAGCCCCACGGCGATGGTTCCGATGGCCACGCCGTTGAGGAAGATGGGGCCGAGCATCGTCCGCAGCTCCGGGATGGCCAGCACCCGCGCTCGCTCGTGACGGGCCACCCGGGTGCCCCGGCCATGCGCCGCCGGCGAGGAGATGAAGAGCAGCGTGCCGCACACGCTCACCGCGCCGCTGAGCAGGACCGCGGTGGCCGGCGAGGCGAAGGCGATCACCGCGGCCACGACGAGCGGCCCGCTGATCCACACGAGCTCCTGGACGACGGACTCCAGCGCGTACGCCGTCTCGCGCACCTTGGCGTCGCGGACGAGATCACGCAGCAGGGCGCGCACCGACGGCGCGATCGGCGGCCACAGCGCGCCCGCCAGCGCTGACAGTGCCACCAGCACCACGGCGCCCGCGCCGGCCTGGGCGGCCAGGACCAGGGCGATGAGCACCACCGTCTGCAGCGCCGCCCCCGGCCCCAGCACCCGGGGCCGGCCGAAGCGATCGACGAGCCGGCCCACCAGCGGAGCGCCGGCGGCAGTGGCGAAGTCATAGGCGCCGACGGCGATGCCCGCCGCGGCGTAGGAGCCGGTGTGGCCGCGGATGAGCAGCAGGATCGCCAGCGAGGTCATGCCCTGCGGCAGCCGGGCGATCAGAGCGGTGGCGAGCACGCGCGCGCAACCGGGAACCAGGAGGACTGACCGGTAGCGAGCGACCATGAGGCGAGCCTAGATGGTCGCCCGCAGTCACGGAATGGACCATCGGGCCTCTGCTTGAATCGCCCGCTGTCCGTTTCGACAAGGAGTGAATGCCGATGGCGTCCCGCGACAAGCCCCCGTTTCGTGCCGATCATGTCGGAAGCCTGCTGCGCCCGCCGGAGCTGGCACGGGCACGGGCCGACTTCAAGGCGGCGCGGATCGACGCGGCGGCGCTGCGCGCGACCGAGGACGACGCCATCCGCGGCGTGATCGAGCTCCAGCGCGCCGCGGGCCTGCGCACCGTGACCGACGGCGAATTCCGGCGCACCTCGTGGCACATGGACTTCATCTACTCCCTGGACGGCATCGAGCAGGTGGACGGGTCCTCCCTGCACGTGCAGTTCCGCAGCGAGGAGGGCGAATACGACTACGCGCCGCCGGCCATGCGGGTGACCGGCCGCGTCGGCCTCGCCGACACCATCTTCGCGCAGGCGTTCGGCTTCCTCCGCGACAACGCCTCAGCCCAACAGACCCCGAAGCTCACCGTGCCCTCCCCCAGCATGGTCCACTACCGCGGCGGCAACTCCTCGATCGATGAGTCGGTCTACCCGGAGCTGGACCAGTTCTGGGATGACCTCACCGACGCCTACGCGCAGCAGCTCACCGGCGCCTACGACCTCGGCTGCCGCTATCTGCAGCTCGACGACACGAGCCTGGCCTACGTCAACGACCCTGCCCAGCGTCAGCACATCCAGCAGATCGGCGGCGACCCGGACCACCTGCACGAGCAGTACATCGCCAACATCAACCGGGCGCTGGCCGCCAAGCCCGAGGACATGGTGATCACCACCCACCTGTGCCGCGGCAACAACCAGTCGATGTGGGCTGCGCAGGGCGGCTATGACTTCGTGGCCGAGGCCCTGTTCGGCGACCTCAACGTCGACGGCTACTTCCTGGAGTTCGACGACGAGCGCTCGGGCACGTTTGAGCCGCTGCGCTTCGTCGGACCGGGCAAGCAGGTGGTGCTCGGCCTGGTGACCACCAAGAAGCCCGCGCTCGAGGACCGTGACCTGCTCAAGCGCCGCATCGAGGAGGCCTCCCGCTACGTGGACGTCGAGCAGCTGTGCCTCTCGCCGCAGTGCGGCTTCTCCTCCACCGAAGAGGGCAACCGGCTCTCGATCGACGACGAGCGCGCCAAGTTGGAGCTGATCGTCGGCGTGGCCGACGAGGTGTGGGGCCGCTGAGCGGTACGCCGTGTCCCGCCCTTCCGGGCGGTCTTGCCGGAGCAATGCGCAAGTTTGGTGAGGGCCGCGCGTTTCAGCGGCCATGCGGGCCACAGAGAACGTGATTGTGGGGAACGGCGCGGTTTCCGAGCGGGGGCACACCGCCTGCTGACGCTGCGGGCCGGTCTGCGGTGGACCGGCTCGCGGCGCAGCAGTGCCCGCTGGTCTAGCGACCGGCGATCTTGTTGGCCAGCCCGGCGATCCGCGACTCGTGGTGGCGGATGCGCTCCTGGTGGTCGGCCAGCCGGTACAGCGTGTAGATGCCCCGGGCGCCGACGAAGCGCAGCGGCTCGGGCTCCCAGTTGCGCGGCGGGTTGCCCACCCAGGGCAGCCGCGTCAGGTCGGTCTCGCGGCCCAGCACGAGATCGCGCAGCGTCCGCGCCGCGAGGTTGCTGGCGGCCACCCCCTCGCCGGCGTAGCCACCCGCGTAGCCCACCCCGGTCACCGGATCCAGCCCCACGGTCGGGCACCAGTCCCGCGACACCCCGAGGACGCCGTGCCAGGCCCGCTCGACGCGGACCCCCGCCAGCGACGGGAACAGCGAGATCAGCCGCGCCCGCAGCTCGTGGATGGTGCGGTCGGGCACGGGTCCCTCGCGGTCGGTGCGCGAGCCGAACCGGTACGGGACCCCCCGCCCGCCGATGGCGATCCGCCCGTCGGCGGTGTGCTGGGAGTAGGTGTAGAGGTGAGATCCGTCGAGCATCGTCTCGGCGCCGTCCCAGCCGATCCGCTCCCACTCGGCGGCGGGCAGCGGCTCGGTGACGATCATGGAGCTGTTCATCGGCAGCAGGGCCCGGTGCTCGCCCGCCATGTCCGCCGTGTAGCCCTCGGTGGCCCGCAGGATGTAGCGGGCGCGGACGTTGG
>DATJTQ010000018.1:0-8195 GCA_035503355.1 Solirubrobacteraceae bacterium
CTCTTGAACGACGTCGGCTCGGCCGAGGTGCTGGAGCTGCCCTGCTGGACGACGGTCGTCGTCACGGTTTTGGTGGAGGTGCTCGAGCTGGCGATGATGAGCGCGATCACCCCTCCCGCAATGGCGCCGCCGATGATCGGAAGCCATCGGCTCACACTTCTCATGGTTTTGCTTTCACTCCTGGATGGGCTGCTTTGTCGTCCCCCATGGGACCACCTACCCGTGAGGAACCTTTCAGAGTTCGGGAAGAAGTCCGTAAGAGGAGCCTAGGACGGCCCGCATACCCTGCAGAAGGTCCTGCAAACCCTCGAAATGACCCGTCAGACGCGCGCCGGAGCGGGGCGCGGCACCTGACGCCCCCGGGCGTCCCGGGTCCGGCTACGCCGATTCCTCGGCCAGCTCCACGAAGTAGTCGAGGGCCTCCGGATTGGCCAGCGACTCCCGGCTGGCCGCCTCCGCGACGGGGGTGCCCATGAGGATGCGCTTCACCGGTACCTCGAGCACCTTGCCCGACAACGTGCGCGGGACCGCCGCGATCTGGCGGATCTCATTGGGGACGTGGCGCGGCGAGCAGTCCTCGCGGACGCGGCGACGGATCTCGGCCACCAGCTCCTCGCTCAGCGTGGCGTCGTCGCGCAGGACGACGAACAGCGGCATCCAGCCGTCGGTGCCATCCCGGGGCAGGTCCACCACCAGCGCGTCGGTCACCGCGTCGACGTCCAGCACCGCTCGGTAGATCTCCGAGGTGCCCATCCGGACGCCGCCCCGGTTGATGGTGGAGTCAGAGCGGCCGTAGATGATCGCGGTGCCGCGGTCGGTGATCTTGATCCAGTCCCCGTGGCGCCACACCCCCGGGTACATCGCGAAGTAGGACTCGCGCAGGCGCTCGCCGTCCTCATCGCCCCAGAAGAAGATCGGCATCGACGGCATCGGCTCGGTGATGACCAGCTCGCCCACCTCGTCGATGAGCGGCCTGCCGTCGGGGTCCCATGCCTGCACCGCGGCGCCGAGCGACCGCGCCTGCAGCTCGCCCAGGTACACGGGCAGCGTCGGGACGCCGCCCACGAACGCGGTGCACATGTCGGTGCCGCCCGAGGTGGAAAACAGCCAGGTGTCGGCGCCGAGGTGGTCATAGATCCACTGAAAGGACTCGGGCGACAGCGGCGATCCGGTCGAGCCCACCGCGCGCAGAGTGGCGAGCTCGCGCCCGGAGCGGGGCTCGACGCCCTCCTTCATGCAGGAGGCGATGAACGCGGCGCTGGTCCCGAACGTCGACATCCCCGACTCCTGCGCCAGATCCCACAGCCGCTCCAGCGACGGATAGCCGGGGTTGCCGTCAAAGAGGATGATCGAGGCGTCGGTGAGCAGGACCCCGACCAGGAAGTTCCACATCATCCAGCCGGTGGTGGAGAACCAGAACACCCGGTCCCCGGGCTGGGCGTCGACCTGCAGGTTCATCGCCTTGACCTGCTCGAGCAGGATCCCGCCCTGGCCGTGGACGATCGGCTTGGGCAGCCCAGTGGTGCCGCTGGAGTAGAGCACCCACAGCGGATGATCGAAGGGCAGCGCGGCGAAGGTCAGCTCGGCGTCCTCGGGGCCCAGGAACCCGTCCTCCCAGCCGGTGCCGTCCAGGTAGCCCAGGCGCACCGTGCGCCGCAGGCCGGGCAGCTCGGCCGCGATGCGCGTGACCTGCTCGGAGCGGTCGTGCTCCTTGCCGCCGTAGCGGTAGCCGTCGATGGCCAGCAGGACCGTCGGCTCCACCTGGGCAAAGCGGTCGATGACGCTGCGGGCGCCGAACTCGGGGGCCGCCGAGGACCACGTCGCACCGATCGAGGCGCAGGCGAAGAAGGCCGCCGCCGTCTCGGGGATGTTCGGCATGTAGGCCACCACCCGGTCACCCTCGCCCACGCCCAGCGCGCGCAGGCCGGCGGCGATCCGCGCGGTCTCTGAGCGCAGCCGTGCCCACGTCCACTCCCCGAGCTCGGGCCGGACTTCGGAGGCGTGATGGATGGCCACCGCCGCGGGGTCCTTGCCGCGGAAGATGTGCTCGGCATAGGAGGTCCGCGCTCCGGGAAACCATTCCGCCCCCGGCATCGTGCGATCGCCCAGCACCGCCCCGGAGCCGCCCTCGATCGCCAGGTCAAAGAACTCCACCACCGCGGCCCAGAAGTCGTCGACGGACTCGACCGACCACTCCCACAGCGCCTCGTAGGAGTCAAAGCTCAGGTCGCGCTCGGCGGCCAGCCAGCTCCGGAAGCGCGTGAGCGTGGCGGCGTCGATGCGCTCCTGCGTGGGCTCCCAGAGCAGTGGCGGCACCTCGCTCATGGCCGCGAATCGTAGACTGCCGCGGGTGCCCGCAGAGACCAGCCAGATCCTGGTGGCACCGTTCACGGGCACCGTCGTGGCCACCCCGGCGCCGGCGGAGGCCCATGTCGCAGCCGGCGCGCCGGTCGTCGTCATCGAGGCGATGAAGATGGAGCACGAGATCGTCGCCGAGCGCGCCGGGACCGTGATCGAGTTGCGCGTCGCCGTCGGGCAGACCGTGGAGGAGGGCCAGTCCCTGGCCACGCTCTCGTCCGATGGCCACGGCGCCGGGACCCCAGCGGCGCAACCTGAAATCCCCAAAAGCAGTGAACGCTCCGACCTCCAGGACGTTCTCGAGCGACACGCCGTGACCACGGACGCGCGCCGGCCCGACGCGGTGGCCAGGCGCCACGCCCAGGGGCGGCGCACCGCGCGCGAGAACCTCGACGATCTGCTGGACGAGGACAGCTTGGTGGAGTACGGCCCGCTGATGTTCGCCGCCCAGGAGCAGCGGCGCTCCCGCCAGGAGCTGATCGAGCGCACGCCGGCCGATGGCCTGGTGGGAGGCGTGGGCGCGATCGCGGGTCAGCCGGTGGCGGCCATGTCCTATGACTACACCGTCCTGGCCGGCACGCAGGGCATGCGCAACCACCAGAAGAAGGACCGGCTGTTCGAGATCGCGCAGCGGCGGCGCCTGCCCGTGGTCCTGTTCGCCGAGGGCGGCGGCGGCCGCCCCGGCGACGTCGACATGCCCATCATCGCCGGCCTGGACTGCCGAGCCTTTCAGTACTTCGCCCAGTTGAGCGGGCTGGTGCCCCTCGTGGGGATCGCCAGCGGCTACTGCTTCGCGGGCAACGCCGCGCTGCTCGGCTGCTGCGACGTCGTCATCGCCACCGAGGATGCGAGCATCGGCATGGGCGGGCCGGCCATGATCGAGGGCGGCGGGCTGGGCGTGTACGCGCCGGGCGAGGTGGGGCCGATCGATGTCCAGGACGGCAACGGGGTGGTGGACCTCCGTGTCCCCGACGACGCGGCCGCCGTGGCCGCGGCCAAGCGGTACCTCGGCTACTTCGCGCGGACCGGAACCGCCGCGGGCGCCACCACCGGCGCTTGCGTCCCTGACCAGGCCCGCCTGCGCGACCTCATCCCCGCCAACCGCAAGCGCGTCTACGCCGTCCGCGACGTCATCGACGGGCTCTTCGACGAAGGGAGCGTGCTGGAGCTGCGGCGCGGCTTCGCCGCCGGGATGGTCACCGCGCTGGCGCGCATCGACGGCCGGGCGCTCGGGGTCATCGCCAACGACCCGGCTCATCTGGGCGGGGCGATCGACGCCGACGGCGCCGACAAGGCCGCCCGCTTCATGGGACTGTGCGACGCCTTCGGGCTGCCCCTGCTGTTCCTGGCCGACACGCCGGGCTTCATGGTGGGGCCGGACTCCGAGCGGACGGCGACCGTCCGCCACTTCTCGCGGATGTTCGTGACCGGCGCCAACCTCAGCGTGCCCACCGGGACGGTGGTGCTGCGCAAGGGCTACGGGCTCGGCGCCCAGGCGATGACCGGCGGGAGCTTCAAGGCGCCGCTGTTCTGCGTGGGCTGGCCGACCTCGGAGTTCGGCGCCATGGGATTGGAGGGCGCCGTCCGCCTGGGCATGCGGCGTGAGCTCGAGGCGATCGACGATCCGGCCGAGCGCGAGCGACCCTACGAGGCCATGGTGGCCGCCGCCTACGAACGAGGGCGCGGCATCAGCATGGCCGCCTACTTCGAGATCGACGACGTCATCGATCCCGCCGACACGCGGCGATGGATCGCCACCCTGTTTGACGAGGCGACCCCGGCGTGGTGGCAGACGCCCGGCAAGCGCCGCCCGATGGTCGACACCTGGTAGCTGTGCTCGGCCGTCAGCGCGGGACGCGGCCCGCGCGCGGCATCAAAGACCAATCGGCTCCAAATCGGATCTCGCCCCTGCGATTTGGCGCCAGGCGTTCGCGGGGCGACCACTTCGCTCCAAATCCCCAAGCCGTCTGACGGTGTGCCGCCGAACGGTCGTTGGCTAGCGGCACTCGTCGCAGGCGCCCCGGAGCAGCACGTCGTGGCTGTCGACGGTCACGCCGAGCCGATCCTCGAGCTTGTGGATGGCGCGCTCGAGGCCCGGATCGTCGAAGGGGATGAGCTGGCCGCACTGGGCGCAGAACAGGTGGTGGTGGTGCTCGCCGCTGGGCTCCAGCGGCTCGAAGCGAGCTTCGCCCTGGTCCACGATGACGCGCTCGGCGAGCCCCCGCTCCACCAGCAGGTCCAGAGTGCGGTAGATGCTGGCGCGGGCGATGGGCCGGCCGTCGGCGCGCAGGCGATCCTCGATCTGCGCCGCGCTCAGCGCGCACCTCTGCTCACCCAGCAGGTCGATGACCGCGTCGCGCGCGCCTCCGCGGCTGTACCCGCCCACCTGCAGGTTGGCGTACACATAACGGATCCACTCGAGGCTGGCCATATCCCCACTGTAGCGGCGATCCGAACGAGAATGAGAATAAGACTGATTCTCATTCTTATGCTAGGTTGGGCCCGTGAACGCACGCCCCCGACACCCGCGCCACCCCGCGCCCGCCCAGGCCGTACCCCGCCATCCTCGACACCCACGCCGCCGCGCGCTCCTCCCCGCCCTCCTCGCCGGGCTCGCCCTCCTCGCCACCGGCTGCGGCACCTCCCAGACCACCGGCAGCGGCAGCGCTGGCGGGGTGCGCGTGGTCGCGGCCGAGAACTTCTGGGGAAGCATCGCGCGACAGATCGGCGGGACGCACGCGCAGGTGACGAGCGTGATCGTCAACCCCGCCCAGGACCCCCACGACTACGAGCCGACCACGGTCGACGCGCGCACCATGGCCACCGCTCAGCTGGCCATCGTCAACGGGGTCGGTTATGACCCGTGGGCGCCCAAGCTGCTCGCCGCCAACCCGGTCGACGGCCGCCTCACGCTCACCGTCGGCAACCTGTTCGGCCTTCAGGACGGCGACAACCCGCACCGGTGGTATGACCCGGCGGAGGTGCTCGTCGTCGCGCGCACCATCGCGGCGGACCTCAGCAAGCTCGACCCGGGTCACAAGTCCTACTTCGCTGCCCAGCTCCAGCGGTTCGACACCCAGTCCCTGCGCACCTATCACCGGCTCATCGCGCAGATCAGGGCCCGCTACGCGGGGGTCCGCGTCGGCGCCTCGGAGAGCATCTTCGCGCTGCAGGCGCCCGCGCTGGGGCTTGACCTGGTCACGCCACCGAGCTTCATGAAGGCGATCAGCGAGGGCACCGAGGTCACCGCCCAGGACACCATCACCACCGAGCAACAGATCACCGACCACCAGATCAAGGTGTGGGTCTACAACTCCCAGAACGTGACCCCGGGGATCAAGCACCTCAACGACCTCGCCCGCGCCGCGGGTATCCCCATCGCCACCGTCACGGAAACCCTGTCGCCGCAGACGGCGTCATTCGAG
The DNA here is from genome assembly GCA_035503355.1 of Solirubrobacteraceae bacterium. Taxonomy (GTDB): domain Bacteria; phylum Actinomycetota; class Thermoleophilia; order Solirubrobacterales; family Solirubrobacteraceae; genus Palsa-465. Next base: position 5,784 of record DATJTQ010000018.1, read on the forward strand.
CAGTGGCAGGTCGCCCAGCTCACCCGGCTGGCCGCCGCACTGCACCAGGCCACCGGCCGATGACGGAGGCCACCCTCCCCCAGACCGGTGCACCCGCCGTTGCCCTGCAGGGCGCGGCGATCCGCGTCGGCGGCCGCACGATCCTCTCCGACGTCTCGCTCACCATCGGCCAGGGCGAGTTCGTGGCCGTGCTGGGTCCCAACGGCGCGGGCAAGTCAACGCTGATGCGCGCCATCCTCGGCCTTGTCCCCCTGGCCACCGGCTCCATCCACGTCCTTGACCGCTCGCCCCAGCAGGCCCGCTCAGGCATCGGCTACCTCCCCCAGCGCCAGAGCTTCGACGCCGCCACCCGCGTGCGCGGCGTCGACCTCGTGACCCTCGGTCTCGACGGTGCCCGCTGGGGCGTGCCGCTCGCCCTCACCCCGCGCGCCCGCCACCGCCGCCGCGAGGAACGCCGCCGCGTCGAGGACGTCATCGCCCTGGTCGGCGCGGGCGCCTATGCCGATCGCGCGATCGGCGAGCTCTCCGGCGGCGAGCAGCAGCGGCTGCTCATCGCCACCGCGCTGGTGCGCCGCCCCCGGCTGCTCATCCTCGATGAGCCGCTGGACAGCCTTGACCTGCCCAACCAGGCCGCGGTCGCCGGGCTCATCCGCCGGATCGCCAGCGCCGAGGACGTCGCCGTCCTGCTCGTGGCCCATGACGTCAACCCTCTGGCGGCCTACCTGGACCGCGTGGTGTACCTCGCCGGCGGGCACGCGCTGTGTGGCGAGGTGGACGACGTCATCACCGCGGAGACGCTCAGCGACCTGTACGGCACGAAGATCGAGGTGCTGCGGACCTCCGACGGCCGGCTCGTGGTCGTCGGCCAGCCCGAGGCGCCCCATCACCACGGCCATCGCCATTCTCAGTAAACTTATAAGTTTACTTATTTATTGATGATCCCGCCCCTCTCCCCCAACCCGATCCACGACCTCCAGGAGCTGTTCACCTACCCGTTCATGGTCAATGCCCTGGAGGCCGGGACGATCGTGGCCGTCCTGGCCGGGGTGGTGGGCTGGTATGTCGTCCTGCGCCGCCAGACCTTCGCCTCGCACACGCTGAGCGTGATGGCCTTTCCCGGCGCGACCGGCGCAGCGCTGGCCGGCCTCCCCACCGCGCTGGGCTACTACATCGCCTGCACCGCGGCGGCGCTGGCCATCGGCCGCAGCGATCGCGGGGGGTCGGGTGGCCGCGGCCGCTTCGGGCAGGCCGGCGAGTCGGCCGTCATCGGCACCGTCCAGACCGTCGGGCTGGCCGCCGGCTTTCTCTTTCTCTCGCTCAACCAGGCGGTGCTCGGCGGCCCCGAGACGCTCCTGTTCGGGACCTTCCTCGGCATCACGCGCGGCCAGGTCCTCGGCCTGGCGCTCGTCGCCGTGGCCGCGCTGGCCACGCTGACCGTGCTCGCCCGGCCGCTGCTGTTCGCCTCGGTGGACCGCGAGGTCGCCCGGGCCAGTGGCGTGCCGGTGGGTCTGCTCGACGCGCTCTTCCTGCTCGTCCTGGGACTGGCCATCGCCGCCACCAGCCAGCTCACCGGCGCGCTCCTCGTCTTCGCCCTCCTGGTGGCGCCCCCCGCCGCCGCCCAGCAGCTCACCGCCCGGCCGCTGGCCGGCCTGGTGCTCACGGTGATCCTGGCGCTCATCACCGTGTGGCTGGCGCTGGCCATCGCCTACTTCACCATCTATCCCGTCGGCTTCTACGTGACCACGATCGGGTTCGTCATCTACGTCGTGGCGCGCATCATCGGCGCTCAGCCCTCCCACCACCCGCGCCACCGGCGCGCCCGCGGCTGATGTTCGCCCACGAGTTCGTCCGCAACGCCTGGCTGGCCGGCACCTTCATCGCGCTGGCCTGCGGCGTGATCGGGTGGTTCGTCGTCGTCCGCGCCCAGGTGTTCGCCGGCGACGCGCTCAGCCACGTGGCGTTCGTCGGCGCCATCGCCGCGGCGGTCGTCGGGGTGGACGAGCGGGTCGGCCTGTTCGCCCTCACCCTGGCGCTGGCCGGTGCCATGGGCGCCCTCGGCCGCCGCGCTCAGGCCGACGACGTCACCATCGGGATCACCTTCGCCTGGATCCTGGGCATCGGCGTCCTCCTGCTGGCGATCCTTGCCACCAGCGCCGCCGGCGCCAGTGGAATCACCACCGCCAACACGCTGTTCGGCTCGATCTATTCGCTGACCGCCGGCGCCGCCGTGATCGCCGCCGTGGTGGGAGTGGTGGTGGTCGGCTGCGTGCTCGGCGTCGCCTACTTCTCGATCTATCCCGTCGGCTTCTACGTCACCACGATCGCGTTCGTCGTCTACCTCCTCGCCCGCGGACTGGGCGCCAGGCGCAACCGCCGCTGATGTTCGCCCACGCCTTCGTCCGCGACGCCTGG
>DATJTQ010000019.1:0-3737 GCA_035503355.1 Solirubrobacteraceae bacterium
ATCGACACCACGGTCGAGAGCAAGCTCACGCAGCGGCTCCCGCCCGTGGTGGAGTCGGCGGCCTATTTCGTCACCGCGGAGGCGCTGACCAACGCCGTCAAGCACGCCCCGGGGGCATCCGCGCGCATCGTGGTCCGCCGCGCCGGCTCGCGCCTGGTGGTGGAGGTGGCCGACAACGGCCCGGGCGGCGCAGACCCCCGCGGCGGCGGCCTCAGTGGCCTGCGCCAGCGCGTCGAGGCGCTGGACGGGACCCTCGACGTCGACTCGCCGGAGGGCATCGGGACGACGATCCGGGCGGTGCTGCCGTGCGAGTCGTGATCGCCGAGGACACGATGCTGCTGCGCAAGGGCATCGTCGCCCTGCTCGAGGAATACGACATCGAGGTGGTGGCTCAGGCCGATGATGGAGACGGCCTGCTGCGCATCGTCGCCGGGCATAAGCCGGACCTGGCCATCGTCGATGTGCGCCTGCCGCCGACCTTCACCGACGAGGGGATCCGCGCCGCGCTGGAGGCCCGGCGCCGGTTCCCCGACCTCTCGGTGCTGGTCCTCTCCCAGTACGTGGAGCCGGTCTACACCGGCGAGCTGCTGGCGTCGGGGCAGAGCGGCGTCGGCTACCTGCTCAAGGAGCGCGTGGGCGAGGTGCGCAGCTTCCTTGACGCCGTGAACCGCGTTGCCAAGGGCGGCACAGCGCTGGACCGTGAGGTCATCGCCTCGCTCGTGCGCGCCCAGGCGGGCGGCGGGGACGATCCCCTGGGAGAGCTGACCCCTCGCGAGCGCGAGACGCTGTCACTCATCGCCCAGGGCCGCACCAATGCCGCCATCGCCCGCGAGCTCGTGATCACGCTGGGTGCCGTCGAGAAGCACGTCACCAACATCTTCGGAAAGCTGAACCTGCCGGCCACCGACGACGATCACCGCCGTGTGCTGGCCGTGCTGACCTATCTCGGCGCGGGGACTAAAATCGCGCCATGAGCCTGGAGGAGCGCAGCATCGAGACGGCAGGCGAACGATGCGAGGAGTGCGGCGCGCGGCTGACCGAAGCGGAGCTCGAGTCGGTACTCGAGTCCGGCGGGCCGGCGTTGTGCGCCATCCACGCGGCCGAGGATGAACCCGGCCTCGCCGCCGCCGACGAGTTCGGCGACGAGTAGTCAGCCACCGGTCGTATCCCGCAGCGGCCCTGCAGCACGGGCATGGCCGGCGGCCGGGCCGAGCGCCCTGGCCGCCGCAACCGATGTCTCACCCCGGCGGATTCGCCGGGTGCCGTGGGTCAGCTACTTGGCGGCGGCGCGCCGACCCGCGACCGCGTTCTTGAGCGTGGCTCCGGCGGTGAACTTGGCGTTCTTGGAAGCCTTGATCTTGACCGGGGCGCCGGTCTGGGGGTTGCGGCCGGTGCGCGCTCCGCGCTTGGCCACCGAGAACTTGCCAAAGCCGGTGATCGCAACCTCGTCACCCTTCTTCAGGGTCTTGGTGACGGTGGTCAGCAGCGAGTCCAGCGCACGTGACGAGTCAGCCTTGGACAGCCCGCTGTCCTTGGCGATCGCCTCGATGAGTTCCGTCTTGTTCATCCTGTCTCCTTGCGTGAAACGTTGATTGGCGGTGGGCAGAGTAGCCGCATGGCAGGCGGACTGAAGCGGAGAGGTGACACAGTGTCACGCGTGTCGGACCTCAAAGCTTGCAGAAGGTGCCACGGATGTCGCAAATTCGGCGATCGGCAGGCCACCATGGATCCGGCCCCGCACACGGCATTCGCGGGAGGGTAGCTCCTCCGGCACGGACACGCGGCCGTGCGCAGACGGCTCAGCCGTCGAGTTCCGGCACGAGGTCGGCGATCGAGTCGACGATCCGGCCGGCTCGATACGGGTGGCGTTCGGCGTCGGCGCGCGTGGTGACTCCGCTGAGCACCAGGATGGTGTCCATGCCCGCCTCCAGCCCCGAGACGACGTCGGTGTCCATCCGATCGCCGATCATCGCCGCCGTCTCGGAGTGCGCATCGATGGCGTTGAGCGCCGAGCGCATCATCAGCGGGTTGGGCTTGCCGACGTAGTACGGCTCGATTCCGGTGGCGCGGGTGATCAGCGCCGCCACCGAGCCCGTGGCCGGCAGCGGGCCGTCGACCGAAGGGCCCGTCGCGTCCGGGTTGGTGGCGATGAAGCGCGCTCCGGTCTCGATGAGGCGGATCGCCTGGGTGATGCGCTCGAAACTGTAGGTGCGCGTCTCGCCCAGGACCACGTAGTCGGGGCCGCGCTCGGTCAGCGTGTAGCCCGCGCTGTGCAGCGCCGTGGTCAGGCCCGCCTCGCCGATGACGAACGCGGAGCCCCCAGGACGCTGGTCCTGGAGGAAGCGCGCCGTGGCCAGCGCGGAGGTCCAGATCCTGTCCTCGGGGACGTCGATCCCGCTGGCCCGCAGCCGCGCGGCGAGATCGCGCGGGGTGTAGATCGAGTTGTTGGTGAGCACCAGGAAGCGCGTCTCGCTGGCTCGCAGGCGCGCCACGAACTCGTCGGCTCCGGGGATGGCCTGCTCCTCGTGCACGAGCACGCCGTCCATGTCCATCAGCCACGAGTGGATCTCCCGGTGCGCCATCGCTCCAGACTGTGACAGGCCGCCGCGCCGAGCGCACTGCGGGCCTGATCTCAGGCCCCCCTGTGCGTCGGCCGCGACCGTCAGCTCACCGGCTGGGTCAGGTCATACACCGTCTGGCCGCCGATGGCCACCGACGTGTAGTGGGCCTCGACCCAGGTGGAGATTGCGCTCGACGAGCCGCCGCGGGCACCGCCCCCGCCCATCCCGCCGCCAGAGATGTAGTAGTGGATGTCGCCGGCTTTCACGTAGCTCTCGAACTGGGCCAGGGTGAGCTCGCCGCCCTGGCCGCTGAAGCCGCCGATGGCCATGACGGGCTCGCCGCCCGTGGCCAGCTCCAGCGCGGCCGCGGACTGGGAGCCCGAGGTCGCCGCCACCCAGCGGTAGCGCGCGGCGTTGGCCTTGAGCGCGCGGGTGAGCGCCGCGCTGGTGGTGGTCTGCCCGCCCGGCATGCCGCCGGCGCGGGTGCCGCTGGCGCGGGTGCCGCCGGGGCGGGTGCCGCCGGCGCGGGTGCCGCCGGGGATGGTGCCCGTCGCCCGGCTGGCGCCAAAGCCGGTGCCGCTTGGCCGGGTGCCACCGCCGAAGCCGGCGCCACTCGGCCGGGCGCCACCGCCGAAGCTGCCGGCGCGTCCGCTGCCGCCGGGGAAGCCACCGCCGCCGAAGCCTCCGGCGCTCGCCGGGCCCGCCGACGGCACCGAGCCCGTGTGCGGTGTGGTGATGGTCTGTGCGGCGTAGGCCACCGGCCCCGCGACCGACGCCATCACGCCCACCACCACGGCGGCCACCGCCAGCCGCGTGCGCACCGGGCGCCACAGCGCGGAGCCCACGAGCGAGGCCACGGCCAGTGCGCCGGCGATCACGATGGCTGTGCGCAGCCACGGCTCCCAGTTGGGGGTGCGATCCAGCAGCTCCCAGGACCACCCGGCGCTCACCGCCACGGCCAGTGCCGCGCCCACCCGGGCCGGCGCGGTGTCACGCCTCTCCCACAGCATCCGGCCGCCGATGGCCACCAGGGCCGCGATCGCCGGAGCCAGGGCCACCGTGTAATAGGTGTGGATGATCCCACTCGACAGGCTGAAGACGAGGCCGCTGACGATCAGCCAGCCACCCCAGAGCAGCAGTGCGGCACGGGTGCGATCGGTGCGCGGCGCCCGGCGC
>DATJTQ010000020.1:0-23998 GCA_035503355.1 Solirubrobacteraceae bacterium
GCGCTGGACACCGAGTCGCTGCCCGATCTCGCGGTGGAAGCCGCCGCCGAGGAGGAGCTCGCCGCGGTCATGCCCGAAGCCTCCGAGGAGTCCCAGCCGCCACGGGCCGAGGTCCCACCGCCCCTGCCGCAGCCCGAGATCGTGCCGCCGGCCCCCGAGCCGGTCCCGGCGCCCGAGCCCGGGCCGCCGACGGCGCCCGAGCCGGAGCCGGTCCCGGAGCCCGAGATCGTGCCGCCCCCGGCGCCCGAGCCGCCGCCGCCTCCGATGCCTGAGCCGCCTCCACCACCCCCGGCCCCAGAGCCGCCTCCGCCACCAGCCCCGGAGCCGCCTCCGCCGCCACCGGCCCCAGAGCCGCCACCACCTCCGCCACCTCCGGCCGCGGAGCCCGAGCCGCTGAACGGCCTGGCCCTCGTCCGCACCGTCGTTGTGGAGCGCGTGAAGAGCAACCCCGCCCCGATCATCGCGGTGGTCGTCGGCTTCGTGCTCCTGCGTCGCCGGCGCCGCCGGCGCCGCTAGAGCGCGTCGAGCTTCTGACGCCGGGTGTGCTCGGCCCCTGCGGGGCCTGCGTCTACCCGGCTAAGGCGGCCACGAAGGGGGAGCGGGGTGGTCTCCAGCCAACTGGCGCGGCCAGCCTAAAGGCCGCGCCGGGCGAGGGATCGGGCGACGTCGGCGATGACGCCATGCGAGCGCTCGATGATCTCCCGGCGCACGACTCGCATGACCTCGATGTCGGCGCGACGGAGGTCGTTGTCCTTGCGGCGGTCGCGCTCGAACCGGTAGCGGGATGAGTGCCACCGGTACCCGTCGACCTCGACGACGAAGCGGGCGGCCGGCCAGTAGAAGTCGAGCTCGTAGGGCCCGAACGGGAACTCCACCTCGGGCATCGGCAGCCCGGCGGCCTTGATGAGGGCCAGCATCCGCTCTGCTGCCTCTGACGCGGTCATCGCTGATGCGCCGTTCTCTCGGCCGACCAGGTCGGCGAGGCGCCCGCGTCCGGGGTGGCCGCCGGCGCGGTCGAGGACATCGCGGACGTGAGCGAGCGAGACGATCCGCTCGGTGATGCCGCGATCGAAGACGACCTCGAGTCGGCGGTCGGTGGCGGTGGCCGCGAGGTCGAGAAGGGTGCGCGCGGGTGAGGTGACCGGCAGTCCCTTGCGGATCCAGATGTCTCTGGGCTCGAGGATGCGGCTGCGGTGGACGTGGACGCCGGGGTTGGATCCGCCTGCGTAGGTGTCGAGGACGACCTCGACCTCCCGGGGTGCCGGCGTCCAGAGCCCGAGCACCGCCGTCGCCGACCAGTGGCAGAGCGCGGCACCGTCCCGGACGGAGAGCAGTGCCTCGGTCTCTGAGCCAAGCTCGGTCGGCGCGGAATGACCGACGCAAAAGACGCCTCGAAGGGAGGGGAGCAGCCGCCCCTTGTCCACGAGCCAGACGATGGTCGAGTGGCTGACCCCGACGGCCAGCAGTTGCCGTCTGGCGATCCGACCGCGCTGATGGGCCGCGACGGCGGCGATCCGGTCCTCTCGAGCGCCCGAGATTGACACCTCAGAGCGCACACTCAGTACGCGGACGGTGCGTGCTTCAGAAAGCGTGTCCCGTTGACTCCCTGAAGCACGCCGCTTCGAACCGCGGGGTGTGTGCTCTACAGCGTCAAGATCGTCGGGCACCGGTCCAGTGTGAGGCGCCCCTGGCCGCGGCACCCCTCAACAGCCCCGCATTGGCACACTTTCGTGACACGCGTACGAGAGTTGTCACACCTCTGCGCCGACACGCCGTCCTTCGTGGCCGCCGTGGCCAGCTACCAGGCCGCGAAAACGGCCGAGAGGCTCCCGCCCCGCTCCGCCCGCGCCCGCTCCGCTCGCGCCCGCTCCGCCCGCCCCCGCCTCACCCCCGCCGCGGTGGCTCAGACCAGTCGTCGGCGGGTAGCACGGCGACCAGCCCCGACGGGTTGAGCATCGGATGCGTCCCGTAGTAGTGCGAGCGGATCTCGTCGAAGGACACGGTGTCGGCGACCCCGGGCCACTGGAAGAGGTCCCGGGCGTAGGGCCACAGGTTCGGGTACTCCACCAGCTTGCGCAGCGAGCACTTGAAGTGGATCTGGTAGACGGCGTCGAAGCGGACCAGCGTGGTGAACAGGCGCCAGTCGGTCTCCAGGGGCTCGGCGCCGAACAGGAAGCGGCGGTCGGCCAGACGGGCGTCCAACTGGTCCAGGGTCGCGAACAGCGACGCCACCTCGGCCTCGTACACGTCCTGGCGCCGCGAGAAGCCGGCCTTGTAGACGGCGTTGTTGACCGTCTCGTAGATGTGCGAGTTGAGCGCGTCGATCTCCGAGCGCAGCCGATCGGGTACCAGGACCACCGGGTGCGCGGCCAGCGGCGCGAACACGGTCGAGAGCATGCGCAGGATGTCGGCGGACTCGTTGTTGACGATCGTGCCACGCTCGCGATCCCAGAGCACCGGGACACTGACCCGGGCCGCGTACTCCGGATCGGTCGCGTCGTAGGCCTGCGACAAAAACCGGAACCCGTTGACGGGGTCCTCGAAGCCGTTGCCGGTGAACTCCCAGCCGCGCTCGTCGCGCTGAGGGTCCACGAAGGACAGCGAGATGGCGTCCTCGAGGCCCATGAGCATCCGCCCGATCATCGTGCGGTGCGCCCACGGGCATGCCCGCGCCACGTACAGGTGATAGCGCCCGGCGGCGACGGGAAACTCGGCGGAGGGGTCATCCGACACCCAGCGACGGAAGGTTGAGTCCTGGCGTTTGAACGACCCGTCGTCGCCGCTCTCGGCGCCCAGGGACAATGGACGTGCTTGAGTGCTCATCCATCCAGCCTACGCCACCGGGGCCGGCGCCCCCTCGTCGCGATCACCGAGACCGGGGAGGGCGAGCCGCTGGTCCTCCTGCACGGGCTGGGCACCACTCGGCAGATCTGGAGCCTCGTCACCGAGCCCCTCGCTCACACCCGGCGGGTGGTCACGCTTGACCTGCCCGGATTCGGCGAGTCGGCCCCGGTCGGGGAGGGGTTCGAGCTCGCTGAGGTCACCGATCGGCTGGCCCGCGGGCTCGCCGCCCAGCACGTCACCGCGCCGTTTGATCTGGTGGGCCACTCCCTGGGCGGAGCGGTCGCGCTGACCCTGGCGGCCCAGCGCCCCAACCTCGTCCGCCGCCTGATCCTCGTCGCTCCCGCGGGCCTGCAGCGACGCCGGCCGCCGCTTCCGGGTGCCCTGCTCGGTCAAGGCGCCAGCGGCCTGTTCGCGGCCCGCCGCCGGCTGATCGCGCTCAGCGACAAGCCGTGGGGCCGGCGGGTGCTCCTCGCCTTTGCCGCCGCCGACGGCGCGACCCTCTCGCCCGACCAGGCGCGGATGATGGTGGAGGCCTCCGCGCCGGCGCAGCGAATCGCGCAGGCCACGGCCACGATCGCGCAGATCGACCTGCAGCCGCTGCTGCGCGACACGCCCGCTCCGCTCGGGCTCATCTGGGGCCGCCAGGACCGCGCGGTCCCCGTCCGGCTGGCCGATGAGATCCTCGTGCAGCGCCCCGACGCGGTGCTCGAGGTGATCGACTGGACCGGCCACGTGCCGATGGTCGAGCGCCCGGACTCGTTCGCGCTCGCCCTCGACGGCGTTCTGCGCCGACTTGACAAACACGCAACAAGTTCCAGAGCGTCAGGCCGTACAACACCCTGAGCAGGCATTTACCGCCTGCCCAGCGGATGCTCCCGGCCCAGATCAACCGCCCCGGCGCGCTGCGCCTCCCCGACGGACGTCGCCTGACGTTCGTGGAGACCGGACCTCCGGACGGCGCGGCGGTCATCTACTGCCACGGGGCCATCGGGAGCCCCTTGAGAGACACCGTCAACCTCGGCCCGCTCACCGAACGCCTCCACACGCGCCACATCGCGGTCAACCGCCCCGGCTTCGGCGGCTCCGATCTCGTTGGTGGCCGGACGGTCACGGGGTTCGCCTCTGACCTCACGGTGCTCGTCGACGCGCTGGAGATCGAGCGCTTCTTCCTCGTCGGGGTGTCCGCGGGCGGCCCATACGCTCTGGCCGCCGCCCACGCGCTCACCGACCGCGTCATCCGGACCGCCGTCTGCAGCTCGCTGTCGCCGCTGTGCGCTCCGCACCGGACCCCGGGCATGCCCGTGCGCATCCGCCTGGGCCTCGGTACGCTGGCCGCCATGCCGCGGGCGGCGCGCGTGCTGGGCGATGCGGTGCTGCCGCTCCTGCACCGGCACCCGGCCGTGCTGCACCGGGTCATTGCCGCGCATGCCGCGCCCACCGAGCGCGCGCGACTGGCCGAGGCCGGCGAGCGCGCGGCCGCCGGAACCAGCTTCCTCAATACGACCGCTTATGGTGTCGGCGGGATGATCGAGGACTACCTGACCTACTCCCGTGGATGGGGGTTCCGGCCCGAGGATGTCGAGCCCGAGGTTCAGGTCTGGCACGGTGGCCGCGACCCGCTCGTCCCGATCGAGCACGCCCTGCAGCTGGCCGTGTCCCTGCCGGCGTGCCGCATCTTCGTCGACCCCGACGAGGGACACCACTTCTTTCGACGCCGCCTGGAGGAGATCATGACCGTTCTGCTCAACCCCCACCGCGGACCGCAGAGCCTCTCGGCCGCGGGCGCCCGCGCGATGCTGGCCGGCCGGGTGGGAGCGTGACCGACCAGGCGGCGAAGGCCGCGCGCTTCCTGGAGCTGCACCGCCCCGGCGATCCGCTGGTGATGCCCAATCCCTGGGACCTCGGCTCGGCCCGGCTGATGGTGTCGCTCGGCTTTGCGGCGCTGGCCACCACCAGCTCCGGTTTTGCCGCGACGCTCGGCCGCCTCGACGGCGGGGTGACCCGCGACGAGGCCCTGGCGCACGCGGCCGCGGTGGCTGCGGGTGTCGACGTTCCCGTCTCGGCCGACCTGGAGAACGGCTTCGCCGAGGATCCCGACGGCGTCGCCGAGACCGCGCGCGGGGCGGTGGCCGCCGGCCTCGCCGGCTTCTCGGTCGAGGACTACGACCCCGACTCCAAGAGCATCTATCCGCTCGCGCTGGCGGTTGAGCGGGTGCGCGCCGCGGTGGAGGTCGCGCACGCGGCACCCGGCGGTCCGCTGGTGGTCACGGCGCGCGCCGAGGGCTTCCTGCGCGAGTCAGAGCCCGATCGCGATGAGATCATCGGTCGCCTGCGGGCGTTCGAAGCGGCCGGCGCCGACGTGCTGTTCGCGCCCGGGCCCGCCGACGCCGAGACGACCGCGGCGATCGTCTCCTCCGTCGAGCGGCCGGTCAGCGTCCTCGTCCGCCCGGGGGCTCCCACGGTCACGGAGCTCGGCCGGCTCGGGGTCGCGCGGATCTCGGTGGGCGGCGCGCTGGCCTTCGCGGCCATCGGCGGGTGGATCGACGCGGCTCGCGAGCTGCACGAGCAGGGGACCTACTCCTACTTCGAGCAGATGGGCAAGGGCGGCAAGGCCGCCCGCGACGCCTTCGGCTAGGGGTGGGCGGCGCGCACGTCACACGTGTCGGTGTGGCGGCGGTGAGGCTCGCAGGCCCGCCTCAGGCGGCGGCGCGCATGGTGGCCGCCGCCGGCCGCTCGACCTGATCGGCCACCGAGGCCGGCAGCTCCTCGCCGCCGGGCGTCATGAACGTCGACGGCAGCGGCCCGCTCAGCCGGCCGTCGCGTTCCAGGCGGGAGGCGAGCGCCCGCAGCACGGCAAAGGCCATCGGGCCCAGATCGCGCAGCGGCTGGTGGGCGTTCTGGCGGACGTCGAGGTCCACCTGGGCGAGCCCGTCGAGTCCGACCACCCCGTAGGCGTCGACGAGCAGCGCGATGTCGACCCCGTAGCCGGTGACGAAGGGCAGCGACTCCAGCAGCTCTCGGCGGGCCGCCACCTCGCCGGCCAGCGGCTGTGCGATCCCCGACAGGTCGGGGTAGAAGAGGTTGAGCAGCGGCCGGGCGGTGAGCTCGGTCACCCGGCCGCCGCCGTCGGGCAAGGTCGTCTCCCCGACGCGGAACGGCCGGCGGTAGAAGCCCTTGACGAAGGAGATTCGTGTGTCGCACAGGAGAGGACCCAGGAGCCCGCACGCGAAATGAGCCCCAAAATGCTCCGAGTCGGCGTCAAGGAAGACGATCACGTCGCCCGTCAGGACGGCCAGCGAGCGCCACATCGCGTCGCCCTTGCCGAGGACGGGCCCCAGCTCCGGGCGCAGTTCGTTCTGGTTGTGGACCTCGGCGCCGAGCTCCCGCGCGATCCGGCCGGTGTTGTCGGTGGAGGCGTCGACGACGACGATCTGGTCGATGACGCCGCGCTCACACAGCGGTGTCAGCGAGCTGACGATGGCGCCGATGGTGCGTTCCTCGTTGCGGGCCGGGAGGCATACCGACACCGTATGTCTGCGTTCAGCGGCCAGGCGCCCGGGCGGGAAGTCGGCGTGGTGGAAGGTGTGGCTCCGATGCCAGGAGCGTGCGCGCATCGACATGATCGGCTCCGCAGCATGACAGCCGGGCAGGCTGAGCGTGTGGGTCTCGGCCGCCGCGGTGACATATCATTCACCGGTGGCCCTCGCGGGATCGGCCACCAGGTTCAGGGCGCCGCCGGCGCCCACGAGGAATGGGAATGCGGTGCATCATCGCCTGATTTGCAGGGGTTTTTGGCGTGATTAGATGTCTGCGCATTCCCGCGTTCCGCCGGCTGCTGGCGGCGTACGTGCTCAACGAGCTCGCCTGGTCGGTCGGCACGCTGGCCCTGTCGCTGCTCGTCTACCGGCGAACCGGGAGCGCCCTCGGCTCCGCCGGGTTCTTCCTGTGCTCCCAGTTCCTCCCGGCGCTGCTCTCGCCGGCACTGGTCGCCCGGCTGGACCGCGGCTCGGTGAGGATCGTCCTGCCGACGCTGTACCTGGTGGAGAGCCTGCTCTTCGGCGCGCTGGCCTTCCTCACCCATCACTTCCTGCTGGTCCCGGTGCTGGTGCTGGCCCTCGCCGACGGGGCCATCGCGGCCACCGCCCGGTCGCTGGCCACCGCCGCGCGCATCGAGATCCTCCGCCCCAAGGACCTCATGCACGAGGGCAACGCGCTGGCCAGCTTCGGCTTCTCCGCCGGGTACATGGCGGGACCGGTCATCGGCGGGGCCGTGGTGGCTGTCGGCGGCACGCTGGCGGCCCTGCTCGTCAACTGCGGCTTGTTCGGCACCATCGCCTGCTTTCTTGCCATCACCGCGCTGCCCGGAGCCAAGGCCGAGCCCGGCTCCGCGCTGAGCCGCCTGGGCCGCGGGCTCGCGCATGTCCGCTCAGACGCGGTGCTGGCGCGGCTGATGATCATCCAGGCCATCGCCCTGTGCCTGTTCACCATCACCATCCCGGTGGAGGTGGTGTACGCCCAGCACACGCTGAACGCCGGGGCGGACGGGTACGGGCTGCTCCTCGGGGTGTGGGGTGCGGGTGCCGTGGCCGGCAGCTTCGTCTACGCCCGCTTTCGCCGGCGGGCGGCGCCGCCGCTCATCATGGGCTCGGCGCTCGCCCTGGCCGCGGGTTTTGCCGTCATGACGGCGGCACCGACCCTGCTGGTGGCCCTATGCGGCGCCGCCGTGGCCGGGGCCGGCAACAGCGTCGAGTGGGTGGCCTGGCGCACCGCCGTGCAGGAACGCACGCCGGACCGCTGGATGGCCCTGGTGATGAGCCTGTCTGACTCCATGTCGATGCTGGCTCCCGGGGTCGGCATCCTCGCCGGCGGTCTGATCGCGCAGTTCGCGTCCGCGCGCGCCGCCTTCGGGGTGGCCTCGGTGGGCTCGCTCCTGTTCGCCGTCGCGGTGCCCTTCGCGTTTCGCAAAGCGCGCGCTCCTCGGCCCGAGCGGCGGCCCGCCGTCGATGTCTCGGCCGAAGAGGCGGCACTGCCGCGCGGCAAGACACTCGTGTAGTGCACAGTCCCGTGGGCGTGCGCGCCGCCTGCATCGACATCGGCTCCAACACCACGCGACTGCTCGTCGCCGACTACGTCGACGGCGCGCTGGTCGAGGTCCACCAGGAGCGAGTCTTCACCCGGATCGGCAACGGGTTGGCCGCCTCCGGCGCGATCGCCGACGAGAAGATCGAGGAGGTGGTCGCCGTCGTCCGGGGCCAGCTCGCGGTGGCCCGCGACTCCGGCGCCGCCGAGATCCGGGGCGTGGCCACCGCTGCCATCCGCACCGCCGCCAACGGCGCGTTGCTGGTGGAGGCGATCGCGGCCGGGACCGGCCTGGCGGTGGAGATCGTGTCCGGCGAGGACGAGGCGCGGCTGGCCTTCCGCGGCGCCGCGGCCATGCTCGACTCCGAGTCGCTCTCCGGCTCAGACCGGCTCGGCGTGCTGGACGTGGGCGGCGGCTCGTGTGAGGTCGTCGTCGGCACGGCCCCTGACCGTGTCGAGTGGTGGGCGTCGGTCGCGATCGGGTCCGGCTCGCTCACCGACCACTGCCTGCACAACGACCCGCCGACGTCCGCAGAGCTGGACGCCGGGCGCCGCGAGATCGCCGCCGCGCTGGCCGGCCTGGCGCCGCCGTGCCCCGGTCTGGCCGTGGCCGTCGGGGGCAGCGCCACGTCGCTGGGCCGGGTCGCCGGGCCGGTGCTGAACGCGCCGGCGCTGGAGCACGCCCTCGCTGTGCTGACCGGCGAGTCGGCCGCCGCGGTGGCCGAGCGCTTCCTCATCGACCCTCAGCGGGCGCGGCTTCTGCCCGCCGGCCTGCTCATCCTCCAAGGCGCGTCGCGGCTGCTGGAGACGACCATCACGGTCGGCCGGGGTGGCATCCGGGAGGGCGTGCTGCTAGAAGCACTGACAACGTGAGCACCGATCCCGCCATTCCGCCCCGCGAGGCCATCGCCGACGTCCGCGTCCGCGCGCCGACCCGCGGCAACCGCCGGCTGGAGCGGTTCCTGGCCGCGGTCAACGCCGACGACCAGCTCAAGGCGTGGTGGCACGTCTCGGCAATCAACGCCACCCGCCGGCTGGGCATGTCGGACCACAGCTGGGTCCACATCCAGATCGTGCTCAATATCGGGCTGCGGCTGTCGCGGCTGTTGTTCCGCCGCGGCGTGGTGCCCAGCGTCGTGGCCGACTTCGCCATGACCGAGCGCGACGCCGAGGTCGTGGTGGCCGCCGGCTGCCTCATGCACTGCGTGGGGATGTCGATCCACCGTCGCGACCACGAGCGCTACAGCCTGTTCCTCACCGCCGACAAGCTCGGCTCGCTGCTCAAGGACGTCTACGAGGAGCCCGAGCGCTCGGTCATCGTGGCCGAGACCCTGCACGCCATCATCGGCCACCGCTCCGACGGCGCCCCCTTCACCGTCGAGGCCGGGATCGTCCGCGTCGCCGATGCGCTGGACATGGCGCGTGGCCGCTCGCGCATCCCCTTTGAGGCCGGCCAGCAGAACATCCACTCGATCTCCGCCTACGCCATCGACGAGGTGAAGATCAGCCCGGGGCGCGACCGCGCCGTCCGCGTGGAGATCGCGATGTCCAACAGCGCCGGCATCTTCCAAGTGGATGAGCTGCTGGCCGAAAAGCTGCGCGGCTCGGGGCTGGAGGAGCACATCGAGGTCATCGCGCGGATCGACGCCGAGCACGAGCAGCGGCTGCTGCAGGTGTTCAAGCTGTAGGGCCGCCGTGGGGGCGTAGGGGTGTCAGAGGAGCGGCCGGCTGCGCCGGAGGGCCGTCGCGCCGCGGGCTCGGCGATCGCTGTGGCCGTCATCGTCGTCGCCGCCCTCGTGGTCATCGGCGGCTACGGGGAGCACTGGCGCTGGATCGGGGTCAATGGTGCCACCGCGACGTTGTGGGACTGGCTGCACCTGCTCCTGTTGCCGCTCGCCGCCGTGGTGCTGCCCCTGTGGCTGCGCCACCGCCCGCAGGTGAGCGGTGCCGCGGCCACCGCGCTGGGCGTGGGAATGGTGGCGTTCACGTGTGTCGTGCTCGCCGGCTACCTGGTGCCGTGGGGCTGGACCGGCTTTGTCGGCAACACACTGTGGGACTGGCTCAACCTCGCCGCTCTGCCGTTGGCGGTGGCGCTGATCCCGGTGCTGGTGGAGCTGCGCTCAGATTGGGGCCGGCGCCACGGCGCGATGCTGGCGGTGGGCGTGGGGGTGTTCATCGCGCTCGTGCTGGCGGGTTATCTGGCTCCGTGGCGGTGGACGGGGTTCACCGGCAACACCGCCTGGGATTGGCTGCACCTCCTGCTGCTGCCGCTGCTGGTGCCGGCGGTGATCGTCCCGGTGCTGCGGCCCTACGTGGCCGACCGCTTCCAAGCTGAGCCCGCGCCCGACGGGGACGCGCACGCCGCGGACCCGGCGCCGTCACAACCCGGATCGGACGCGCAATAGACGAGTAATGGCGAACTCACGCACGGCGGTGGCGGTGGCGATCGCGCTTCTGGCCGGCGGATGGAGCACCGCGGGTCAGACAGCCGCCGGCGCGACGGTCCGCGCTCGCACAGAATGCACGCCCAGCGGCTTCGTCACGCAATCGATCACGGGCCGGGTGACGGCATGCCTGCGCCTCGGCCTGGTGGCACCAGGGCGCCACGCGGTTGACCTGTCCCAGGCGCTGAGCTTCGCGCCGTACTCCGAATCCGCGCCGGCCCGTCGCCCGGTCGGCCCCGCCGTGGCGCTGGCCATCTCGCCGGCGTCGGGTCCGCCGGGGACCCGGCTCACCGTCACCGGTCATCTCCGCCATCCGTTTCGGCCACCGGAGCCCAGCGAGCTCCTGTGCTGGGACGGGTGCGGGAGCGGCGTCGCCTACAGCGATCCCGACGTGACCTGGACGTCATCGCGGACGTTTCGGGCGAGGATCCGCGTCCCCGCTGCGCCGTGGATCGAGGCCGCCCCGGACCGGGTCGCTCCACTGATCTCCGGCACCTACGCGATCGGCGTTGCCTGCCTGCGCTCCGCCGTGGACTGCGACGAGACCTCGGAAGGCAGCGCGGCGTTTCGCCTCCGGGTGGCGCACCCGGTGCGGTGGTGCCGGACGCTCTCAGGATGCGCGCATCTCCGGGTCACACCGGCCCGTGCGCGGCCGGGCGAGGTGGTGCGGGTCACCGGCTTCGCGCCACTGTCGGTGTTCACCGCCAACGGATCGGGGATCGAGAACGTGCAGGTTCGCCGGCATATCGCGGGGCGCCAGGTCCGCTTCAGCACCCACCTCGGCGCGCGGTATGTGGCCTTCGGGGATGCCGCCTTCACGGTGGCCCCGGCGCCCCGGTATGCCGCGGCCGCCCCGTTGGCCCAGCTCGCCGACGGTGTGCCCCAGATCGCCGCCGACCCGGCCGACCCGGGCACGGTGGCGTGGTGCGCCGGCACGTCGATCGATGTCTCCGGAGCGGGCGGGACCACGACCATCGCGGCGGCGACCGCGAAGAGCGCTCTACAGGCGCTCGGGTTCAGCTTCCGCTTTGACCCGCAGCCCCAGTGCGCGGCGGTGGCTCCGTTGGCCTCCTCGGCGGGGGCGCCCACCGGCCTCGCCGTCGCCTTCTCGGTGACCACCGCCGCGGGAGCGCCGCCGTTCTACCTGGCCGCCCTGGTGACCCGCGACGATGGCCACACGTGGGTTCCGATCCCGGTGCCGGCCGGCAGCGCCCCCGGCGGCTTCGGCGGCTTTCGCTATTCGGGGGTGAGGCTCGAGGCGGTCTTTGCCGACCGCGACCGCGGCGGCACCCCGAGACTCCCTGTGTTTGACGGGGTGCACACGACGAGCGAGATGACCAGTGCCGACGGGCTCTCTTGGACCCAGGCCCCTCTGGCCTGCCCGCCGGTGGGCCCGTGCGTGACCTTCGGGCCCTATCAGACGGGCAACTGCGCGATGGACGGCAGCGAGCAGACCGTGCTGCGCTCCACCGCCGCCGGGCGCCGCTGGTCGGCGCTGGACTTTCCCTACGCCGTGCAGGCCTGCACACAGGCGGAGCTGGTGGCTCTCTCCCCGACCGCGGAGCTGCTCGTGGACTCGACTTCGACCTACCCGGTGCTCGACACGACCGACGGCGGGGCCACATGGCACGACCTCGCCATCCCACGCCCTCCGCATCGCGGCGATCTCGGGGTCCTGCCCAACGGTGCCCTGCTGGTCACCCACGGACCGGGCTCCACCGGCCCGTGGGAGCTCCTGCGCCGCGGCGTGGGATCCTGGTGTGAGGTGCGCACGCCGGGACCGGCGCTTCAGCGGCGGTTCCAGGTCTCCGCGCCGGTGGCCATCGGCGGAGCGCTGTGGTGGCTGTCAGCGCCGGCGGCTCATCCGTACGGCACGCCGACGGTCGAGCAGGTCCCGCTGTCGTCGCTGAGTTGCTGAGCGGCGGCGCGCGCCGGCGCTACCAGCCGCCGCGCCAGTCGGCGCTGGACTCACGCGCCCGCGCGGCGTCCTCGCGAGCGTGCTTGCGCTTGTCCAGGCGCCACTGAATGATCGAGAAGACCGCGATCAGGGTGGGGAAGAAGATGATCACCCCGAACATCACGTTGGTGATCTGCTGGTCGTTGGTCTCGCCGAACCAGCCCTGGCCGCCGTTGGCGTGGGCGAAGGCCGCCGGCGCGAACGTGAGCAGCACGCCGAGGAAAACGGCCAGAGAGATCGTGAAGCGAGCGCGCCGCATGGCAGACAGCGTACCGCCTTGCGCGGTCAGGCGACGGGGATGCTCTGCGGCGCCGCCACCGTCGCCACCGCGGAGATGAGGGCGGGGTTGTAGAGGTCAGGACGGTCACCAGGCTCGAGGTGGTCAAGGGGGACCTCGAACACGGTGGCGGCCGTCGCCTGGGCCAGTTCGCGTTGCTTGGCGGGCGCGACCATCTGATCGCGGCCGGTGAGCACCATGGCCGCCGGGGGGCGGCTCAGCGAGGCCAGCCACGGGCGCGAATCGAAGCGCCCGAGCTCCCGCCCGGCCTCGGCGACGTCGCGCGCTTCGTGGCGCATGAGCTCTGACAGCAGCCAGGCGGTGCGTTCATTGAGGGAGATCTTGGCGCTGCGAAACCACCAGCGGTAGAACTGGCGCGGGGCCAGGCCGAGGCTGAGCCCGATGACACCCATCCACTTCCAGATCCGGCGCGTCTCCGGGTCCTGGAAGTGCTGGCAGGTACCGCTGAGCACCAGCCCGCTGATGACGTCGGGGTGGTCACGGGCCACGAGCTGGGCGATGACGCCGCCCATCGAATAGCCCACCACCACCGCCGGGGCGAGATCGAGCCGGCGCAGGACCGCGGCGGCGTCCGCGGCGCAGTCGACGAGCCGGAAGGGGGCCATGGCGCGCAGGCCCCGGCCGTGACCGCGGTGGTCGATGGCCACCACCCGGTAGCCGGCCTCCACCAGGGCGTCGTAGGCGCCGTGCCAGTTGAGATCAGCGGTCACCATCCAGCCGTGCAGGAGCAGGACCGTGGGTCGCGCTGGGTCGGTCTCGCCGCTGTCGCGTACGAAGAACTCGCCCCGGTCCGGCACGAGCACCGTGCGCGCCGGGAGCATCTCGCGCGGAGGGATGGGAGGGTAGGCCTGACGGCGTGAGCGGCGCATCGGGCCATGCTACCCGCGCCCTCCGTCCTCACCCACCTGCCTCCTACCATCAGCCTCATGGCCGTCGTCATCGCATCCGACCTGGGTAAGGACATCGCGGGAGAGCCGCTGCTGCGGGGGATCTCGTTCAAGCTCGAGCGCCGTGACCGCATGACCCTGTCGGGCCGCAACGGCGCCGGCAAGACGACGCTGCTGCGGATGCTCGCCGGCGAGGCCACCGTCGATTCCGGCGAGCTGGTCTTCAGCAAGGGGGCGAAGGTCAAGCTCCACGATCAGCGCCCGCCCCGCGATCGAGGGCTGAGCCTGCGCGACTACATCCTCTCGGGCGCGCCCGAGCTGGTGGCCATCGAGCGGGACCTGGCCTCGTTGGAGGAGGCCATGGCGCAGGGCGCCCACGACGAGGCCACGCTCGGCCGGTACTCCGAGGCCCAGGCGGCTCTCGAGCACGCCGGCGGCTACGCCTGGCGCGACCGTGCCCTGGCCACGCTGCACGGACTGGGCTTTCGCGACGACGCGGAGCTGGACCGGTCGCTGGACACGTTCTCCGGAGGTGAGCTCACGCGCGCGTCCCTCGGTCGTGCCCTGGCGGGAACGCCTGATCTGCTGCTCCTGGATGAGCCAACCAATCATCTTGATATCGAGTCGCTGGAGTGGCTGGAGGCTCACCTCACCTCCCTGGACGCCGCCATCGTGTTGGTGGCGCACGATCGCTGGTTTCTGGAGTCCGTGGGCACCTCGGTGCTCGAGCTCGAGGCCGGGCGGGGGAAGTTCTTCTCGGGCACGTGGCATGCGTGGCGCAAGGAGAAGGCCTCTCGGGAGCTGGCTCTGGGTCGGGCGATCGAGCGCCAGGAGGCCGAGATCGAGCGCCTGGAGCGGTTCGTCACCCGCTTTCGCGCGGGGACGCGGGCCCGGCAGGCCCAGTCGCGGGTCAAGAAGCTCTCCAAGATCCAGCGCCTGTCGGCCGACGCCGCCGATGGCGCCGCCCTGCAGTTCGCCTTCAAGCCGCCCGAGCGCAGTGGCCGCGTGGTCTTCGAGCTCGAGCACGCCGAGCTGTCGGCCGGCGGCAAGGAGCTGCTGCACGACGCCGAGCTGTGGCTGGAGCGCGGCGAGCACGTGTCGCTGGTGGGGGCCAACGGCACGGGCAAGACCACGCTGATCGAGACCCTGGCGGGTCATCGCGAGCTCGAGGCGGGCAAGCTGCTCACCGGCCACAACGTCAAGGTCGGCTACCTCTCACAGCACGCCGAAGAGCTCAACGCCGGCACGGCGCGCACGGTGCTCGAGGCCACTCAGCGCGCCAGCGGGCTGACGCCGGCCAAGGCGCGAGCGCTGCTGGGCCGGTTCCTGTTCTCCGGCGAGGACGCCGAGAAGCCGCTCGACGGGCTCTCCGGAGGCGAGCGGCGCCGGCTGTCGCTGGCCGTCCTGGTGCACTCCGGGGCCAACGTCCTCATCCTCGACGAGCCGACCAACCACCTGGACCTGGAGAGCCGCGAGGCGCTGGAGTCGGCGCTGGGCGAGTTCGCGGGGTCGCTGCTGCTGGTCTCCCACGACCGCGCGCTGCTCGACGCCATCGGGACGCGCACCATCGCTCTGGAGGACCAGGAGCTGCATAGTTACGTCGGTGGGTGGCCCGAGTACCTGCGGGTGCGCGAGGAGCGCGCCAAGGCCCCGGCTCCGCCGAAGGCCAAGGTCGCCAAGGCCGCGGCGTCACAGGCCAACGGCGCGAAGGCCGACGGCGCCAAGAAGCGCAACCCGCCCAAGGCCAAGCCCGGGAAGGGCACGGCGCGCCTGGAGGCCGAGATCGAGGCCGCCGAGGCCTCACTGCGCGTCATCGAGGACGAGTTGGCCGATCCGGCGGCGTGGGCGACGCCCGAGGCCACGGCGAGCTCCTCGGCCCGTCACGAGGAGGCCAAGCTCAAGGTGGCCGAGCTCTACGAGCGCTGGGAAGCGGTCGCGGGCTGAGCACCCGGGGGGTCGTCAGCGCCCCCCACTACACTGAAAACCAATGCCCCAGCCCCTTCCGGCTTCGGCTCTTCGCATCGCGCTGATCGACGACGACAGCGGGATGATCACGGTATTGGATCGCCGCTTTGCCGCCAACCGGTGGGACAGCCAGGTGATCGGCTATGCCGCGGACCCGGATCAGCTCACCGCGCTCAAGCTGCACGCGCTGATCGTCAACCCGGCGATCACGGGCCTGGGCTACATCGAATGGGTGGCTGATCGGCTGCCGGGACTGGCGGTGCTGGTGTGCAGCCGCCCGGCGCCCGTGGCCGACCGGGTGCGCGCCCTGCGCACGGGCGCCGACGATTGGATCACCAAGCCCTGCCATCCCGAGGAGCTGGTGGCCCGGATCGAGGCGGTGCTGCGCCGCCGCCGCGCCGGGGAACTGCCCGACGCCGACGAGATCCATACCGCCGGCGAGCTCGCCATCCGGCCCGACCGCTTCGACGCCTACGCCAACGGCACCCCCGCGGGCCTGTCACGCAAGGAGTTCGAGCTGCTCTCCCAGCTTGCCGGCGCCGGCGGGCGGGTGCTGGAGCGCGAGGACATCTACCAGCGCGTGTGGGGCTACACGATGGCGCGCGGCGACCGCTCGGTCGACGTGTTCGTGCGCAAGCTGCGCCAGAAGCTCGAGGCGATCTCGCCCGACTGGCGCTACGTGCACACCCATTTCGGCGTCGGGTACCGGTTTGCCGCCGAGGGTGCGGATGGGACGGTCCCGGAGCCGCCGGCGGCGGTCCCCCCCGCTCGCGAGCCTGGGGGGCGCGCCGAGCCGGGCGCGCGGTCGGGTCAGACCGGACACCCGGGGCAGGCGACGCCACGCGTTGCAGCACGGCGTACGCTGTCTGTATGACCGTCAACCCCGTCGTCCGCAACGTCGCCATCATCGCCGTGATCGCGGCCGCGGTGGCCTTCCTGCCCGGCGGCGGAACCGGCGCCAACGTCGTGCTCACCGCGATCTATCTCGTCTTCCTGAGCGCGATCGTGTGGGTGGGCGTGATCATGTACCGCGAGCACCGCAGCTCGCTGTACCTGCTCCCCGACAGCCGGCGCGCGCTGCTCTACATCGCCGCCGGCGTCCTGGCCGTCACCTTGACGGCCACGCACCGCCTATGGGCGACCCCGGCGGGGTCGGTGGCCTGGCTGGTCCTGGTCGGCGCCTCGGTCTATGTGGGCTTCGCGGTCATCTGGGCCGCGCGCCGCTACTGAGCTCGGCGGCCGCCACACCCTGGCGCGGGCGCCGCGACGCGTACACTGCCGCCGCCGTGAGCAAGGGAGCGCGTGAGACGATCTCCGACTGGCTGATGGCGATCGCCGGGCCGGTGCTCCTCGGGTCGCTGTTTTTGACCTGGAGCCATCAGCTCTCGGCCGGGGTGAGGGCGCGCTACGGCGGCACGGCGGCGCTGGCCGGCGTCCCGGCCAACCCCACCGCGTGGCAGGTGTATTCGGGCGCCGACGTGCTGCTGGCCCTGGTGGCCGGTGGGTTCATGGTGGTGGCGCTGTGGGGTGGGCGCGGGCGGCGCATCGCGTTGGCGCTGGCCGTGGTGGTGGCTCTGGCCTTCGTCATCCACGCCCTGAGCGTGCCGCCCACCAACGGGGCCCTCCTGTTCGATCCGACGCTGACCCCGCCGGGCTACAGCGCCAACACGGTCGGCTCGGGCGTGGGGGAGGTGCTGGCGTTGATCGCGCTGGCGCTGGGGGGTCTTGGGGTGGGGCTGGCCTTCACCGTGGATTGAGGGGCCGGGCGGTCGACCTGCAGATCCCGCCGGGGCGACCTGGAGAACGCGGGAAACCTGCGGCGGCGGCTCAGCTTTCCCGCGTTGTCCAGCTGACACATGGAAAACGAGGGAAACCGCGGCGACGGGCCGACGTTTCCCGCGTTTGCCAGGTCCGGCAACCGGGGTGCTCCGCGGTCAGCACCTGGCGCAGCCGGTCCTAAGATCGAGGGCGATGGCTGTCTTTCCCGCCGACCGGCGCCGCGACCTGCCGGACGAGCCCGGCGTGTACCTGTTCCGCGACGAACGCGGCAAGGTGATCTACGTCGGCAAGGCGATCTCGATCAAGAAGCGGGTCGCGTCGCACTTCTCCAACCCGAGCACGCGCGCGGGCCGTGACCTGCTGCCGATGATCGCCCAGATCGAGGCGCTCGTGGTGCATACGGAGTCCGAGGCGCTGCTGGTGGAGCAGAACTTCATCAAGCAGTACAAGCCGCGCTTCAACATCCGCCTGCGCGACGACAAGTCCTATCCGTACATCGCCATCTCGCTCGACGAGGACTTCCCCCGCGTGTACTTCACCCGGGAGCGCCACCGCCGCGACCGGGCGTACTTCGGGCCCTACTCCAACGCCAAGCGGGTCCGCTCGACGCTGGAGGTGCTGGGCAAGGTGTTCATGTTCCGCTCCTGCGACGGCCCCGAGCCGGGCCGGCGCAGCGGTTCGCCGTGCCTGGACTACTACATCAAGCGCTGCGAGGCCCCGTGCGTCGGCTACGTCGACAAGGAGGGCTACCGCAAGGCCATCGACGGCGTCATCGCCTTCCTCTCCGGGCGCTACAAGGAGATCGAGTGGGCGCTCAACGAGGAGATGAAGCTCGCCGCCTCCGAGCAGCGCTTCGAGGACGCCGCCCGGGAGCGCAACCGGCTGCGCGCCGTGCGCTCCCTGCTCGAGCGCCAGCGCGTCGCCCACGAGGACGGGTCGATGGACGCCATCGCGGTCGCGGTGGCCGAGGGCGAGGCCAATGCCCAGGTGTTCCAGATCCGTGACGGGGTGCTGTCAGACCGCCAGAGCTTCTACCTGGACAACACCACCGATGCGGATGTGGCCGAGGTGGCCGAGGCCTTCATCCTGCAGTACTACGCGAGCGCCATGTCGGTACCGCCGCTGGTGGTCGTCCAGCGCGAGCTCGGCAGCGCGGCCGAACTGGCTCCGCTGGCCGAGGCGCTCAGCGCGCGGCGCGGCGCGGCCGTCGAGATCCGCGCCGCCGAGCGCGGGGACAAGCGGCGCATCCTGGAGCTGGCCGAGCGCAACGCCATCCTCGCCATCGACCAGGAGAAGCTGCGCTCCGAGCGCCGCCGCCAGCAGCGCGTCGAGGCGCTGGACGGGCTGCAGCAGGCGCTCGGCCTGGACACCGTCCCGTTGCGCATCGAGTGCTTTGACATCTCCACGCTGATGGGGACCAACACCGTGGCCTCGATGGTGGTGTTCGAGGGGGGCGCCCCCAAGAAGTCCGACTACCGGCGCTTCAAGGTGTTCACGGTGGGCGACGCGTCGGTCCGCGACGACGAGGACGGGGAGTACGGGCCCGACGACTTCGCGGCCATGGAGGAGGTGCTGGGGCGCCGCTTCGCGCGCTGGGAGCAGCAGCGCGACGTCTCGCCGCATGACAAGGAATATGACCCGAGCTTCGCGGCGCTGCCCAACGTGGTGGTGATCGACGGCGGCAAGGGCCAGCTGGCCGCCGGGGTGCGGGCGCTGCAGGGCTTCCGCGACCGCGGCGTGACCGTGATCTCGCTGGCCAAGCGCATCGAGGAGGTGTTCATCCCGGGCGTTGACCGGCCGCTGGTGCTGGCCCACGACACCCCGGAGCTGCAGCTGCTGCAGCGCGTGCGCGACGAGGCCCACCGCTTCGCCATCACCCACCACCGGATCCGGCGCGACCGGGCCATGACCGCCTCGGTCCTCGACGACCTGCCCGGCGTCGGGCCGGCTCGGAAGCGAGCGCTGCTGGCCCACTTCGGCTCACCCGACGCGATCCTGGCCGCCAGCCGGGAGGAGCTCGAGTCGGTGCCGGGGCTGCCCGGCAAGCTCGCCCGCGAGATGTACCGCGAGCTGCACAAGACCGGCGTCTAGCGGGCCTCACCACAAGGCCGATAAGTAAACTAATAAGTTTACTTGGAGCGGTGGGTGAGGCCGATGCCTCCGCCGCCGGTGCTGCCGGCGCCGACGGTGAGCAGGGCGGCGCTGCCGGCGGGCAGGGGCACCGTGTAGGTGCCGGCCACCGGTGCCACCGGCGTGGTGGAGGGTGCCGGGAGGGTGCCGGTGGTGGTTTCGTCGCCGAAGCTCTGTCCGCCCAGGGTGACCCCGTCCGTAGCGCTCACACTCGGCGCCTGCAACGTCTCGAGCGAGCCCGTGGCGGTGGCCCCAGGCACGCTCAGCGACACGTCGTGCTCGGCGCTCGGGTCCTTGTTGATGAGGGTGACCCGCAGCGCGCCGTCGGCGCCCTGGGTGGCCCACACCTTCACCGGGCCGGCCGGCGCCGTGGTCTTGAGCAGGCGCGCCCCCGGGGGAAAGGCCTGGGCGAACATGAACAGGCCGTAGTACTCGGGGTGCACGAACGCCTGCCACGCCCCGGTGCTGTTGTGCGAGACGGTGAAGAGCTCGTAGTTGGAGCCGGGGAGCATGTGGAAATTGACGCCATCGACGCCGACCGAGGCGAACTGGAACATCGTGTCCAGCGCCCACAGCGCCGAGGCGAACGTGTCCGAGACGCCCTTGGCGCCCTCACACGAGGCCGAGTTCATCTCCGCGACGCGGAACGGCACCTTGTGGCGGTGGGTCACCGAGATGAACGGCGACATCGGAGCCGCCAGGCCCGCCGAGGAGCTGTCGGCGAGCAGGTTGGGGATCGACGGGAAGCCGGCGCTCGTCGGGTCCGTGACGCAGGCCCGCAGCGGATAGCGGTGGTAGGTGACCATGCCCAGCCGGGGCGCGGCGCTGAGGAAGGAGCCGAGCTTGCCCAGCCAGTTCGGGCCCGAGACGGCCGGCCCGGCCAGCGGCACGCTGGGGAGAGCTCGCGCCCACTGAGCGAACTGCTTGGTGTAGTCAGCCAGGCCATAGCCGCGTCCTCGCGCGCGGTAGATGTGGCCGCGGCGGTCCTTGTACCAGGGGAAGACCGTGTAGAGGTCAGGCTCGTTGCCGATCTCGAAGGCGTCGATGTAGCGGCGGCCGATGCCCTGGAGGAAGGCGCGGCCCTCGGCGGCGGCGATGTCGGGGCGCCCCGCGGCGAGATTGATGCCGAGGATGAGCTTGGCGTTCAGGTCGGCGGCCAGGGCCTGCGTGGTGCGCAGCCAGCCCTTGGTCAGCGCGTAGTTGATGCCGCCCTGGGGGATCTGGCCGCGGATCGGCCACCACGTCGCGTCGGTGCTGTCGCCGCCGATGCGGATGACCGGGGACTGCCCGGGGGCCAACCCCTGAAGCAGCCCGAGCATGACCGGGTCGACGGCCCGCGGGTCACGGCCGGTGTACTGGTGCAGCGCCCGGAACTCGAACGAGGCCCCCAGGAAGCCGGGAGCCATCGTCTGGCCGGTGGGCGTGGTCGAGACGCCGGCGCTGATGACGTCGGCGCGCGCGACAACGGCCCCGGGCAAAGCGAATCCGAGCGCCGCCACGATGGCGATGCAGGCGCGGCGCTGAAGCACAGCGGGCCATACTGCCACACCTCGTACACATCTACGTCACCCCGCGTCCGCTTGACCCGTCAAGCTTCAGGGTGATGGCAACCGGCCTTGGCAGCGAGGAACCAGCCCGCGTGGAGGGCTCCGCACTCACCGATCTCGTCGTCATCACCGGGTTCTCGGGGGCCGGGAAGTCCACCGCGATGGCCGCCTTCGAGGACGAGGGGTACTTCTGCGTCGACAACCTCCCGCCGGAGATGATCCGCTCGCTGGTGGACCTGTTCATGCACGAGGGCTCCAAGGTGGCACGCGCCGCCGTCGTCTCCGACGCCCGCGGCGGCAGCTATTTCGAGGGCCTGGCGGCGATGCTCGAGGACCTGCGCACCTCCGGCGTGCGCCACCGCGTGCTGTTCCTGGAGGCCGACGAGGAGAGCCTGCTCACCCGCTACAAGGAGACCCGGCGCCGCCATCCGCTGGCGCCGACGGGCAGCGTGGCCGACGGGATCCGGCGCGAGCGCGAGCTGCTGGCCCCGGTGCGCGAGCGCGCCGACGTCGTCGTCAACACTGGCCAGCTCACCGCCGCTATGCTGCGCCGCAAGCTCACCGACGAGCTGCTGCCGTCAAAGACGCCCGGGCGCCTGGCCGTCACCTTCCAGAGCTTCGGCTTCAAATACGGGCCCAGCCGCGACGCCGACCTGCTGTTCGACGTCCGCTTCTTGCCCAACCCCCACTATGAGCCGGACCTGCGCCCGCTCACCGGCGCCGATGCCCGGATCGTGGAGTACATCAATCGCGACGGGGCGCTGGACGCCTTCTATGAGCACCTGCATCCGATGCTCGACTACCTGCTGCCCCAGTACCTGAGCGAGGGCAAGGCCCATCTGGTCGTGGCCATCGGCTGCACCGGCGGACGCCACCGTTCGGTGGCCATCGCCCTGCATCTGGCCGAACGCTACGCCGGCCGCGACGGCTACGTCGTCGACGTCCTGCACCGCGACGTCGGCGAGCGCGCGTGATCGAGCACGTCGGCTTCGAGGTCTCTGACCTCGCCCGGACCGCCACGTTCTACGACGCGGTGTTCTTCGCGCTGGGGGCCCGGCGGCTGGTCGAGTCCGAGCATCTCATCGGCTACGGGATCAACGCTCCGCTCTTCTACTTCGTGCAGCGCGGCCGGCCGCCCGCGCCCGGCTACGGCCACCTCGCGCTGCAGGCCTCGGGGAAGGCGGCCGTCGACGCCGCCTACCGGGCGGGGCTGGCCACGGGGGGAGTTGACGACGGCGCGCCCGGGCCGCGACCGCAATACGGGCGCCGCTACTACGCCGCCTATCTGCTGGACCCCGACCGGCTGCGGGTAGAGATCGTCTCACGCAGATAGAGGTCGGAAACCAGCCAGGGCCCGGGCGTCGCGATAGCTCGGACGGGGGCCTCAGGCCCGTTTAGGTAGCCTGTCGCTCGCTGGGACGCCGATGGCGGCCCCTTGGATCTGAACGATTGAGGCAGGAAACGGAGGCAAGAACTCATGGCGGTACGGGTCGCAATCAACGGCTTCGGAAGGATCGGCCGAAACGTCTTCCGGGCCGCGTACGAGAGCGGTGCCGACATCGAGTGGCTGGCCGTCAACGACCTCGTCGATCCCAAGACGATCGCGCACCTGCTCAAGTACGACTCGACCTACGGGCCCTTCCCGGGCGAGGTGGAGGCCACCGACGCGGGCTTCGCCGTCGACGGCAAGGAGATCCGGGTCCTGGCCGAGCGCGATCCGGCCGACCTACCGTGGTCAGAGCTCGGCGCCGACGTCGTGATCGAGTCCACCGGGCTGTTCACCGACCGTGAGAACGCCGCCAAGCACTTGGAGGCCGGTGCCAAGAAGGTGGTCATCTCCGCGCCCGCCACCAACCCCGACACCACCGTGGTGCTGGGCGTCAATTTCGACGAGGCGTATGACCGCGAGAACCACCAGATCATCTCCAACGCCTCCTGCACCACCAACTGCCTGGCTCCCGTGGCCAAGGTGGTCCACGACACCATCGGCATCAGGCACGGCCTGATGACGACGATCCACGCCTACACCGCCGACCAGCGCCTGCTGGACATGCCCCACCGCGACCTGCGGCGCGCCCGGGCGGCGGCGGTCAACCTGATCCCGGCATCGACCGGGGCGGCCAAGGCGATCGGCCTGGTCATCCCCGACCTCAACGGCAAGCTCAACGGCTTCGCCGTGCGCGCCCCCGTGCCCACCGGCAGCGTCGTGGACCTGACCGTCGAGGTCGAGCGCGAGACGACGGTGGACGAGATCAAGGCGGCGATGAAGGCCGCCGCGAGTGACGGGCCGCTCAAGGGCCTGCTCATCTACAACGAGGACCCGATCGTGTCGCGCGACATCGTCAAGAACCCGGCGTCCTCGATCTTCGACGCCGAGCTCACCTCGGTGATGGACGGGACGATGGTCAAGGTCGTGTCCTGGTACGACAACGAGTGGGGCTACTCCAACCGCGTCTCCGATCTCGTGCAACGGCTGCTGTGAAACAACTGTCGGACCTGGGCGAGCTACGGGACAAACGGGTTCTCGTCCGGGTCGACTTCAACGTCCCGCTGGACGACGGCACCGTGGCGGACGACACCCGCATCCGCGCGGCCCTGCCCACGATCGAGGAGCTGCGCGGCAAGGGCGCCAAGCTCGTCCTGGTCTCCCACCTGGGGCGCCCCAAGGACCACGAGCCCGAGCTGTCGCTGCGGCCGGTCGCCGAGCGCCTGGGCGAGCTGCTGCGCGCTCCGGTGACGCTCGCCCCCGGCACGCACGGGCCGGAGGTCGCGGCGGTGGTCAACCAGATGTCCGACGGGGACGTGGTGCTGCTGGAGAACATCCGCTACGAGCCAGGGGAGACCAAGAACGACCCGGCCCTGGCCGATGCGCTGGCCCAGCTTGCCGACGTCTACGTCAACGACGCCTTTGGGGCGGCGCACCGTGCCCACGCCTCCACCGAAGGGGTGGCCCACAAGCTGTCCCAGCACGCCGCCGGCCTGCTCCTCGAGCGCGAGGTGACCACGCTCACCAAGCTGTTGCAGAACCCGTCGCGTCCGCTGGTGGCGGTGCTCGGCGGGGCCAAGGT
>DATJTQ010000021.1:0-3781 GCA_035503355.1 Solirubrobacteraceae bacterium
GGGGTGGCACTGTCCTCTGACGGCGCCATCGCGTTGATCGGAGGTCAGGGCGATGCCGGGGGCGTCGGCGCGGCGTGGCTGTTCGCCCGCTCGGGCGCGACGTGGACCCAGCAGGCCTCCAAGCTCACCGGTCAGGGTGAGGTCCTCGTCGGCACCTTCGGCTACAGCGTCGCCCTCTCTGCCGACGGGCGGACCGCTGTGATCGGCGGCAAGAACGACAACGGGGGCGCGGGCGCGGCATGGGCCTTCGCGCCGCCCGCGCCCGCGTGCGCCACTACCGAGGCGGCGACGCCCGCCGGGGGCGGGGCCGTGACCGTCGCACTGCCGTGCAGCGGCCCGGCCGGCGCGGCGCTGAGCTATGCGATCGTCTCCGGTCCCGCGCACGGGAGCCTGGGCCCGCTCAGCGCGAGCGGACTGGTGCGCTACTCCTCGGCTTCGGGCTACGTCGGGCCCGACGCGTTCACTTATCGCGCGACCGACCAATGGGGCGTGTCCACCATCGCGACGGCGTCGATCGCCGTGCCGTCGTTCCCCGCTCCCACGTGCGTCAACGTCAGCGCCCGCGGCCGCCGCGGGGCAACCAAGGTGACCGTCACCCTGACGTGCCACGGACCGGCGGGCGTCCCGTTCACCTACCGGATCGTGACTCCGCCCGGCGACGGCAAGGTGGGGCAGGTCAACCAGTCCCACGGGACGGTCACCTACACCACGCACGTGGGCTTCAGCGGCACCGACCGCTTCACCTACCGGGCCACCAATGCCGGCGGTCCGTCGGCGTCGGCTACGGCGACGATCGTCCTGCCGGCCCTCGGGCGGATCACCTCCACGATGACCTGGGGGGCGTTCCGTCCGGGTGCGAGCGCCACCGTCCTGCCCGGCATGCTGGTCAAGGGCCTCCCGGGCGCCGCCACCGTGCGGCTCTCGTGCACGGGCCGCGGCTGCCCGATCAAGACCCAGACCGTGTCGCTGGCCAAGCAGCGCGTGTGCACCGGCAAGGGCAAGAAGCGCCGCTGCACGCGCGCCGTCCCCGCCAGCGGGAACCTCGACCTCACGCACCTGGTCGCCAACCGGCGGGTCAGGGCGGGCTCGGCGCTGGTGGTGGCCATGATCCAGCCAGGCTCGATCGGCAAGGAATACGTGTTCGGAATGGTGCGCGGCAAGCAGCCCTCGGTGAAGATCCGGGCGCTGGCGCCGGGTGGCACCGCCCCGTGCCCGGGCTGCTGAGCCCGCCGCCGCGCGCCGAGGGGCGGCACCCTGATGTCTAGGTGAAGGCCGAGAGGCCGGTGACGTCGCGGCCCAGGATGAGCGACTGGACGCTGTCGGTCCCCTCGTAGGTCTCGACGATCTCGAGGTCGGTGAGGTGACGGGCCACGTGGTACTCCAGCAGCAATCCGTTGCCGCCCATGATGTCGCGCGCCTGCGCGCACACGAGCTTGGCCTTGCGCGCGTTGTGCAGCTTGGCCAGCGACGCCATCGGCCCGGTCATCGCATCGCGCTCCTGCAGCTCGGCGAGGCGCAGGCAGATGAGCTGCATGGCCGTCGTCTCGGCCACCATCGTCGCCAGGGCGGCCTGGACGAGCTGAAAGCCGGCGATCGGCTGCCCGAACTGCTCCCGACCGGTTGAGTACGTGACCGCGGCTTCAACACCGGCCATGGCGTGCCCCACGCACTCCCAGGCGGCGCCGCCCCGCGTCTGGTCCAGCACGCGGGTCGCGTCTTCGAAGGTCCGCGCCTCGGCCAGCTTGTGGGACGCGGGCACCCGCACGTCGCGCAGCGCGATCTGCGCCTGCCACACGGCGCGCTTGCCGATCTTCCCGCCGATCACCGTGGAGGGGTCAAAGCCGTCCGTGTCCTTCTCGACGACATAGGCGCCGACATCGCCCTCCTCGTCGCGAGCCCACACGATCACCAGGTCGGCGAAGGAGGCGTTACCGATCCAGCGCTTCTCGCCGTTGAGGATGTAGTCGTCGCCGTCGCGGCGGGCCTCGGTCTCCAGCGACACCGAGTCTGACCCGTGCTCGGGCTCGGTGAGGGCAAAGGCGCCGATCAGCTCCAAGCGCGCCATCGCCGGCAGCCATCGCGCCTTCTGCTCCTCGGAGCCGAGCGCGACGATTGTGCCCATGGCCAGGCCGGAGTGCACGCCGAAGAAGGTGTTCAGGCTCCCGTCGGCCCGCGCCAGCTCGCGCGCCACGATCCCGGCGGCCCGCCGCGACATCCCCGGGCAGCCGTAACCATCGATCGTCGTCCCGGCGACGTTCAGCGCCGCCAGCTTGGGGACGAGCTCAAACGGGAACTCGGCGCGCTCCCAGTAGTCGTTGATGACGGGCAGGACCTCCTGCTCGCCGAAGGCGCGAACCCGGTCGCGGATGTCGCGCTCGTCGTCGGTGAGGTCCTCGTCGAGCAGGTAATAGTCGGAGGCCGCCGCGGCGCGCTGCTGGTGTGTGGGAGCACTCATCAGCAGTCCTCCTACCCGCAGTACGCTCCCGCAGTCACCGCGTAGATGTCCAACACAGCGTTGAGAGGAACCCCCATGGATGCCGTCAACCGCCAGGTCCGCCTGGCCCAGCGCCCGGTCGGGCTGCCCAAGGCCAGCGACTGGGACCACACCGAGGAGCCCGTCACCGAGCCTGGCGACGGTGAGGTGCTCATCAAGGTCAAGTACCTGTCGCTGGATCCGGCGATGCGCGGGTGGATGAACGACGCCCGCTCCTATGTGCCGCCGGTGGGGATCGGCGAGGTCATGCGCGCCGGCGGGTGCGGCGAGGTCATCGCCTCTGAGCACCCCGGATTCGCGCCCGGTGACCACGTCACCGGCATCACCGGGATCCAGGAGCATGCCGTCCTGCACGGCGACGGCCTGATCAAGATCGACCCTGGGCTGGCGCCGCTGCCGGTGTACCTGGGGACGCTCGGCATGCCGGGCATGACTGCGTACTTCGGCCTGCTGGAGATCGGCAAGCCCCAGGAGGGAGAGACCGTCGTGGTCTCCGCCGCGGCCGGTGCGGTGGGCAGCGTCGTCGGCCAGATCGCCAAGATCAAGGGGTGCCGCGCGGTCGGGATCGCCGGCGGTGAGGAGAAGTGCCGTCACATCGTCGAGGAGCTCGGCTTTGACGCCGCCATCGACTACAAGTCCGAGAACGTGCTCAAGGGGCTGCGCCAGCACTGCCCCGACGGGATCGACGTCTACTTCGACAACGTCGGCGGCGAGATCCTCGACGCCGCGCTCGCCTGCCTGGCCCGCGGCGCGCGGATCCCGCTGTGCGGGGCGATCTCGCAGTACAACGCCACCGAGGGCATGCGCGGGCCGGCCAACTACATGTCCCTGCTCGTCAACCGCGGGACCATGACCGGGTTCCTCGTCTTCGACTTCGCCGAC
The DNA here is from genome assembly GCA_035503355.1 of Solirubrobacteraceae bacterium. Taxonomy (GTDB): domain Bacteria; phylum Actinomycetota; class Thermoleophilia; order Solirubrobacterales; family Solirubrobacteraceae; genus Palsa-465. The sequence goes on from DATJTQ010000021.1 coordinate 3,377, forward strand.
CGGTACGCGGAAGCCGCCCAGGAGATGGCCGGGTGGATCCAGGAGGGCCGGCTGAAATCCTTCGAGGACGTCGCCAGCGGCGGCGTCTCGGCATTCCCCGACACGCTGCTGCGCCTGTTCAGCGGCGAGAACCTGGGCAAGCTGGTGCTCGAGGTGTAGCGGGGCCGGGTGTCGGCGCTGCCACGGTGGTTGTGTGCCTGGTCCGGGCGCGGCGGGCGTGATTTTCGTCGTTATGAGGCTGTCGCCTAAACCTGCTCGGCGCGGCGAGCAAGGGGATCGGCCTGCGGTTCTCCCCCTCGCGACGTTGAGTCAGAACCTGGCGTTAATCGCCAGGTTTTGACCCAGGGTCGCTTCGCGGCATGGGCCGCGAGGCGACTCTGGGACACAAAGCGTCGGAAAACGCAG
>DATJTQ010000022.1:0-11025 GCA_035503355.1 Solirubrobacteraceae bacterium
AGGACTTCGCGCTCGGCGCCGAGAACCAGCTCATCGCCAACGAGGTTCGCCAGGGCAAGGTCAAGATCGTCTACAAGGCGCTGGAGACCGCCTCACAGACCGCCAACAACTCCATGTTCGTGCCCAGCCAGACCGCGGCGCTCGCCGCCGGCAAGCAGCAGAAGGGCTGGAACTACATCGAGCTCTTCTACCACGAGCAGGGCGACGAGACCAACAGCTACGTCACCGACAACTATCTCGGTGGCCTGGCCAAGCAGATCCCGGGGCTCAACTACAACCAGTGGAGCTCTGACCGCCAGGATTCGGCGCTGACCACCCAGGTCAACGCCGACCGCAACGCGGCGGCCGCCTCCGCCTTCGACAGCACCCCGACGCTCGTCGTCAGCGGGCCCAAGGCCCAGGCACAGCCGATGGTCGGTGACCAGACCTACGCCGCGGTCCAGGCCGCCATCCAAAAGGTGTCATGAGGCTCCCCCTCCGCAGGGTGATGCTCGTGCTGGCGATCATCGGCCTGGGAGTGGCGACGTACCTGACGATCATCCACTACGCCGGGATCAAGCCCGCCTGCACCGCCGGCACGTCGTGCATCAAGGTCCAGAGCTCGGTGTGGTCCAAGCTCGACGGCGTCCCGGTGGCCCTCCTCGGGCTCATCGGCTACATCGGCATCACCGCCTCACTGCTGACGCCCGACCGCGAGGAGACGCGGCTGGCCACTCTCGGCCTGACCCTGGTCGGCTGTGCCTTCAGCGGCTATCTCACCTACCGCGAGCTCTTCTCCATCCACGCCATCTGCGAGTGGTGCGCGTCGAGCGCGGTCATCCTCACCCTGCTCTTCATCAGCGCCGCCTACCGCTACGTGACCGTGTCCGACACCCCGGCGCTCGCGGCACCGGCACCGCTGCCCCCCAAAGGCAAGGCCGCGCGCTCGGCCGGCGCGGCGCGCGGCAGCCGCACCAAAGCCCGCACCTGACCCGCATCAACGGCGGCTGACTCCGACGGAGACCAGCGGAGGCCGGCGGTTCGGCACCTGCCCGCTTCACATCCTGGTCACAGGAACTTCGCAGGCTCATCACGAGCCCCTCCCTCCAGGGCGCGAACGTTTCTCATCGATGAGCGTCGCGGTCACCGGCCAACCGTCCCTGAGACGCCGGCCGCTAGCCACCAGCCGCCCCCTGCGCATCGCCGACGTGACGATGTTCTACGGCGAGCGCAGCGGCGGGATCCGCACCTATCTGGAGGCCAAGGCCGCGTACGCGGCGCGGACCGGCCGCTTCGAGCACCACCTCGTCATCCCGGGCAAGGCCACCGCATCGGACGGCGGCGGTCGCCATGAGCACCGCTCGCTGCGCGTCGCCGCCTCCAACGGGTACCGCGTCCCGCTCGGCGGCGCCGAGCTGCAGTGCACCCTCCACGAGCTCGAACCCGATGTCGTCCTGCTCCATGACCCCTTCTGGACTCCGCGGGGGGCCAGCCGCGCGGCGCACGAGTGCGGTGCCGCCGTCATCGCCGTGCATCACTCCTCGGCGTCGCTGCACGCCGCCGGCCTGCCCGGCCCCGACGCCGTCTACACCCCGGCGCTCCGCCGGTGGTACCGCCGTGCCTACCTCGACGTCGACGCGATCATGTCGGTGGTCGACACCGAGATCGACGTCCGCCGCCCCGCCACGCTGCGGCTGCGCCTGGGCATCGAGCCGGCCTTCCATCCCCGGCCCGAGATTGCTCGTGCTGACCACGTCCTCTACGTGGGACGACTGTCGCGTGAGAAGGGCCTGCGCGAGCTCCTCGAGGCCGCCGCCGCGTCCGCCGAGCCCTGGCCGCTGGTGCTGCTGGGCACCGGGCCGATGGGCGACGCGCTGCGTGAGCGCGCGCGGCAGCTCGGCCTCGGCCCCCGGGTGACCTTTGACCCGTACGTCCGTGACCGCGAACAGCTGGCCGAGCGCTTCGCCGCGGCGCGCGTCGCCGTGCTGCCCGGCGCTCACGAGACCTTCGGACTGGCGGCGCTGGAGGCCGCCGCCTGCGCCACGCCGGTCGTCACCGCCGAGCCGACGCCGTCGGCCTCGCTGCTCGATGGCCGCGTCGACACCTTCCGCCCCGGCGACAGCACCGACCTGCTGCGGGCCATCGAGCGCGCCCGGCGCCGGCTGCCGGACATCCCCGGGGCGGCGCGGCTGGCGGCGAGCCACACCTGGGAGAACATCTTCGTCCAGGAGCTCTCCGACATCGAGCGCCTCCTCAGCCGGCGCAGCACGATATCGCAGCACGATATCGTGCCACGAGGGGCGCGGTGAGAGACGGTGCCAGTCTCGGGCGCCCTCGCGGTCGCCATCCACGACGTCGAGCCCCGGTCGTTCGCCCGCACCCAGGAGATCCACAGCTGGCTGGGCGAGCGGGGGATCGAGCGGGTGACCCTTCTGGTGATCCCGGCATCCGAACTGCACCCCATCGGCCCCCGCGCCCCTGGGCTGGTGGACTGGCTCCAGCACCGCACCGTCTGCGGCGACGCGATCGCTCAACATGGGCTGCTGCACCGGGCCACGTTTCGCGCACCGTGGCCGCGCAGCGTGCTCGCCGGTTTTCAAGGCGGTCGCGCCGCCGAGTTTCCCGGTCTTGACGCGGACTCCACCCGCCAGCGCGTCGAGATGGGGCTGCGACTGCTGCGCGAGGCCGAGCTTGAGCCCACCGGGTTCGTCGCCCCCGGCTACGCCTACACGCGCGCGCTGCGCGCGGTGCTCTCGGGCCCGTCCTACACATGGTTCGCCGACCTCGGCGGAGTCGACGCCCGCGGCCGCGGACGGATCCGGGCCCGCGCGCTGTGCCTGGGCAACTCCACCCCGTTCAAGCGCGCCGTGTCGCCGGCGGTGGTGCGGGCGGGCGCCCACGGGCGCGGCGAGCTCATGCGCCTCGACGTCCATCCCGCCGACTTTGACCGGCGCAGCCACGTGGCAGCGATCGAGCGGGTGCTCGAGTGCGCCGAGGGCCGCCGCTCGATCACCTACGACGAGCTGACCCTGTAATGGCAGTCTCTGAGTCGGCGCGGCGCGCCCAGGCGGCGCGCAGCGCCCAGGAGGGCGCCCGCCAGGTCCGCGCCGGCGCCGAGCGCGTCCTGCGGGCCAACTGGCGCGAGGGCCACCGCTCCGGCGACGGGGTGCCCTACGCCTTCACCTGCCCCGCCACCCCCCGCTACCGCCACCAGTGGTACTGGGACTCGTGCTTTCACGCCATCGCCTGGCGCCACTTCGACCCCGGACGCGCGCGGGCCGAGCTGCACACCCTGGTGCGCGCCGGGCGCCTGGACGGCTTCATCCCCCACACCGCGTTCTGGGACCGGCCGGCCTACTGGCGCCGTGCGCCGTTCTACGGCACCCACACGGTGTTCGGCGCGTCGGCCACCGCCACCATCCAGACCCCACTGCTGGCCGTGGCCTGGGAGCTGGTGGCGCAGGCATCCCCCGAAGACCCCGGATTCGTCCGCGACGGCCTGCCGCAGCTGCGCCTGCACTACGACTGGCTGGCCCGCGAGCGCGACGTCGACGGTGACGGCCTGCTGACGACGATCTACCCCGACGAGTCGGGCTTGGATGACTCCCCCAAGTACGACGAGGTCTTCGGGCGCATGCGCCACGACAGCATCGGCTACTGGTGGCTCGTGGAGCGCTACCGGCGCATGGGCTATGACGCCCACGCCATCGCCGCGCGCTATGACGAGCACGTCGAGGACGTCCTGGTCAACGTCTTCTATGCCCTGTCGCTGCACGCCATGGCCCGCCTCGATCCCGAGCGCAGCCCGGAGTGGGCGGCACGGGCGGCGCAGACCGAGGCGGCCCTGCTGGAGCGCTGCCACGACGAGCGCAGCGGGCTGTTCTTCGATCTGGCCGGGCGGGGCGAGCGCCCGGTCCGCGTGAGCACATGGTCAGCACTGGCGCCGCTGGCCCTGCCCGGGCTGCCCGAGGACGTCCGGCGCCGGCTGGTCGAGGAGCACCTGCTGGACCCCACGCGCTACCGCGCGGGGACCGGGATCCCGTCGGTGGCGCGCGCTGAGCCCACCTTCAACCCCCGCTTTGCCCTGTGGCGCTGCTGGCGCGGGCCGGCGTGGATGAACACGGCGTGGCTGCTGGTGCCCCCGATGATGGAGCTCGGCTACGCCGACGAGGCCCAGCGCATCGCCGGCTCGCTGCAGGCCGCGGTCCTCCGCGACGGCTTCCGCGAGTACTACAACCCCCTCACCGGGCGCGGACTGGCGGCACGCGGGTTCGGCTTTGCCACGTTGCTGGTGGATCTTCTCGCAGAATGCGGGTTCGACGGCAGCGAGCCGTCCGGTCGCGCCCGCATCATGAGGTAGTGGCCGCTCCCGCGAGGACGCTCGCATTCGAGTCGCGCCTGGCGACGCCAGGCTTTGTCCTCGGACCCTCGTGTAGCGCTGCTACACGTCGGGTCCTGCGTCCTCGCCTGGCATCCACCGGTCGCACCTCTCGGTGCGACCGTCCTCACGGGAGCGACCACCGGTGAGCTGGCGATCGACGCGCGCCGCGGGCCAGGAGGGGCATCGCAACCGTCAGGTCGCCGTTGCCGATCTCGGGTCCAACTCGTGGCGCCTGGTGGTCTTCACCTATGACACGCCGCCCACGCCGTGGTGGAAGCTCACCGACGAGCTCTATGAGACGGTGCGCATCGGGGCGGGGCTCGCCGCCACCGGCAAGCTGAGCTATGAGGCGATCGGGCGCGGGCTGGAGACCCTCGGGGTGTTCGCTCGCTTCTGTCGCGCCAACCACCTCGAGGCCGAGGACGTCCATGTGGTGGCCACCAGCGCGATCCGCGACGCCGCCAACGGTGAGCAGTTCCTCGCCGACGCCCAGGCCGCCACCGGGCTGACCATCGAGACGCTGTCGGCGCAGGACGAGGCGTACTACGGCTACGTCGCCGCCGTCAACACCACCACGCTCACCGACGGGGTGGTCCTCGACATCGGCGGCGGCAGCATCCAGCTCACCCACGTCGCCCAGCGCCGCGCGCAGGAAGCAGTCTCCTTTCCGCTTGGCGCGGTGCGCGTCACCGAGCAGTTCCTCCCCGGGGACGGCCCGGTCCGCAAGAAGGACCTCACCAAGCTGCGCGACCACGTCGCCAAGACCGTGTCAGACCTGGGTTGGCTGTCCTCCTCCGGGCCGCGCATGGTGGGGATCGGGGGCGCCGTGCGCAACCTCGCCGCCGCCGCCCAGGCGGCCAACGGTTCGCTCGACCTCGGCGTCCAGGGCTTCGTCATCACCGCCAAGGTGCTCTCAGACCTCACCGCCGAGCTGGCCTCGATGTCGGTCCAGGAGCGCGGCATGGTCCCCGGCATCAAGCCCGGCCGCGGCGACATCATCCTCGCCTCGGCCGTCGTGCTCGACACGGTGGTCTCCCTCGGCGGCTTTGACGGGATCGAGGCGACCGAGGCGGGGCTGCGTGAGGGAGTGTTCCTGGCCCGCACCCTCCTCGAGGGCGATCCGCCGCTGTTTGACGACGTGCGCGAGGCCGCCGTGCGCAACCTGGCGGTCCAGTACGAGTCCGACATGGCCCACGTCGAGCACGTCGCCAAGCTCTCGCTGCAGATGTTCGACTCGCTGGTCGGCGCCGGCCTGTTCACCCCCGGCGAGGGCGAGCGGGAGCTGCTGTGGGCGGCTTCGATGCTCCACGACGTCGGGATGACCATCTCCTACGACGATCATCACAAGCACTCGCGGTATCTCATCGAGAGCGCCGAGCTCCCCGGCTTTGACCCTCGCGAGCGAGCGCTCATCGCCCAGATCACCCGCTATCACCGCAAGGGCATCCCCAAGCTGGGGATCATCGAGTCGATCGCCCACCCCGGCGACGAGGAGCTCCTGGACCGTTGCGCCGTCATCCTGCGCCTGGCCGAGCACCTCGAGCGTGGCCGCGACCAGTCGGTCTCCGAGGCGCGACTGGACACCAACGGCGACGGCGTGGACCTGCACCTTCGCTCCGAGGGTGACCTCACCCTGCCGCGCTGGAGCGTCGAGCGCTACGGCGACGGCGAGGCGTTCGAGCGCGTGTTCGACCGCCGTCTGCTCATCGGCTGACGCCGGGCGGCGCTGCCGCCGCGGCGCTGCGAGCCCCCAAAGGGTTTACCGAACCTTCACGACGGGCGCGGCCGTGCCGCCTAGCCTGGGCACGACCATGCGTCGTACAGTAGAGGCATGCTCTGGCTCCTGCGACACGCCGATGCCGCGGACGGCGCTCCCGACGACGAGCGCCCGTTGACCGAGCGGGGCGTCACCCAGGCCCAGGATGCCGGCCACGCTCTCGCGGCGCTCGGTGTGCCCATCGACATCTGCCTGTCGAGCCCCAAGCTGCGCGCGGTCCAGACCGCGCAGCAGGCGTGCGCGCCCCTCGGCGTCGAGGTGACGCTCGAGCCCCGGCTCTCCGGCGAGCCCTTCGACGCCTACGACCTCGTCGCCGGGCTGGGCGAGGTGCTGCTGGTCGGCCATGACCCCTCCTTCACCCTGACCCTGCATGACCTCACCGGCGCCCAGGCACGCATGCGCAAGGGCGGCCTGGCCGGGATCTCCAAGGGCGAGCTGGTGGTGCTCATGCGCCCCGCCGAGCTGAGCGCGATCGCCGGGCGGGAGCGGGTCGCATGACTAACGTCGGCTCCGAGCGGCGTGAGGCGGCCGGCGTCGGCGTGGCCGACCCCAACGGCTCGGGCTCCGCGCAGGTCCCCGAGCTCCGTGACCCGTCGCTCTACGTCAACCGCGAGCTCTCCTGGCTGGACTTCAACGACCGGGTGCTGCAGCTCGCCGAGGACGAGTCGCTGCCGCTGATCGAGCGGCTGAAGTTCCTCGCCATCTTCGTCTCCAACCTCGACGAGTTCTTCATGATCCGCGTCGCGGGCGTGCATGACCAGGTCGACGCCCGCGTCGACCATCGCGGCCCCGATGGCCTCACTCCGACCGAGGTGCTGGCCGGGATCCACGACCGCGTCCGCGAGCTCGATCGCCGCCACGCCGAGGAGTTCTCGCAGGTGGTGCAGCCCGAGCTCAGCGCCCAGGGCATCCGCATCGTCGGCTCCGAGGAGTCCGGGGCGCCGGCCGACGCGATCGAGCGCCACTTCCGCGAGCAGATCTTCCCCGTCCTCACCCCGTTGGGCGTGGGCGCCGGGCGGCCCTTCCCCTACATCTCGAACCTGTCGCTGAGCCTCATCGTCCACCTCCACGACCCCGAGGCCGACCAGGAGGCCTTCGCGCGCGTCAAGGTGCCCAAGGAGGTCCTGCCGCGCTTTGTGGAGATCGAGAAGGACACGTTCATCCCGCTCGAGGACATCATCGCCCGCCATCTGGACGCGCTGTTCCCCGGCATGGAGATCCTCAGCCACGACCTGTTCCGGGTCACCCGCGACGCCGACTTCGAGGTCTCTGACGAGGCCGATGATCTGCTCCAGGCGGTCGAGGACGAGTTGCGCCGCCGCCGCTTCGGCGAGGTCGTGCGGCTCGAGGTCGGGGCGGGCATGGAGCCCACGCTGCGCACGCGGCTGATCGAATGGCTCAACGTCGACGAGGGCCAGGTCTACGACGTCGACGGGCTGCTGGACCTCGGGGACCTGTGGCAGATCGCCGCGGTCAAGGATCACCCCGACATCCGCTGGCCGAACTGGAACCCGGTGACCGCACCGGGCCTGGTCACCGCCCAGCCCGACGGCGACGCCCAGCCCGACATGTTCGCGATGATGCGCGCCGGCGACGTCCTCGTCCACTACCCCTACCAGTCGTTCACCTCGAGCGTCGAACGGTTCGTCAAGCAGGCGGTCGACGACCCCAACGTCCTGGCCATCAAGATGACCGTGTACCGCACGTCGGACGATTCCGCGCTGGTGCCGTCGCTCATCGAGGCCGCCGAGAAGGGCAAGCAGGCCGTCTGCCTGGTGGAGCTCAAGGCCCGCTTCGACGAGCGCCAGAACATCCACTGGTCACGGGCGCTGGAGGAGGTGGGCGCCCACGTCGTCCACGGCATCCCGGGGCTCAAGACACACGCCAAGGCGATCCTCATCGTCCGCCGTGAGCGCGGCGCGGTACGCAACTACGTGATGATCGGGACCGGCAACTTCCACGCCAAGAACGCCCGGCTCTACGAGGACTTCGGCTTCTTCACCACCGATCGCGAGATCGGCGACGAGGTGGCCAACCTGTTCAACACGCTGACCGGCTACGGCCGCCCCCAGCGCCAGCGCAAGACGCTCGTCGCCCCGACGTGGCTGCGCGAGCCCCTCATCAACGAGATCGACCGCACGATCGAAGCCCACCGCGACGGCCGCGAGGCCCGGATCATCATGAAGATGAACGCGCTGGTGGACCAGCGGATGATCGAGGCGCTGTACCGCGCCTCCCAGGCCGGCGTGCCGATCTCGCTCAACGTGCGCGGGATCTGCTGCCTGCGGCCCGGCGTGCCCGGCGTGAGCGAGACGATCGAGGTAGTGTCGGTCGTCGGGCGGTTCCTGGAGCACAGCCGCGTCTATTCCTTCCACCGCGGCGACGACCACGTCTACTACATCGGCTCGGCCGACATGATGCCCCGCAACCTCGACACGCGGGTGGAGCTGCTGGTCCCCGTCGAGCGCCCCGAGCTGCAGGCCGAGCTTCAGGACACCCTGGACCGCTGCCTGGCCGACGACACCTACTCGTGGGTCATGGGCGCCGACGATTCGTGGACGCGGCGCCACGGAAATACCCGCAGCGTGCACAACGAATTGATGGAGCGGACGCTGGCATGGGCCGCGAGCGCCGCCAGCTGACGTAGTCTCACTCCCGGGTGCATAGCGTCTTCCTGCTCGTGATCGTCGTCATCGCGGCGACGGCCTTCGATTTCACCAACGGCTTCCACGACACCGCCAACGTCGTCGCGTCGTCGATCTCCACGCGAGCGCTCGCGCCGCGTACGGCCATCACGCTCGTCTCGGTACTGAACTTCGTGGGAGCGTTTCTCTCACTGAAGGTGGCGGCGACCATCGCCACCGGCATCATCGACGCCGGCCAGGTGACCGAGACCATCGCCTTCGCCGGGCTGATCGGCGCGATCGCCTGGAACCTCATCACCTGGGCCTACGGCCTTCCCTCGAGCTCGTCGCACGCGCTGATCGGCGGGGTGATCGGCGCCATGATCGCCGCCGTCGGCGCCGGCGGGGTCAACTTCAATGGGCTGGTGAACAAGGTCGTCATCCCCGCGGTGGTGGCGCCCATCTCGGCGTTCATCGTCGCCGGCCTCGGGATCGTCCTCATCTACCGCCTGTTCGGACGCCGCAGCCCCGGGCCGGTGACCCGAGGGTTTCGCCTGGGCCAGATCGTCTCAAACTCCGCGCTGGCGCTGGCGCACGGGACCAACGACGCGCAGAAGACGATGGGGGTCATCACGCTGGCCCTCGTCGCGCACGGCTCGCTCAGCCCTCACCACGCCAGCGTCCCGGCTTGGGTGGTGGTGCTATCGGCGGCGGCGATCTCGCTGGGCACCTACGCCGGCGGCTGGCGGATCATCCGCACCGTCGGCACCAGGATCATCCGCATGGACTCGGCGCAGGCCTTCTCGGCGCAGGCGTCAGGCGCCGTCGTGATCCTCATCTCCTCGCACCTGGGCTACCCCCTCTCCTCCACTCACGTCATCTCCGGCGGGGTGATGGGAGCGGGAGCGGCCAAGCGCCTCTCGGCCGTGCGCTGGGGCGTGGCCGGATCGATCGTGGCCGCGTGGGTGATCACGCTGCCGACCGCCGGCCTCTTCGGCGCGGGGGCCTATGCGGTGGCCTCGGCCTTCGGCAACGGCGCCCTGGGGCCGCTGCTCATCGCGCTGGTGGCGATCGGAGGTGCGCTCTCGATGACGCTCGCGACCCGCCGCCGTCGCCTGGCGGGAGCCGCGAGCGCCTGAGTCGAGCGCGAGGCTGAGGGTCAGCCGCCGCTGGGCGTCTGGGCCGGCCGCTGGGCCAGCGTGACCTGGATCTGCTTGGTCTGGCCCGAGCGCTGGATCGACAGGGTCACCTTCTGACCCGGCTTGTACTTGTCGATCGTGGCGATGAACGCGTCGGAGGTGGTGATCGGGGTGCCGTTGATGGCGCTGACCACGTCTCCCACCTGCAGGTCGGCGCGCGAGGCCGGCGAGTTGGACTTGATCTGAAGGATCTTCGCGCTGCTCCCGCCGCCCGCCGGCAGCGACACGCCGACGAAGGAGTGCTCCACCTTGTGGCCGGCGATGATCTCGTCGGCGACCTGCTTGACCGTGTCGGACGGGACGGCAAAGCCCACGCCGGAGCTGGAGCCCTCGCCGCCGGCGGTCTGGTTGTTGGTCTCGATCTGGTCATTGAGGCCCAGAACGTGACCGTCGGCGTCCAGCAGCGGGCCGCCGGAATTGCCGGGGTTGATGGCCGCGTCGGTCTGGATCGCGTCCGGGATCGTGTACTGGTTGGGCGCCTGGATGCTGCGCCCGGTCTGGCTCACGATGCCCGTCGTGGTCGTCTCGGGGAGGCTGAAGGGGCTGCCGATGGCCACCACCGGGTCGCCCACCTGCGCCTGCGAGGAGTCCGCGAGCGGGATCGGGTGAAGCTCGGAGGTGGGCACCTCGACGTGGATCACGGCCACGTCGGTCGACGGATCGGTCCCGACCACCTTGGCCGGCACGCTCTTCCCGTCCTGGAAGTTGACCTGCACCGAGGTGGCGTTGGCCACCACGTGCTCGTCGGTGAGGATGTCGCCCTTGGTGTTGTAGACGACGCCGGCGCCCTCGCCCTCGGTGACGCCGCTCTGCCCGCCGCCGAAGAAACCGAAGCCCTGGTTGGAGGACTGCGCGGTCACCTTGATGTCAACCACGCCGGGACTCGCGGCCTTGTAGATCTGGTTGATGCTCAGTCCGGTCCCACTCTTGAACGACGTCGGCTCGGCCGAGGTGCTGGAGCTGCCCTGCTGGACGACGGTCGTCGTCACGGTTTTGGTGGAGGTGCTCGAGCTGGCGATGATGAGCGCGATCACCCCTCCCGCAATGGCGCCGCCGATGATCGGA
>DATJTQ010000023.1:0-7295 GCA_035503355.1 Solirubrobacteraceae bacterium
CGAGGCCAGCGACACGTTGCGGATGTCCACGCCGTCGATGGTGACTCGCCCCTCCTGGGGCTCATATAGCCGCGCCGCCAGGTAGCCGAGAGTCGTCTTGCCCGCGCCGGTCTCGCCGACGATCGCGGTGCGCGTGCCCGCCGGGACGATGAGGTCGATCTGGCGCAGCGTCCAGTCCTCTTCGGCCCGTCCGGCCTGGGGCACGGCGTAGCGGAAGGAGACGTTCTCGAAGCGGACCTCCCCCAGGACCTCCTCGGGGCGCAGGGTGACCGGATCCTCAGCCTCGACGATGTCGATCGGCAGGTCGAGGTATTCGAAGATGCGGTCAAACAGGGCCATCGAGGACTCGAGGTCGGCCTGCGTGCCGAGCAGGGAGTTGATGGGGAAGAGCAGCCGCGTGAGCAGCGTGGTGAAGGCCACGACGGTGCCGATGTCGATCGTGCCGATGAACGACTGCCCGGCCAGCCAGTAGATGATCACCGGCTGCACGGAGAAGATGAACTGGATCGTCGCCATCATCCAGCGGCCCGCCATGCGGCTGCGGACCTCCAGGTCGGCGATCCCCTTGGAGTCGCCGGTGAACCGCTCCGCGAGGTCGCTGCCGCGGCCCATCGTCTTGCCGAGCATGATCCCCGACACCGACAGCGACTCGGCCACCAGTGCCGACAGATCGGCCAGGCGCTTCTGCTGCTCGGTGGTGATCCGGCGGCGGATCTTGCCCACGCGCCGGGTCCCCCACACCGACGGTGGGATGAAGACCAGCGCAAACAGCGCCAGGCGCCAGTCCAGGAGCAACATGGCCACCAGCGCCGCGATCACCGTGGTGACGTTGGAGGCGATCGTCGTCGCCGTGGTGGTGACCACGCTGTCCAGCCCGCCGATGTCGTTGGCGATCCGTGACTGGATCTCCCCCGTGCGCGTGCGCGTGAAGAAGGCCAGCGACATGCGCTGCAGATGGCGGTAGACCGCGGCGCGCAGGTCGTGCATGACCCGCTGGCCGACCTGGTTGGACAGGTAGGTCTGCCACACACTGGTGGCGTTGGTGAAGATGGCGATACCGATCATCGCCAACACCAGCTCGGTGAGCAGGGTCGTGTTGTGCTGGCCCAGACCCTCGTTGAGGGTGTCGCGGATCAGGAAGGGGTTGATCATGCTCACCCCCGCCGAGACGATGATCATCACCAGCACGACGGCCAGACGCAGCCGGTAGGGCCTGAACAGGGCGAGGATCCGGCCGCGGTCGCGCTCGCGGGTGGGGTCCATCAGCTCGGGCGGCTTCTTGCCCGAGCCACGCGTCGAGCGCATGAACCCGCTTCCGCCCGCGCCGTGCGACGCCGCAAATCCTCGATTGCCTGAACTCATTTCTCCTCTCATCCTACGCAGGCGGAGTCGGCATTCCGGTCGGTTGCCGGCCGGGGGTGTCAGACGGCGCCGCGCTACTGTGTCCGGCCATGAACGACGACTGGCGCGTGCGGGTCGACGTCCGCGACGACGGACTGGCCCGGTCGATCACCGAACAGCTCAACGCCGACGAGCTAGAGCACGATCTCAACGCGGCCTTCCACGACAGGATCGTGCTCTCGGTCGACGGTCCCGTGCTGTTTGCCTACGCCGGCTCGCGGGAGCAGGCGCAGCGCGCCGCCGACCTCGTCGGGCGGCTGGCCACCGAGCACAAGCGCGACGTGACCATCGAGGTCGCCCATTGGCATCCGGTGTCCGAGGAGTGGGAGAGCCCCGACGAGCCTGAGCCGGTCACGGCGGCCGACGCCGAGCACGAGCGCGAGGAGCGCGTCGAGGACGAGCGCGAGGAGTCCGCCGAGCAGGGGTACCCGGATTTCGAGGTCCGCGTCCAGCTGCACTCACGCCACGACGCCTCCGAGCTCTCCCATCGGCTTGACAGCGAGGGCATCGCGCATGTCCATCGCTGGAGCTACCTCCTCATCGGGGCCACCGATGAGGACAGCGCCCAGGCGCTCGCCGAGCGGCTGCGCGGCGAGGCGCCTCCCGGCAGCGAGGTGGTGGTGGAACAGAACCGGCGCGTGGTCTACGAGCACCGTCCGTTCAACCCCTTCACCTTCCTGGGCGGGCTCGGAGGCTGACAAAACCGCCGCAAACCGCCCGTTCTGGTGAGAGCGGGCGACCACAGATTGCGTTTAACGGGTAAGCGTTGATACTGCCGACCTTGCGCGAGGAAGCCAACAGCCCTCAGCTGGACACCCGCCCGGCGCCCGCCCCGGCGCCGTCGTCGCCCGCGCGCGAGCGCGAGTACGCTCCCACGACGGGCACCAGCGCGTTTCCGCCGATCGCCGAGTACGCGTTCCTCTCCGATTGCGAGACGGTCGCGCTGGTGGCACCGTCAGGAGCGATCGAGTGGATGTGCCTGCCCCGCGTCGACTCGCCCAGCATCTTCGGCGCCATCCTGGACCGCGACGCCGGCCATTTCAGTCTCGGCCCCGACGGCTCCACGGTCCCCGCCGCCCGGCGCTATCTCCCCGGCACGATGGTGCTGGAGACCAGCTGGGGCTCGGGCTCGGGGTGGATCATCGTCCGCGACGTCCTGCTCATCGGCGGCTGGCATCACGAGCGCGACCGGTCGCACACGCATCGCCGTGCCCCCACCGACTACGACGCGGATCACGTCCTGCTGCGCACCGTGCGCTGCGTCAACGGCGAGGTCCAGCTGCTGCTCGACTGCGAGCCCAAGTTCGACTACGGCCGCGACCCCGCCAACTGGGAGTACACGGGCGACGGCTACAACGAGGGCGTGGCGCGCAGCAAGGACGGCAGCGTGGAGCTACGCCTCACCACCGATCTGCGACTCGGCTTCGAGGGCAGCCGGGCCACGGCCCGCCACCTGATGAAGGAGGGCGAGACCGTGTACGCAGCGCTGTCGTGGTCAGAGCACGCCCCGCCCCAGGACATCGACACCGCCTACGAGCGCCTGGTGTGGACCGCCCACCACTGGCAGCACTGGCTCGACCGCGGCAACTTCCCCGATCATCCGTGGCGGACCTTCCTGCAGCGGTCGGCGCTCACGCTGAAGGGACTCACCTACGCGCCCAGCGGCGCCCTCCTGGCCGCGGCCACCACCTCGCTGCCCGAGACCCCGCAGGGCGAGCGCAACTGGGACTACCGCTACAGCTGGATCCGCGACTCGACCTTCATGCTGTGGGCCCTGCTCTCACTGGGCTTTGAGTGGGAGGCCAACGACTTCTTCTACTTCATCGCCGACGTCGCCGCCGGCGAGGAGCAGCTCCAGGTCATGTACGGCCTCGACGGCGAGCGCCAGCTGGACGAGTACATCCTGGAGCACCTCGAGGGCTACGAGCGGGCGCGCCCGGTGCGCGTCGGCAACGCCGCCTACGAGCAGCGCCAGCACGACGTGTGGGGTGCGCTCCTGGACTCCGTGTACCTGCACACCCGCAGCCGCGACTCGCTCGACGATCGCGTCTGGCGCATCCTCCAGCGCCAGGTGGAGCAGGCCATCGAGAACTGGCGCGAGCCCGACCGCGGCATCTGGGAGGTCCGCGGCGAGCCCAAGCACTTCACCTCGTCGAAGGTGTTCTGCTGGGTGGCGTGTGACCGCGGCGCCCGGCTGGCCGAGCTGCGCGAGGACTTCACCCGCGCCCGGCGCTGGCGCGAGGCGGCCGACGAGATCAAGGCCGACGTGCTGGCCAACGGCGTCGACGAGCGCGGTGTGTTCGTCCAGCACTACGACACCGAGGCCTTGGACGCGGCGCTGCTGCTGCTGCCGCTGATGCGCTTCCTGCCCCCCGACGACGAGCGCATCCGCGCCACGGTGTTCGCCATCGCCGATGAGCTGACCGAGGGCGGGCTGGTCCTGCGCTACCGCACCGAGGAGACCGACGACGGCCTGGAGGGCAAGGAGGGGACGTTCCTCATCTGCTCGTTCTGGCTCGTCTCGGCACTGTGCGAGATCGGCGAGCTTGACCGCGCCCGCTCCCTGTGCGAGCGGCTGCTCGGCTACGCCAGCCCCCTGGGGCTCTACGCCGAGGAGATCGACCCCCAGACCGGCCGCCACCTCGGCAACTTCCCGCAGGCGTTCACGCACCTGGCGCTCATCAACGCCGTCATGCACGTGATCCGCGCCGACGAGGAGGCCGCGGCGGCGCGGTCTCCCTGGTCGGGCTGGGCCTAGGCACGGGTCAGCCGCGACGCGGGTCAGCCGCGACGCGGGTCAGCCGCGGCGCGGCCCGAGCGTCACCGGCAGCGTCTTGAGCTGGTTGATGAAGCCCGACTCGACGAATGTCGTGCGCCCGGCGAGCTCCATCTCCGGGTAGCGGGCCAGCGTCTCCGCGAGCATGATCCGCAGCTCCAGGCGGGCCAGTGCGGTCCCCAGGCAGAAGTGCCGGCCGCCCGCGCCGAAGGCCTGGTGCTCGGGGTTGCGCCGCACATCGAAGCGATCCGGGTCCTCGTAGCGCGACGTGTCGCGGTTGGAGGAGACGTACCACATGACCACCTTGTCGCCCTCGCGGATCTGCTGCCCGGCGATCTCGGCGTCGCAGGTCGCGGTGCGCCGGAAGTGGGCAAAGGCGGGGAACATCCGCAGCGACTCCTCCACGGCGCTGGGGATCAGTGAGGGGTCGTCCAGCAGGGCCTGGCGCTCCTCGGGGTGCTGCATCAGCGCCTTCATCCCGCTGCAGTAGGTGGCCTTGGTGCTGTCGTTGCCTGCGGCCATGAGCAGGAAGAAGCCCATGACGATCTCGTGCTCCTCGAGCTTCTGCCCGTCGATCTCGGCGTGGACCAGCACGGAGGTGAGGTCGTCCGTGGGGGTATCGCGCCGGGCGGCGATGAGCTCCGTGCAGCGGCGGAAGATCTCCGGGATCTCGTTGGCCATGATGCTCTCCATGCCCTCGGGGGCGAGGTCCGGATCCCCGGCGGCGAGCGAGGCATTCAGGAGCTTGGCCCAGATGGCGTCGTCCTCCTCGGGCACGCCCATGAAGCTCCCGATCACGCGCGACACGATCGGCTGGGCCACGTCGGCCACGAGGTCGCAGCTGTCGCGCCCCTCGAGCCGGTCAAGCACACGGGTGGTGATCTCCCGGATGGCGTCCTCGTGGGCGGCGATCCGCTTGGGCGTGAACCCCGCCTGAAAGAGCATCTTGAGCCGGTCGTGCTTCGGCGGGTCCATTCCGATGAACATCGCCCGGCTCAGCTCGAGGGGGAAACCGTCGGTGACGGCGGTGACGCCGCCCAGCTCGGAGGAGTAGGTCCTCCAGTCGCGGCTGACGGTGTGGATGTCGTCGGGCCGGGTGATCGACCAGTACCCCGGCTCGTTGGGGTACTCGCCGATGCGCGAGGTCCAGTGGACAGGGCATTCGCTGCGCATCCGGGCAAAGAGCGGGTGCGGCGGGCCGTCGATCCACAGCTCACGCTCGGTCACCAGCACCTGGTCAAGGTCGCCTTGCAGCGCCTGGTCGAGGTCACGACGAGTTGATGTCACCTGCTCCTCCTGACGGGCCGATCGACGCCGTCAATCGTACTGGCTGGCTAGCCAGCTTGGAGCTCAGAATCATCTGATGACGAACGTGGCGTGCCCGACGGGCTTGCCGTACTTGTTGGCGCTCTGCGCGCCATAGCCGGGCCACACGTACCAGCGGTAACGCCCGGCGGCGAGCCGGTGGCGCCGGCCGGCGAACGTCCAGCGGCGCGCGAGCTTGAAGCTCGCCGTGGTCGGCCACGCGCTGAGGATCTTGGAGCCGCCTTTGAACAGCTGCACGTTGTAGTACGAGGCCTTCGGGATCGCGGTCCAGCTGAGCGTGGGCGGAGCGCCGAGCCGCGCCCCCGCCGCCGGCGTCAGCAGCCGCATGCCCGGCTTCGCCGACACCGTGCGCCGCGACACGTTGCCGGCCTGGTCCATCGCGGTGATCGTGTACGTGTACCGCGTGCCGTTGCGCACCCGTTTGTCGTCGTAGGACCGGCCCGCGCCCTGGTACACAACCCCGGCCGCCGCCCCGGACGCGCCGGGGTCACGGGAGACCTGGACCCACTCCAGCGGCGCCGGGCCGGCGCTCGCCTGCCAGCTCACGTTCACCGAGCCGTCGGCCGGCTGGGAGGTGGCGGTGAGGCTGGGAGGGGTCGCGTCGTAGCGGAAGGGGAAGCTGGCGCCGGCGGTCTTGCCCGCGTTGTCGGTGCAGCTGCCGGCCAGCGCGGTTGACGTGGTGGCGGGGCCGGCGTAGGTCTGGGGCGCCGTGCACGAGGCGATGCCCGAGAACGCGCTGCCCGCGAGGGTCATCGTGACCGGGTGGTTGTACCAGCCGTTGGCGTCCGGGGGGCGGTCGGGGGTGGCGGTCGCGGTGGGGGTGGAAACCTCGACGTGGAGCGTGAAACTGAGCGTCGAAGTCGTGCCTCCGGTGAAGCTCACCGAGCACGACAGCGGCGTCACCTGGTCCGTGCTGTACACGCTGTCCTGGCACCCCGATGGCGTCGTCACGGGACTACCACCCGTGATGTTCCATACGACCGACACCGGGTTCGTGTACCAGGCCGAAGAGCACGCTGGAGGCGAACTCTGGCCGGGCGCGCCACACACCGCGCTCACCGTGCCGGAGTCAGCTGAGGCTCCACCGGCGAGGACGGCGCCAAGAGCCGCAACGCCCGCGCACGACGTCAACAGCCGCCGGAATGTCACGCCGCCGACCCCGCGATCTCCCGCTGCAACCGGTTCGCCACCCGCAGCAGCACCAGGCTCGCCCCCGCGAGCAGCAGCAACACCAGCGCCCCCGCCAGCAGCATCGCGCCGTTGTTGTGGTTCGGCGCCGCGCGGGCGGCGACGTGCGGTGCGACGACCGGGGGCGCGGGCCGCGTGACCGGGCTCGGGTGGTGCGCCGGGGCCCGGTGACGGCGCGCTGGCTTCGCCACCTTGTGCCGGTGCCTGACCGTGGCCACGACGTGGTGACGAGCGCGGTGCGTCGGCGCCGACGTGGGCGCCGAGGGCGTGCTGACGGCCGGCTCCTGCGACGGCGTCACGGTCACGACAGGCGCCTGCCGGTGACTCAGCGGCGTGTCCGACACGTGCGTGCTCGGCGCCGTCGTGGTGCCCGGGTGCGACTGCGCTGACGGCGCCGGGTCGGGTGACGGCGTGGGCGTGCTGGCGGGAGCCCGCTGCGGGCTCGGGCCTGTCGCGATGGCCGGCGGCGCGGACAGCGCAGCCGAGAGCGCGACGATCGCCGCCGTCAGGCTAATGCCGGGCCATCGCGCCATGACTCATGGCAACGGACGATGCTGAGCGTGGACGTCGCGCGTTCCCCTCCGCACGTTGTTGCTCCTCTCCT